>CAYZVM010000382.1:0-1501 GCA_964481485.1 uncultured Saprospiraceae bacterium | reverse complement strand
CTAAACTACTGTTTTTTTATGTCAATGAACTAAACAATAAACACAGCACCTAATAGCAAACGTAGATAAAAGTTGTTTTCTCGCACCCTGCATTTTCATTTACTTCGTTTTGCAAAACAGTTGTCTAAAATTCGGATTGTAATTACCTCAAACACCTACTTTTGAAGCCGAAGTCAAAACTTGAATATTCGTTAGCAACACCAACCGTCCTTCCATCATGGCAAAATACACCCTCAACGTCAACGGTCAGAAACACACCGTCGAAGCCGACCCCGATACCCCGCTCCTCTGGGTCGTGCGCGACTACATCGGGCTGACCGGCACAAAATTCGGCTGCGGAATGTCGCTCTGCGGCGCCTGCACCGTTCACCTCAACGACCAGCCGATTCGCTCCTGCTCCACGCCGGTTTCGAGCGTCAAATCCTCCGCCCGCATCACCACCATCGAAGGGCTTTCGGCCCATACCGACCATGTGGTGCAACAGGCTTGGATTGCCGAACAAGTCCCCCAGTGCGGCTACTGCCAAAGCGGGCAAATCATGGCCGCCGCCGCCCTGCTCCGCCAAAAACCCAATCCCACCGATGCCGACATTGACCTCGCGCTTTCCGCTCACTTGTGCCGTTGCGGCACCTACCCGCGCATCCGCAAAGCTGTCCACAAAGCAGCGACTTTGTTAAAAGAGCAAAAAACAAGCGAGAAGAAGAAGTGATGAGCAATAAGCGATGAGTTATGAAATATGAGTTTTGTCGCTCGCATCAAATCCCATAACCAGAAACCCGTTAACCAGAAACCTCACAACTAAGAACCAACAACCAACAACTATAAAAATGTCCACACACATAGCAACCCGCCGCGAATTCCTTAAAATCATGGGCCAAGTCGGGGCAGTTTTGGCCGTCGGCATCAGCCCGGCAGGAGCCCTGTTGGCTGCGCCGCGCAAAGTCATCCTTGCCGATGGCACTGTCGCCGAAATTGAGCTCAACAGATTCATCCTCATCACGCCCGATAATAAAATCACCATTTTCAATCCACGACCGGAAATGGGGCAAGGCACTTGGCAATCCATGCCCGCCCTCATCGCCGAAGAATTGGGTGTGAATTTCGAGCAAATTGACATCCGCATCACAGCTGGCGACAAACGCCACGGGCCACAAGGCGTGGGAGGCTCTGGCTCCGTGCGCGGCAGTTGGATTCCGCTGAGAAAAGTCGGTGCCGCCGCCCGCGAAATGCTCATCAAAGCCGCCGCCAACCGCTGGAGCGCAGCCGAATCAGACTGTTACGCCGAAAACGCCAAAGTGCTGCACCGCCCCAGCAGCAAATCCTTCACTTTCGGCGAACTCGTGGCCGATGCCGCCAAATTGGAAGTGCCGCAAGAGCCAAAACTCAAAGACCCGAAGGATTTCAAAATTTTGGGAAAATCCCTCGCCCGCCCCGACGTGCCATCAAAAGTGAACGGCAAAGCCGAGTTCGGCATTGACGTGAAAGTGCCGGGAATGCTCTA
>CAYZVM010000381.1:0-1511 GCA_964481485.1 uncultured Saprospiraceae bacterium | reverse complement strand
TATTTCCTCATCAACAAGACGTGGTACTTGGTGGATTTGCCCGGATACGGCTACGCACGCGTGTCGAAGACGGAACAAAAAACACTGGCAAGTATGATAAACGGCTATTTTATAAACCGGCAACCACTTGTCTGCGCTTTCGTTTTGATTGATTCCAACATTCCGCCCACGAAGATTGACCTTGAGTTTATCAATGGTTTTGGTGAGATTGGGGTGCCGTTCGCTATTTGTTTCACCAAAACCGACCGCATCGGGAAAGTGAAGGTGGAACAAAATATCGCCCTTTTCATGGACGAACTTTCAAAAACTTGGGAGACTTTGCCGCCCTATTTCATTACCTCTGCGGAGCGAAAAACGGGCAAGACGGAAATTTTGGAATACATTGGGAAAGCATTGAAAAGAAAATAGGAAAAACTTAGGTAGAAGGTAGAAGGCTGATTTTCAGCATATTCAATTCAAAAAAAGTCTTACAACCCTCCACCTTCTACCTTCCATCCTCGACCTTCTACACTTTTTATCAGTGAAAAAAGACGTAACCATATATCCGCGCGTCATAGAGCGCATGGAAGATTGGCCGATTTACCGGCTGAGCAAAGACCGCGCGGAGTTCCTTCGCGAGATTGACGAGTTCACGTTTCATCGCATCGCCAACCGCCACAAAAAAGATTTGGCCGATGTGCTGGTGAAAACTATTTACCAAGAGCGCATCCGCATCAAAGAATCGCCGTGGAAAGTAGACCCGCCCAACGAGCGCCAGTTTTGGAACCGAATCAGCAAAAGGCTTATCAAAAAATCGCTTGACCGCAATGACCCGGAGGCCAAAGCAGCGGCGGAGGATATTTTGCAAAAAATCATCCACCGCTACTCGGAAGAAATCGTCGGCACTTTCCAAATCGGCACTTTCAAATTTGCCCAAAAGTTCCTGACCGCTTTTTTCAGCCGACTGTTCAATGCTGCTGTCGGCAAAAGCATCCGCGCTATTTTTCGTGGAAAAAGGCATCTCTACGAGCGGTTGAACGTGGTCGGCGATGTAGAAACGGTGCGCGAATTGTTCCGGCACGGCACGGTCGTCGTCGTCCCCACCCACAGCAGCAACCTCGATTCTATCCTCGTGGGCTATGCTATGGACCAAATCATGGGTCTGCCGTCGTTCAGTTACGGTGCGGGTTTGAACCTTTACAATTTTGGCCCGGCGGCTTATTTTATGAACCGCCTTGGTGCCTACCGCGTGGACCGGCGCAAGAAAAACTCCATTTACCTGGAGACGCTGAAGACGATGAGCAACCTCAGCATCCAGCGCGGAGTCAACAACCTGTTTTTCCCGGGCGGCACGCGCTCGCGTTCTGGCCAGTTGGAAACCGACCTCAAAATGGGCTTGCTCGGCACGGCGGTGGAGGCGCAACGCACGATGTGCCAAGCAAGCGAGGAGCGAGAAGCGAGGAGCGAGAAAACACCCCTCACCCCTCACCCCTCACCCCTCACCCCTCACCCCTCACCCCTCGCCCCTCACC
>CAYZVM010000380.1:0-1596 GCA_964481485.1 uncultured Saprospiraceae bacterium | reverse complement strand
GCATCACCCGGCGTTGCAGGAGCGAGAGTTTGGTGTCGGAAACGGTGGGGAAACGGGCATTGAGCACCGTCTCAAAGTTCTGGATGCGGCGCACCATGGCCGGGGTGAGCCACGGAGTGAGCGGGTTGCGGCGCAGGTCGAAGGATTCCCACTGCGGCGAGAGCCAATCTTCCAGTTTTTCGGGGAACCGAAATCCAGCCCGTGTGATGCGCTCATAGAGTTCCGAGCCTTCGGTCGGCACGGGCGAATAGAGGTAGATAATGATTTCGGTGTCGGGGTTTATCTGCTTGATGGTTTTGATGAAGGCGATGTCCTCCTCGATTTGCGCCCACACCTGCGCGGGCGAGTCGGCGGGCATTCCGAGCACAAAAGAGTATTCGGGGATGATGTCAAACTTTTTCATCCGCGCGGCGAATCGTTTGATTTGTTCGCCGGTCTGTTTGCCGCCTTTGTCCATCTGTTTGAGGAGCGCGTCGTTGCCCGTTTCTGCGCCGAAAAAAATCATGCGGCACCCGGCGCGGCGCATCAAAGCAAGGCTCTCGTCGGAGTATTGGTCAATGGTGTCAATGCGGCCTTCGCCCCACCAATTCATGTTTTCGGGCAGCATGAGTTTGGAGAACTCTACGGTTCGTTTTTCGCTGACAAAGAAGTTGTTGTCGTGAAATTCGATGCTGTCCGCGCCCCATTTTTCTTTGATAAATTTGATGTCTTGAAAAATGCCCTCGGCAGATTTTCCGCGCCAACGCGCTTCAAAAATCGGCACTACCGCGCAGAACGAGCATTTGAACGGGCAGCCCATGCTGCTGTGGTAAGCCAATGTCTTTTTGCCCAAAAAAGTCGGGGACAAGTAGCGCCGCATGGGGTAGAATTGGTCGAGGAAATCGTAGGGCAATTGTGGCAGCGCGTCTTGGTCAAGCAGGTTTTCTTTGGTGTTTTTGACAATCACGCCTTCGGGCGTTTTCCAAATCAGGTTGGGGATGAACTCGTATGGCTGGCCATTTTCCAACGCGTCCAGCAGCGCGGGAAAGGCGTGGTCGCCGGGGCCATAAATCGCAAAATCCACAAACCCACTTTCGAGCACGACTTTGTGCTGGTTGCTGGCAAAATATCCGCCCCAGATGTTGATGACTTGGGGGAATTGCTCGCGGATTTTTTTGGAAAAAGGAATGGCTTGGCGCAGTTGCGGGCCGGGCATGACGGTGCTGGCGAAATAGCGAAATGCTCCCGTGCGCAGGT
This sequence comes from uncultured Saprospiraceae bacterium, assembly GCA_964481485.1. Classification (GTDB taxonomy): domain Bacteria; phylum Bacteroidota; class Bacteroidia; order Chitinophagales; family Saprospiraceae; genus M3007. Next base: position 360 of record CAYZVM010000380.1, on the reverse strand, counting down.
AGTTTTCGATGACCGCCCAGGGGTCGCGCTCTAAATTGCCGTCCACAAAAACAAACTCATGTTTGCCAAAAATGGATGCCCCCACTTGCAGGATGCTGTTGGGTACACGGTGTTTGGAGTTGGCGCTGCGGGGGTTGAAAAGGAGGGTTTTGTTCGTCATTTTTATCCGCCATAGCCTCGGCGGAGGTGGGTTTTGAATACGTCGTTGGCTGTTTTTGACGGAACGAAGGTAGCAACGAGTTGGGCAAAATGACTTCTAAACTGGAAAAATGGTGTGCCTAAACTGTCGAAACAAGCGATTTTGTTAACGACTTTTGTCTTTTATTAAACGACTGTTTAAATGTTGTAACACTTTTTCAA
>CAYZVM010000379.1:0-1601 GCA_964481485.1 uncultured Saprospiraceae bacterium | reverse complement strand
ACCGCCCCGGTGACCTCGTCATCAACGTGACCAAAACGAAGAAACTGACCAATATGCGCGCTTCTGGCTCGGACGACAAGACCTCGCTGCCGCCGCCCCGCCGGTTCACCCTGGAAGAAGCCCTCGAATACATCCAAGAGGACGAATATGTGGAGGTGACGCCGAAAAGCATCCGCCTCCGCAAAGTGTACCTCAAAGATTTCGAGCGGAAAAAAACGCAAAAAGCGATGGCAATGGCGTAAAACAACACACGGCTTGCGGCAAACGATATACGGAAAAGTGTGTTGTACCAACCGTGTATCGTGTGCCATCAGCCGTTTACCGCATCGAAACCTTTTTTAAAATTTTTCGTTTGCCAAATAATTTTACTTTTGCAGCCATTTTTGAGGGCAGTAGCCTCGAGAATGGCTGCAATCGCGATAAAAGATACTTTTTCTCAACACCTGATTTCACCAAAAATCGGAACCCAACGAGGGCAGTCCTAACCTTTTCAGGCATCAAAATCTGCTCTCCAAGTAGTCACAATGCGCACAAAACTTTCTCAATTCAACTTTAACCTGCCCAAAGAACTCGTGGCTCAGTACCCCGCCGAGGAACGCGACCTAAGCCGCCTCATGGTGGTCAATCGCAAAACGGGCAAAATCGAGCACAAGATATTCAAAGACATCCTCAGCTATTTCAACGACGGGGATGTGATGATTTTCAACAACACCAAGGTTTTTCCGGCCCGGCTGTTTGGCCAAAAGGAAAAAACCGGTGCGAAAATCGAAGTCTTCCTGCTCCGTGAACTCAATCACGATGCCCGTTTGTGGGACGTGCTGGTGGATCCCGCACGCAAAATCCGCGTGGGCAACAAACTTTATTTTGAAGACGAAAACGGCAACGACGCGCTGGTGGCCGAGGTGGTGGACAACACGACTTCCCGCGGACGCACGATTCGTTTCCTTTTCGACGGCACGGAAGATGAATTTCAGGGCGAGCTCGCCCGGCTCGGCAATACGCCATTGCCCAAGTACATCGAAAGAGAGCCGGAAGCCATTGACCGCGACCGATACCAGACCATTTTTGCCAAAGAACTCGGCGCTGTGGCGGCTCCTACCGCTGGCCTGCACTTCAGCCGCGAGCTGATGAAACGCCTTGAATTAAAAGGAGTTAACTTCGCGGAACTGACATTGCACATCGGCCTCGGCACGTTCCGCACGATTGATGTGGAAGATTTGTCCAAGCACAAAATGGAGGCCGAATATTTCCGCATTTCGCAGCAGGCGGCAGAGACGGTGAACAAAAGTATTTTGGCGGAAAAAAAGGTGTGCGCAGTCGGCACTACGGTGATGCGTTCTATCGAAACTGCTGTTTCTGCCGAAAAACTGCTGAAACAGGTGGAAGGCTGGACCAACAAGTTCATCTATCCGCCCTACGAATTCAGCATTGCCAATGCGATGGTCACCAACTTCCACCTGCCCAAATCGAGCCTGCTTATCATGGTCTCTGCTTTTGGCGGTTTCGACCTCGTGATGGAAGCCTACCACGAAGCAGTGAAAAACGAATACCGCTTTTTCAGCTACGGCGACGCGATGCTTATTCTTTAAAAACATCCGAAA
>CAYZVM010000378.1:0-1706 GCA_964481485.1 uncultured Saprospiraceae bacterium | reverse complement strand
TCTTGTCAAACTTGCTCATCCGCGAAAGTTAGCACTTTCGCAAGAAGTCTATTATTTCGGGCTGAAACTGCATACCCTGGCTTTCCGCTGCAAGGGGAAATTGCCCGTGCCTGAAATCTTGGCCGTCACCTCGGCAGCAGAAAGCGACTTGGAGGCCTTCCGATCCTTAATGCCAACCCCTTGGAATCGAAAAATCTTTGGGAACAAGGTTTATTCTGACCTCGAACTCCAAGAAAACCGCTCAAAAAACGCCAATGCCTCCATTTTAACCTCTGTAAAACTTGTCAAAGGCGAAACCCAAATGGCCAGACAGTTCAAAAAAAGTATGATGCTCCACTCTTTCGGGGCAATCGCAGCCGCACTGACTTTTTGGCTATTTTAACCCATGGTTCGCATTTTTTTGAAAAACAAAATTATGAGGCGGTGATTTCTATTGAAAAATGAATAACCAATAAGAAAAGAGCGCGTATGCAGAATTCGATTTGGAAACTGCAAGAAAAAAATAGTATTGACAAATTTTTGCACCCGCGACTGTTTCTCAAATCGAGGCATGAAATGCTGCTTTTTCAATGCCGATCGGCCAAAGTTTTATTTAGCACATCGAGAAACACTTTGCTGTCCTGTGCGCCCGACACGGCATATTTTCCATCGAACACAAAAAACGGCACGCCGTTGACCCCGATTTGTCGAGCCTCGGCGATGTCTTTTTGCACCTCGGCGGCATAGTCGCTTGCCTCCAATACCTTTTTTACATCGTTTGCATCAAGGCCGATTTCTATGCCGAGTTGAATCAATATCTGGTGGTCTGCCGTGTTTTTGCCTTCTGTAAAATAAGCTGCGAACAGCCGTTCCTCGGCCTCGTTTTGTAGGCCGTGTTTTTTCGCCAAATGAGAAAAACGGTGCGCATCGAACGAATTGGCCACCACGGCTTTGTCAAAATGGTAGGCCAACCCGACACTTTTAGCCATGTTGACGACGTAAGACATGGCCTCCTCGGTTTGTTCTTGCGTCCAGCCTTTGCTCTCTTTGAGCGATTGCTGCACACTTTTGGAGGTGTCGGTTTCGAGCGTGGGGTCAAGTTGAAAACTTTTCCAAACGACCTCTACTTGGTCGCGTTGGGGAAATTGTGCCAGCGCCGCCTCAAATTTTCGTTTGCCGATATAACAGAAAGGACACATCACGTCCGACCAGATTTCTACTTTCATTTTTGTTGCAGTGTTTGCTGTTTGTATGGAATCGCTGGGAGTTTGGCTCGCCAAATGGGGGCAAAAAGCCAACGAAAGGATGAGCAATAAACTCGCCCTCAGTTCGGGAAGTCGCATCTTTTGACCGTTGTGTTGGTGACGCTGGTGGCCTTTGTTCGGAACAACGTTTTTTGAAAAGGGTTTCTGTGACGCACAATCGGGGTCTGTTTTTTGGACTCTTCGCTGAATTTTAAGCCGCGTTCCGAGCTGCGTTGATAATGCCGAACATCGCCCGCAACACTAATTGCCGGCACGTTTCAGCCTCTCCGGCTGGCAGGTTTTCGTCCTGCAATTTTTGGAGCGCAAACTGCTGGATGGCGATGAGCGGCAGCACGATTTCTTCCCGGAGGGTGATGCTGACGCGAGAGCCGGGATTGCCCGACAGCAATTCGTCCTGCCCGGAGATTTCCTTCAGCATTTTCTCGGTGCACTCGTATTCGTCGTTCAGCATTTTCCAAAATG
>CAYZVM010000377.1:0-1736 GCA_964481485.1 uncultured Saprospiraceae bacterium | reverse complement strand
GCGGCACGGATTTTCTCTATATGCCGAACGTCATCAAACCTGCGTCCACGCACCCTGACAATTCCGAGTTTAAGCCGTTTTTCCAACCGAATCTGGCGATTGTTTCCTACCAGTTGGAGGTGTTCGACCGATGGGGCAACCGGCTGTTCGCCACCGAACGGCCGGACGTGGGCTGGCGCGGCGATTTCCGGGCCGACGACATGAACCCCGGGGTGTATGTGTGGTTTGTGAAAACGCGCATCCTTTTCTGTGGGCGCGAGCGGGACTTAATGTTCAAGGGGGATGTGACGGTGGTAAGGTGAGGCGTGTACAATCATGAATTCTCTACACAACAGAACGCTCTTTCCCTCACCCACTTGGCATCTCCTGTAAACACACAGGGGATGCCTTTTTTTGTGTTTCACCATGAGAAGAATCTCTTTTATTGCCATACCTTTTTTTCTATTTTTGATAAATATTGCTCACTCCCAGAAATATGATAACTTTTGGATTCACACCTATCCGGGCCAAGACACAACCAGCAGTAATCCATTAGACCCACCATACCCAGCAACGTATCTTAGTTTCAACACATCCCCTCCCACTGCCACTTATGTCTCAAGTTTGTTTTTTGATGATTTGATGAAAACGACCATAAGTGACCGAAACGGCGTTCCGTTGTTCCATTCCAACGGCTATTCCATCTTTCATTTGGACGGAACAGTGATGGACAACGGCGACGGGCTGAACCCCATCCCCCTGCCCGCTCCTTATCCCTTTGGCCCTCCGCAGCCAATGTCCATGATGGGCTTGCCTCGGCCGGGTCACGAAGGGGATTATTTCATTTTGCACCTCGAAACTGGCCCGGATTGGTACGAACGTCGCCGACTGATGCTGAACTTGGTCAGTGGCGCAACAGCACCGGGTTTGGGCAGTGTCACGTTCAAAAACAAACCCTTGTTCACTGACGGCGAATGGCTGGAGTTCTTCCAAGCCACCAAACACGCCAACGGGCGCGATTGGTGGGTGGTTTTGTCCGATGCTGATTCGGTCACGCAGGAGCGAACCTTTTACTCTTTTTTCCTTGGCGCGGATACTGCCTACCTTGCCAATACACAATTGATAGATGGTTACGAGCCTGTGCCGCCGGTCTGGGCTAATGGAACATGGCAAAGAACATTTACACCCAATGGCAAGCATTTGGTTACATTAGATATAATAAATGGGGTGCGCATTCATTCTTTCGATAGATGCACAGGATTGCTTGGCCCGTTGTTTACATTGCCATATCAGCGTTCAGGATTTGGTGGGGTAGCCGTTTCGCCCGATTCTCGCTTTTTGTACGTTGCCACTTCTTATGAGGTGTTTCAATATGACCTGACTGCGAGCGACATTGCCTCCACAATGGACACAGTGGCTGTTTATGACGGCTTTTTGGATACTTTTTTGGGCGGGATGATACCTACCGTGTTTGGGCTTTTATATCTTGGTCCCGACGGAAAAATCTATAACATGACTTGGGGTGATAGAAGCATAAATTACATTTCCAAACCTAATAAAAGAGGTACGGCCTGTGAGGTGGTACAGCATGGATTTGCTATGCCCACTTTCGCCTCTGGCCCACCCTACTACCCCAACTACCGCCTCGGCCCGCTTGACGGCAGCCCCTGCGACACCTTGGGGCTGAACAACGAGCCGCTGGCCGACTTCTGGTGGTTCGCGGACAGTACGCTCGCGGTGGAGTTCGCCGACAACTC
>CAYZVM010000376.1:0-1739 GCA_964481485.1 uncultured Saprospiraceae bacterium | reverse complement strand
GATGCCGAAGACCAAGGCAATGACGCCAACGACGGCCAAGACCACAGCAAAACTTGGTGTCTCGGCGCACAACATTGGTCAAAAAACCTCCATAGACCAGGTTATATGCCCCTTTTTGGCATTCTGCTCGATATGGTGGGCGGCGCCAATCCGAAATTTCAGAAAGAAGGTCTTTCCATGCAAGCCGCGCCCGGCATCGTGGAAAAGGTGTGGACCACGGCGGCCTCGCTCGGCTATAGCAATGTGTTTGTGCAGGAAATCGGCCCCCCGGTCACGGACGACCACTACTTCGTTATCCTGAACGCCCGCATCCCGATGATAGACATCATCAGCCGCCCAGGGGGTTCCAAATCTGGGTTTGTGCCGCATTGGCATACCCACGACGACAATATGGAGGCGATTGACAGAAACACGCTGCGCTTGGTTGGCGAGGTGGTGACGGCGGTATTGTACCGGACGAACGGCGGGGTGTTGTGAGCTGGTTGTTCAACCCAAGTTGCCGGGGTTGTCCTTCTGACAGATTTAAGGCCATCTCATAAGTACAGTGCGTAAACAACGGTCAAATATTATGTCGCGTAAAGACGCAAAACCTACAAAGAATACGCTACGCTTGGCGTTCTTTGCGTCTTTGCGTGACATAGTTTGGCGCGAAAATTTGGCGCATCTACTTTTATTTCGGCACTGTTCCTTATGTATTTGTATGCTCCACTCGTTCGAGCATCCTGAACGTGTAAGCCCATTCGTTTTTCGCGTCCGGCTCATGTGCTTCGCGCCAAGTTTCGCGCCATTCCGTTGGGTCAATAGGAGGGAAAAACACGTCGCCCTCGACATCCAAATCTACCTCTGTCAGGTAAATTTTGTCCCACAAATCCTGACTTTCCCGGTAAATCTCTCCGCCGCCAATGATGAACGCCTCCCTCTCGCCATTGTCGAATGCCATACCCAATGCCTCCTCTATAGAATGCGCTACCAGCACCCCATCGGCCTGAAAAAACGGGTCGCGGGTGATGACAATGTTTGTGCGTTTTGGCAGCGGGCGACCGATGCTGCGAAAACAGTTGCGCCCCATAAGAATGTGGTGGTCGAGCGTCGTGCGTTTGAAATAGGAGAGGTCGGCGGGCAAATACCAAGGAATCTGGTTGTCCTTCCCGATGACATTATTTTTGGCAGTGGCGACGATGGCTGAAACGAGCATAGGTTAGTGGAAGTTTGCAATGGCAGTAAACAGTCAGATATTTTTCAACAATTCCTTGATTGTCAAACGCAATTTGGATTCAGCAGCGTGTGCCGCAGCAATCACATCTTGCACAGTCGTCTCTCGGATAACTGAAGGAGGATAGGCTACATTCGCAATGAGGGAAAGCATCAACACCGGCAAATTGCTATGGCGCGCCACCAGCACCTCCGGCACAGATGACATCCCCGTGCAGTCGCTGCCGAGGCGGCGGAGCATCCCGTACTCAGCGGGTGTCTCCAAATTCGGTCCCTGAATAGACGAGTAAACACCCTCGAAAGCGCGAATACCGTTGGCTTTCGCAATGTCCAAAACGCGGCGGCGCAAGTCGGCATCGTAGGTTTGCGACATATCGGGAAAACGCGGGCCGAGGCGCTCGTCGTTCTCACCGCGCAGGGGATGCTCGGGCAGCAGGTTGATGTGATCGCGCACGGCCACGAGGTCGCCCGCCCGCAGGTGAGGGTTCACCCCGCCGGATACGTTTGTGATGATAAGTCGTTCTATT
>CAYZVM010000375.1:638-1776 GCA_964481485.1 uncultured Saprospiraceae bacterium | reverse complement strand
CCTTCCCGGACGCTCGACGAGCTCGCACGCTGGGTCTATGACATGAAAGAACGCCACCCGGAAGCCTACATCTTTCCTGCCGGGCGCGGCAGCAAAACTGGAAAAGGCATCAACCCGCGACAAATAGAAAAGCGGATCCGCCGCTATTCACATGGCAAATTCAGCCCCCACAGCCTGCGCCACACCTATGCCACCCGCCTCGCTGCGGAAGGCGTGGACATGCTGCGGCTCAGCCGTTTGCTCGGCCACAAAAAAAGCAGCACCACCGAAATCTATGCCCACGTCCCCGAAATCCAGTTGCGCGAAGCCGTACAGCGCATTGATCGCCAATCGTGGTGGCGCAGGCTCTACCGCCGCCATTTCCCCGCACCGCGCGTCCACGTGCTCCCGACCCGGCGCGGTGAGAAGACCCAGTTCATCATCGGGCGCAAAGCCGAACTTGCCAAATTGGTCGAACTCTGCGAAAAAAAGGTAAACGTGCTACTCACCGGTCCGCAAGGCATCGGCAAATCGCACTTGCTCGAAAACTATAATGCAGGAAAAATGCTCCGCGTGGACGACATGACGCGTGGCAAAAAAGTCCTTGCCGGCCTCGTGTTGGAACTCTACGACCAAGATAAAGACGCGGTGGTCGCAGCCGTGTATTCCAACCAGGATCGCGACGGCAACGCGCTCGTCAACCGGGATGACCTTGGCCAAATTGTGATGAAGGACAGCGAAAAACGCCTCCACGAAGTCTTGGTAAATATCACCCAACCACAGGAATATACCATCATCATTGACCGCGCCGACCACCTGACACCTACGGCCATCCGCATTTTGGAACGGATGAAAAACCATTTCCACTTGATTGTTGCGGCGAGGGTCGTTCCCATTTCACAAGCGACCTGGCTCTCGAACTTTCAAAAAATAGAACTCAAACCCCTGAGCCGCCCGGAATCCCTGGAACTCATCGAACGAATGTCCCGCGACTTTGCCGATAGGGTGGGGGACTGGGAAGCGTATCAAAACCACGTGTACGATCAAACCGGCGGCAACCCTTTGTTTATCATCGAAATGTGCGAACGGTACAGCAAGGAAGACCGCGTGGACTTCCAGGTGATGCGCACCATCAACCACACCGCCGCCACGCCCGATA
>CAYZVM010000375.1:0-628 GCA_964481485.1 uncultured Saprospiraceae bacterium | reverse complement strand
CCAGGTAATGGTCGTAGTTGGCAATGGTCCTCATACTTTGGTTTTTGCCGATTTCACAGTATTCCAGGAATTCCGTTACGTACTGCATGAGAGGACTGGCAGTTCTCTTTCTCCCAACGGGGAGAGGGCGAGGTGGAGGCGCTTTTGTTTCATTTTTCATATTGTGCGACATGAGTATTATAGCATAATAGGATTGACATGACCGTGCCTTTTGTCGTCCTGCTTTCCTGCCTGATGATCCTGCGCTATGTCGGGCGCGAACTCGGCGACGAAGACACCGGCGCTTACAAACTCATCGGCGGCGCAGCCTTGCTGTTCCTGCTCTTTGGTCGCCCCATTTTCCGCCAGACAAAAAGAAAATACGTCTGACCGAGCGCCAGACAAATTTTGTAAATTCCATAATTCCGAAAATTCTGTTCCATGACGCTCCCCAACCACATCGTCGGCGTTTCCGTGTTCACCGGCTTTTTTGGCGATTCCATAAGTGTTATCAATCTGTTGGCTTCGCCCTGTTACATCGCGGTAACGCTTGTGGCAGCCGTCTTGCCCGACGTGGACAATACTTCCAGCCCGGTGGGTCGGGCCGTCGGGCCGCTTTCCTATTGGCTCAACCGGCGCTACGGCCATC
>CAYZVM010000374.1:0-1790 GCA_964481485.1 uncultured Saprospiraceae bacterium | reverse complement strand
ACTAATTTATCAAATTTAAAAATTTTAAATTTTTCAAATACACAAATATCTAACATCTTTCCATTATCTACACTAATTAATATACAGGAACTCTTTTTTAATAACACTAAGATTTCGTCTTTGTCTTCTATCACTAGATTGAGTAGATTAAAGAATGACCCGTCCTAAAAAAAGTTTACAAATACATGATTAATCATCATCATGTATTTTTCTTTTTTGCTTCTTTTTTCTTTTTGTTAGCGACTGTCAATTTGTGGAAAACCTCCTTGTGGATTCTTCCGTTCGATTGGAAGGCCGGCAGTAGTTTTTCCAGTGTTTTTTGAGTTTTTCGCTCATTTGGTGTGCTACGTTTGGGGTCAACATGTCTATGCTCAGATGCGGGCGTTCGTCGTTATAGATGTGGATAACTTGCGGGATAACTTTGCGCATCGCAGACTTATCCATTTTTCCCATTTCATATAGCCATTCATCCTTGAGTATGCCGTTGACACGCTCTGCGATAGCATTCTCCAGTGGATCGCCGTTTTCCGTCATGCTGATCGCGATTTTTCGTCGATTCAGCAATTTGACATACTTGTCCGAGCAGTACTGCACTCCCCGGTCTGAGTGATGGATAAGTCCTGAACAGTCCTTCTTCATCGATCGAAGAGCCATTTGCAAGGCTTCCACGGCATTGGTTGCGTCCAGGTTGTCAGCAATTGCCCAGCCCACTATCTTCCTCGAATACGCATCCGTGACCAAAAACAAGTACAAATAGCCTTCCAGGGTCTCCAAATACGTGATGTCACTTACCCAAAGTTGGTTGGGACGCATTGGCTCAAAGTGCCGGATCAGATTGGGGTATTTCCGCAGCCAATGGCTGCTTTGGGTCGTTCTCACCGCCCCGCGCCGCCGCCGAACCAGTCGCCCATTGTTGCGAAGAAGTTCAAAAAGCGCATCGCGGCCAACCTTTAAACCCAATTCTTCCAACTTTACCAAGAGTTTCCTCCCGCCTATTCGTGGTTGACTCTGCCGAATTTTGTCAACCTGGCTCAGGATAAAATGCTCTTCCAGAGCTTGTTCATAAATGACCTGTTGCCTTTGGTAAAAGGCTTGGCGACTCTTGTCAAACAGCCCACACAAGCGACCCAGCGGCACTTGTGGATGCAGGTCTTTCATTTTTTGCGCTGTTTGACACCAGACTTTTTTTCGATCGGGATGTTGAACTCCTCTTCCGCTATCTTGACCATCAAGTGATAAGCCTCCCGACGCAGGCGCTCTTCCTCCAACTCCCGACGCAATAGTGCCAATTCTGCCTTCAAATCGGCCAATTCATCTTTGTCGCGTTTCTTTGATGCCATAGGATACGTCTCTTCTGACGCAAATTTATCAAGCCACCGCGATATGGTCATACTCCCGCCTATTTTGTATTTCCGACGGTAATACTCCAGGCTCTCAATGCCTGACAAAATCTCATTTACTACCCGCCTTTTGAAGTGATCCGAGTAGTGGTTTGCTTTTTTCATCTTTGTCCTGTTTTTTGTTTACTTTTTGTGTAAACCTATTTCAGGACAAGTCAGAAACTTTCTTGTACTCATACAGATATATTTGATTTGTCCCCTCTTAATGATTTTAAGGAGCTAAATTGGATAAATATATCAAACACACAAGTTAAAGATTTGCGCCCCTTATTATATTTTTTAAATAATAACCCAGATTGGAATGTTAGTCACAATACTTATAAATGCCCAATTTCTACCCCTCCACCAGAAATTTTGAGCCGGGGGTGCAAGGCGATTATAAAGTATTTT
>CAYZVM010000373.1:0-1804 GCA_964481485.1 uncultured Saprospiraceae bacterium | reverse complement strand
GGGCTATCGGCGCGGGAAGAGTCAATGCGGTCGCGTTCGAGCAGATTTTGCTGGATTTCGTTCCAATCCGCATCAATGCCTTTGGCAGCCAGTTCGAGGTGACGGCGGCTGGTGCGCACGTCGGCATCGGCCATGAGGAAGATTTTGAGTTCGGCATCGGGGAACACGACCGTGCCGATGTCGCGCCCGTCGGCCACGATGCCCCGGCGTTTGCCCATCGCCTGTTGTTGCTGCACCATCGCCCGGCGCACCGCCGAAATGGCCGACACGGGGCTGACGTGCTCGCTCACCCGCATTTCGCGGATATCGCGTTCCACATCGCGGCCATTGAGGAAAGTCCGGTTTTGGCCGTCGATTCTTTCAAAGTGAATTTCGATGTGCTGCAAGGCTTCTTCCACCGCCGCCGGAGCGTTGTAATCAATCTGATTGTCAATAAAATAGAGCGTCACGGCGCGGTACATGGCCCCACTGTCCAAGTAGGCGTAGTGGAGCGATTTGGCAAGTCCTTTTGCCAGGGTGCTTTTGCCGCAGGCGGAATGGCCGTCTATGGCGATGATGATTCGTTTCATAATGTGCGGCGCAAAAGTGTGACAATTCGGATACTTTTACCGCCTCGCCACGCAAACTTTCCATGCTGCAAGATTTCATTTGGCCTTTCATCTTTTGGCTTTTTGTCGCTGCCACATTCGTGCAGTTGGTGGTGTGGTGGGTGGTTTTTGGGCGATTGGCGCACAACCCCACCCCCGGCTCCCGCTCCGCCAAAGTGCCGAAGGGGGCCGGGGGTGAAACGCCAATCGCCATCATCATTTGCGCCCGCAACGAAGCCGACAACCTGCGCCGCTATTTGCCCAGCATTTTAACCCAGCAGTACGCGGGCGCGTGGGAAGTCATCGTGGTGGATGATGCTTCGGAGGATGAAACGCCCGCCGTGTTGCAGTTTTTTTTGGGAAAAAATGCCCGTTTGCGCGTGGTTCGTATTTCTGAAAAAAAACATTCTGGGAAAAAACACGCACTCGCGCAGGGCATCGCGGCAGCGAAATTTGACAATTTGCTGCTCACGGACGCGGACTGTGAGCCGGTGTCGCAGCATTGGTTGGCGCAGATGGCAATGGTGCTGGGCGAAAAACCGGAGACGGAAATAGTGTTGGGATACGGGCCGATGAAGAGTAGCGAAGGGGGTTGGCTGAACCACTGGTCGCGCTTCGAGACGACTTACACCGCCATACAGTATTTTTCCTTCGCGCTCGCCGGGATGCCTTACATGGGCGTGGGGCGCAATATGGCGTTCAAAAAAAAGATGTTCGAACGCGCGGGTGGTTTTGCGGCGCATTGGAACTTGGCCTCTGGCGACGACGATTTGCTGGTGAACGCCGCCGCCGATGCCCGAAACACAGCGATTTGCCTGCACCCCGATTCATTTGTGTTTTCCGAAAGCAAAAAAACATGGCGCGAATGGGTGCGCCAGAAACGGCGGCATTTGTCGGCAGGGCGGCGCTACCGCCCGATGCACCAATTTTTGCTGACGTTGGTGAGCGGGTCGCAGATTTTTCATTATTTCCTGTTCGTGGTGCTGCTGGTGGGCGGCTTTGGCATGGTAAGTGCTGTTTCGTTGTTCTTCCTGCGCAGTCTTTCAGCGTTTTTCCTTTGCAGAAAAATCTTGCCCCGACTACGCGAATCCAATTTGCTTTCCCGGGTTCCGATGTACGACACGCTGCTGGCAGCGTACTATGGAGCATTTGTACCACTTTTTTTAATCGCGCATCGAGATGATGCTTTCCGTTGGAAATAATCCGCGAGAGGGGCC
>CAYZVM010000372.1:0-1859 GCA_964481485.1 uncultured Saprospiraceae bacterium | reverse complement strand
GCACTCCGCCGCGCAGGTTGCCCATTCTTGCAAGATTATCGGTGATTGCGAGTTGTGTGTTCATAAAAAACTGAATTTACTGTACAAAGGTCAGGCTCTTGTCTCTGATGGCCGATGATGCACAGCCATCATGCCCCCTGACATTTATCAGCCCCGGCAACAGAAGTGCTTCTCAAAAGGCCGTAGTCGTCAGGCTAATTATTTTTTTCGTACTCTACGTTTCATTCTGTAAGGAACTGGCCGCTCTGCGAAGGGTAAGTCCGAGTTTCACCCGCCATAGAGCGGATGGTTCCTTATAGCATGACAAAAAATTGAGTTTAGCCTAACTGCTATGCTCAAAAGGTATTGGCTGTGTTTGTTCATTGTCTTCAATATCAATACTCCACATGACAAAAATCATCCCCTCCCGGCTTCCGATAGTTTCATCTTTGGGCAAACAAAACGCGGAATATCATGCCCTCCTTCATCAAGAACTTTTCTGAAATTTCTATCCACGAACTCGCGCTGGTGGGCGGGAAAAATGCCTCGTTGGGCGAGATGTTCTCCCAACTCACGTCCAAAGGCATCCTCGTCCCCGATGGCTTTGCCGTCACTTCCGAAGCCTACCGTTTGTTTTTAGAAGAGAATAAATTGCGCAAGCCGTTGGACGACCTGCTCGGCCAATTGGATAAAAAGAACCTGTCCAACCTCGAAGAAATCGGCTCTCAAGCGCGGAATTTGATACTAAAAGCCGTGCTCCCCAAGTCCGTGGAACTTGCCATCAAAGAAGCCTACCGCGCGTTGTGCAGCCGCGAGGGCGCGGCTATTTCGGTGGCCGTGCGCAGCAGCGCGACCGCGGAGGATTTGCCTTCCGCCAGTTTTGCCGGGCGTTTGGATAGTTTTCTCCATATCAGCGGCGAGGAACAATTGGTGCACGCGGTGCATCGCTGCTTCGCCTCCCTTTTCACCGACCGCGCCATCAAGTACCGCGAAGACCAGGGTTTTGGCAATATTGACGTGGCGCTTTCTGTGGGTGTGCAGACGATGGTGCGCTCCGACTTGGCTGCTTCCGGCGTGGCGTTCACCCTCGACCCCGACACGGGTTTTGACAAAGTGGTGGTGATTGACAGCGTTTACGGCCTCGGCGAAAACATCGTGCAGGGTCGCTCCACACCCGATGAATTTATTTTGTTCAAACCGCACATCAACACACATTTCAACCCAATTATTCAGCGAAAACTCGGGCAAAAGGAGTGGACGATGATTTATGCCGACTCCGAAAAATCCGCTGAGACGATAGCCAACCAACCTACGCCCGACAAAAAACGCGACGTTTTTTCCCTTTCAGATGCGGATGTGGCCGTGCTGGGCAAATGGTGTGTTCAAATCGAACAGCACTACGACAAACCGATGGACATCGAATGGGCGAAAGATGGCGTGACCGGCAAACTCTACATCGTGCAAGCCCGCCCAGAGACCGTCCATGCAGGCAAAAAAAGTCATGCCGTAGTCCGCACTTTCAAGATAAAATCGAAAGGTCAAAAACTTGCGGAAGGCATTGCGCTCGGCGAAAAAATCGCCTTCGGTAAAGCCAGATTGTTGCGCTCGCCGCAAGAAGCCAACCTCTTGCAGGATGGCGAGGTGCTCGTGACCGACATCACCAATCCCGATTGGGACCCGATACTAAAACGCGCCGCCGCCATCGTCACCAACAAAGGTGGCCGTACCAGCCATGCCGCTATCGTCGCCCGCGAACTCGGCACCACCGCCATCGTCGGCTGCGGCAACGCGACCGACAAAATCCACGACGGCGACATGGTCACGGTCAGTTGCGCCGAAGGCAAAACCGGCTTTATCTACGCCGGAAAAGCCGATTGGGA
>CAYZVM010000371.1:0-1908 GCA_964481485.1 uncultured Saprospiraceae bacterium | reverse complement strand
TTGGTTGGAAATCAATTAAATGAACAAAAAAATTATGACTCGGACACTTCTTATTTTAGGGACTGTGCTCACTCTTTTTGCTTGCACAACAAGCAAAGAACTTCGCCGCGCCCATACCATCCTTGCCCAAACGCCCATCGTGGATACCCACATTGATTTCCCGTGGCATCTCGTGGAGCGCAACAAATGGTACAAACCCGGCTACACGGCATGGGCGCTGAAAAACCCCGACGGCGATTTCGATTTTGAACGCGCAAAAAAAGGCGGCCTCTATGGCGCATTTATGTCCATTTATATTCCGGCGCGCTACCAAAAAGAACCGGGCAGGTCGAAGCAAGTCGCTGATTCCCTGATTGATATGGTGTATGCGGTGGCGAGGGACTACCCCGGCAAATTTGCGCTCGCCATGAAGGCCAATGACGTGACAGCCAATTTCAAAAAAGGCATCATTTCGTTGCCGATGGGCATGGAAAACGGCGCACCCATTGAGACCTTGGCCGACGTGGACTACTTTCACCGGCGGGGCATCCGGTATGTGACGCTGGCGCACAGCCGCGACAATAAAATCTGCGATTCATCCTACGATACTTTGCACACGCACAAGGGTTTGAGCGAATTCGGGCGGCAGGTGGTGCTCGAGATGAATCGCGTGGGCATCATGGTGGACGTGAGCCACCTTTCCGACGACGCGATTTGGGATGTGCTGGAGATCGCCCGCAAGCCCTTGATAGCTACACACTCCGCTTGCCGTCATTTCACGCCGGGTTTTGAGCGCAATTTGTCCGACACCTTAATAAAGGTTATCGCCCAAACCGGCGGCGTGGTGCAGGTGCCGTTCAGCCATTACTTCCTCAGCACGGATGCCCGCGCAAAGTTCGCCGCCGCCGACAAAGCCCTAAAAGACAAAAAGTTGGATGAAAACGCTCCGGAAGGCCGCGCTTTTATAAAAGAACAGTTGATACTTGCGGGCATCACCGTGCGCGACGTGGTTGACCATATTGACCATATCAAAAAATTGGTGGGCATTGAACATATCGGTCTAGGCAGCGATTTCGATGGGGTAGGTTTGGCGCTGCCGCCGGATTTGGCCGATGCCAGTATGCTCCCCAATTTGGTAGCAGAATTGTTGCGACGGGGCTATTCGGAGGCAGATATTCGGAAAATTTGCAGCGAAAACGTGCTGCGTGTGTGGCGGGCAAATGAATGAGGAAAGAAGTCGGTTGTTCCAAAACTTAACACATTCATCCTTGTTTCAAAGCCGAAACCTATCTTTGCGCGCTTTTTCGCAAAGGCTCTCCACGACCATGGCTACCGTAAAATTTTTGTTTGAAGATACGAGCATCGCGCCCAAAACCATCACGGGCGACTTTGAGGATATATCTATTTTGGAACTGACCGAAGACTACGATGTGCACCTCAACCACAACTGCGGCGGGGTGTGCGCTTGCTCTACTTGCCACGTTTATATCGAGCAAGGTGAAAATTTTTTAGAAGAAATATCGGACAAAGAGGAGGACTTCATTGACCGCGCTATCAACCCGCGCCTTGAAAGCCGCCTTGGTTGTCAATGTGTTATACTCGACAATGCCGCCGAAATCACCGTCACCATCCCCGACCAAAGCCGAATCATCGGACACGAACATTAAATTTAGGGGTGAGGAGTGGGGTGTGAGGAGAATTTCCTCACTCCTCACTCCTCATTCTTCACTCCTACGCCATGCCTTTTCACGACTTTGACAATATGCCCATCCAATGGGCCGACCACGAGGATATTGCCATGGCGCTCTACGAGCGTTTTGGCAGTGCATTCGACGAGAGCAAAATTTACCGGATCCGCTTCACCGAATTGCTCCAATGGGTGTTGGAAATCCCCAACTTCGAGGGCAAACGCGAAGAATCCAACGAAGC
>CAYZVM010000370.1:0-1917 GCA_964481485.1 uncultured Saprospiraceae bacterium | reverse complement strand
TCATCAGAACACAAATTTAAGAGAGTTTTGTGTCCGGCAAAACTGAACCATCTCAACGTATCGGGTTGAATACTTATGGAGGCGATATAAGAGCCGAAAGCTGTCCACTCACTACCCCTCCTCCCGAAATTATCCAACAAGGTAATAGTGCTATCCTCCGTTATTTCGAGCAATTGGAAAAATCTGGTACCGACCAAATTTTCGAGGCCAAACTCCTTCTTATCGGAGAAGGTGGTGCTGGCAAAACCAGCCTCTGTCACAAACTTTTTGATCCTGTTGCAGAATTACCCAAAGAAAAAGACAGTACACAGGGCATAGATATTTGGCCTTTGTACTTTTACATACGCGATGATAGGCAGTTTCGCCTAAATGTGTGGGATTTCGCCGGGCAAGGCAAATACCAGTCGGCGCACAGTTTTTTCTATACCCACCGCTCACTCTACGTGTTGGTGGACGACACGCGCACCCTCAACGAAAACGAGGCTTATCGCACTTTTTACCACTTCTGGCTGCAAACGGCGGAACTTTTTGGCGGAGACAGCCCCCTGCTGATCCTGCACAACCAAAAAGCCGACCGCACCCGTACCGGTTTCAACCTCGGCGTTTTTCAAGCAGATTTTCCTTTTGTCAAAGAACTTTTTTGCATCAATCTGGGCGGCGATGACACGGCAGGCATCCTTGACTTGAAAAAACAAATCGAACGCTGGGCGCAAAAACTGCCGCATATCGGCGATGTGGTGCCAAAAACCTGGGTGCGTGTGCGCGAGGACATCGAACAAGAGCGGCAGCAACGACCTTATATTTCGGATGAGCGGTACCGGGAAATTTGCGCCGCGCATGGCATTACCGACGAGGCCAAACAATCGGATTTGAGCCGATATTTCCACGATTTGGGCGTTTTTCTCCATTTTCAGGAAAATCCCCTGCTGCGCCGCGACGTGTTTTTGCAAAATGAATGGGTCACGAACGCAGTCTATAAAATCCTCGACGACCCGGAAATCGCGGTGAAAAAACGCGGGCGTTTCGACAAAGATGACCTCATCCGGCTCTGGAACGAGAGATACTACGCCAAACGTCGTGACGAATTACTGGCGCTGATGCTGCAATTCGAATTCTGTTACCAGGTGCAGGATTCGGAAATCTACGTCGCCCCACAATTGCTGCCCGGCGACATTCCGAAGTGCGACTTAGGGCAGGCCATCCCGCTGCAATTGAAATATGAATACGGTTTTATGCCGAAGGGCCTGCTTTACCGCCTCATTGTGCGGCTGCATCGTTATATTGCGCAGGGTCAGTCGGCGGTCTGGAACGGTGGCGTAGTGCTTGAACGCGCTGGCGCACAGGCGGATATTATCGAATCACTCGATCGGCGACAAATCTCTGTACGGGTCACTGGTAAACGAGCGAAGGAACTGGTGACCATCATCGCCGAGGAGGTGGAACGACTGCACGACACCTACGGCAAGCGCCTGAAAGTGGAAACGAAGATTCCTTGTAACTGCCAAGAGTGCAAAACGAGCCAAACACCACACTTCTACGACAAAAAAGACTTGGACAATCGTCTAATGAAAGGTAAATTGACTGTGGAGTGCAGAGTGAGTTTTGATGACGTGCATGTGCAGGGTTTGTTGGATGGGGTGTTTACTCAGGTGCTGGATACTGAGCAAATCCTCGAACTGATTGGTAAAGGTGAAACCAGAAAAGCCCTCAATGTTTTAAAAAAATTCAACCCCAAAGAAGTCGCTATTTTGCTAGGAAAACTCTCAGAATTGAAAAAGCAATACCCGACACTTGCGGGAGACGAATATCTCCGCGAAAAAAGCAAAATAGATGCTGGATTACTGGCTTTGCTGGATGCTTAAACCGGGAATAAGAAGTGACACTTTTTCAAAATGTGTCACTTCTAAAACACAAATG
>CAYZVM010000369.1:0-1941 GCA_964481485.1 uncultured Saprospiraceae bacterium | reverse complement strand
CAGGACAACGTGAAAGAGTTGCAATACCCGATGCCGCTGTTCGCACATGACAAAGACGACGTTTTCGTGGGCCGCCTCCGCCGCGACGAGAGCCAACCGAAAACGCTGAATATGTGGGTTGTGTCCGACAATCTGCGCAAAGGCGCGGCCACCAACGCCGTTCAAATCGCAGAATACTTGCTCGCACAGGGGATTTTGAAATTAAAAGTTAAAAAAACAGCAACAGCGGTATAATTTTGCCGCCTCAACGGTTCACGGTTCGCGGAAAAAATTTCGTATGCCGTGTACCGTCAACCGTGTACCGTCAACCGTATTATTGAATGAAGAACAAAGTAGTAGTTTGGGGAACCAACGCCGACAACGAAAAAGTCCTGATTGCATTGGAACTGAAAGCAGATGCTAACAAAGTGATGCTCTACACGTTCCCAGAAGCCATTGCCACCGACGATTTTGTCAGTAAAATGATGGGCGAGTGGCGCGATGGAAAACCTGTTGAATTCCCCGAAAGCCACACCGCGCTCGAACGCGAACTCAGCGTCACCGAAAGTCTCTTACCCGACGACCTCAAGGTAGAGCGGGGTGACCTTATCCAACGTGCCCAAACAGAATGGCATTTTGCGGTGCTTTCTACCAAACTCCACGCTGCCTACGAGCAGGAATTGGCCGAATTCAAAGAAAAAGTGGAAGCATTGTCCGCATACGATAATAAACTGTGGGACAGCTTGCGGGCATTTTGGGACAAAGTGCAAAACCAAAGTCGCGAGCGCAACCTCTTCCGTGGACACGCAGACCACTTGCGCGACAACATCAACGCACTTTTCGACGACATGAAAAAACTGCGTCGCAAAATGCAAAACGAGTTTGTGTCAGCCTCGCAAGGTGTATTTGATGAATTTGCAAAAGCACTCGACGACATAGAAGCTCGTATTGCAGCAGGCGGCTCAAAACTCAATAGCGTGTTTGAAGAGCTCAAGCAAATGCAACGCCGATACCGCGATGCCCGCCTGAGCAACGAACACCGCAACCAACTTTGGGAACGCATTGATGGAGCATTCAAAAAAGCCAAAGAACGCAAATTTGGCCCCTCTGCCAACGAAGGCTCTGTCACAGAGCGCCACGAACGCCGCCTCGGCGGGCTCTTGGACGCGATTCGGCGCATGGAAGAAAGCGTTCGCCGCGATGAGGAAGAACTCAATTTCCAACGCAAAAAAGTCAATACCAGCGAAGGGCAGTTGGAGGCGCAAATCCGCATGGCAAAAATCAAGATGATTGAAGAGCGGCTTGTGTCCAAACGCGAAAAACTCGCTGAAATGAACGGCACCCGTGCTGATGTGGAGCGTCAAGCCAACAGTGCCAAAGACAAAGAAACCCGCCGTGCCGAAAAAGAAGCCGAACGGAAAAAAATAGAAGCCGCCAAAGAAGCCGCCAAATCGGAAATTGCTGCCCAAATTAAAACCAAACCAAGTGGCAAAGCCAAACAGGAAGACGGCGATTCCTTCTTTGAGGCGGCAGGAACTGTTCTCGGCGATTTGCTCGTGGATGCGCTCGACACTGCCAAAGCTGTAGCCACTGTGGCCGCCGACAAAGCCGATGAGATGTTGGAAAAAGCAGTGAGCAAAGCCGGGGAAGTAGCAGAAGTTTTGACAAAAAAAGAAGAGGCACAAGATAAAAAAGGTGACTCCGATATCGAAGGCGTGACCCGTAAATCAACATCCCCTGCCACTGATTTGGAATCTACATCTGCTGTGGAGACGGCGGGCGACAAAGCCAAGATTATCATAGACGACATCGTCCATCAAGCAGAGGATTTTCTTGAAAAAGCCGTTTCCAAAATAGAAGATGTAGTGGAGGCACTTAGTAAAGAAGACAAACCCAACTCGGAAGAGGGTTTGGAGAGCGCGACCGCAGAGCCGGAGAGCAAAGGAAAAATCATCATAGACG
>CAYZVM010000368.1:0-1943 GCA_964481485.1 uncultured Saprospiraceae bacterium | reverse complement strand
CCGCATCGTACAGCAGGTGCAGCCCGACGAAATCTACAACCTCGGCGCACAAAGCCACGTTCAGGTCAGTTTCGACACACCTGAATACACCGCCAACGCCGACGCAGTGGGTGCTTTGCGCATTTTAGAGGCCATTCGCCTGTTGGGTTTGACGGAAAAAACAAAATTCTACCAAGCCTCTACTTCCGAACTCTACGGCCTCGTGCAAGAAGTGCCGCAAAAAGAAACAACACCGTTTTACCCGCGCTCGCCCTACGGTGTGGCTAAACTGTATGCCTACTGGATTACGGTCAACTACCGCGAATCCTACAATATGTTTGCCTGCAACGGTATCCTGTTCAACCACGAAAGCCCGATTCGCGGCGAGACTTTCGTGACCCGCAAAATCACCCGGGCCGCTGCTAAGATTTCGCTCGGCCTTCAGGATAAAATCTGGCTCGGCAACCTTGACGCAAAACGCGACTGGGGCCATGCCCGCGACTATGTGGAGGCGATGTGGCTGATGCTCCAGCAGCCTGAACCAGAAGATTTTGTCATCGCTACCGGCAAAACAACCGAAGTGCGCGAGTTCGTCCGCATGGCTTTCCGTGAGGTCGGCATAGAAGTGGATTTTTATGGCGAAGGCGTGGAGGAAAAGGGCATGGTGGTATCCTCAAAAAGCCCGAACGTGAGCATCGGGCAAGAAATCGTCGCCATTGACCCGCGCTATTTCCGTCCGGCGGAAGTGGATTTGCTTATCGGCGACCCCTCTAAAGCAAAAGCGAAATTGGGCTGGTCGGCTAGGCACTCTTTGGAGGATTTGGTGCAAGACATGGTTCAGTCGGATTTGAAATTGTTTGAGCGCGAGGAGTATTTGAAAAGCGGCGGCTTCGCGATTCAGAACCAATTTGAGTGATGCTTTCGTTATCCAAAATACTTTGTCCGCGTCACGAATGAATATTTCGTGTCGCGGACTTTTTGTTTTAAACGACAAATAGCATTCGTCAGGCTTAATAGGCAAATGCTGAATACGAGTCCCGCTTTCACCAGAATTGGCGTTCTTTGCGGCGAACGACAACCATGGACAAACAAGACAAAATTTATATCGCCGGCCACAATGGAATGGTCGGCTCGGCCATATTGAGAAAATTGCAGCAGGAGGGCTTTAGTAACTTTGCCCTCGCCGATTCGCGACAACTTGATTTGCGCAACCAAGCAGAAACCAACGAGTTTTTCCGCCGTGAAAAGCCGAGCTATGTTTTCCTTGCAGCCGCTAAAGTGGGCGGCATCCTCGCCAACAATACTTACAAGGCCGAATTTCTATACGACAATTTGATGATAGAAGCCAATGTCGTAGAGGCATCTCGCCAGTTTGCCGTGAAAAAACTCCTGCGCCTCGGATCCTCCACCATTTATCCAAAATTGGCACCCCAACCGATGAAAGAAGAGTACCTCCTTACCGGTCTTTTGGAGCCAACCCACGAGCCTTACGCTATCGCAAAAATCGCTGGCATCAAACTATGCGACACCTATCGCGCCCAGTATGGCTGCAACTTTATCTCGTTGACCCCCACGAATTTATACGGCCCTAACGACAATTTTCACCCGGAAAAAAGCCACGTTTTGCCAGGATTGATTCGCAAGTTCCATACAGCAAAAATCAAAGGAGAATCTTTCGTGACGATATGGGGCTCAGGGAATCAGCGTCGCGAACTGCTTCATGTGGACGACCTCGCCGATGCCTGTTTTTTTCTGATGCAGCACTTCGACGAGCCGGGATTCATCAATGTCGGCACGGGTGAGGATACCACAATTCTGGATCTGGCGCAGTTGGTGCAGCGCATCGTTGGCTTTGAAGGCGAGATTCGGCATGACTTGGAAAAACCCGACGGCGCGCCGCGCAAACTGTTGGATGTCGCCAAGTTGTCGGCACTTGGCTGGAAGGCGAAGATTGAGTTGGAGGA
>CAYZVM010000367.1:0-1984 GCA_964481485.1 uncultured Saprospiraceae bacterium | reverse complement strand
AGGTGCGGGCGAGCGATGAGGTGTACGCCAATTTGCACGGCTGCTGCCAGTATGAGCGGCCAGAATAAAAGCCGCCCAATTCACGCCAGTTTTTTGATTTTCTCCTCCAGCCACTCCCAGTCCACCGTCGGGCTGGTGTCCAATTGCTGCTGCAAAGCCGCCAGTTCTTTCGAAATGTCGGCGTTGCGGCGCGTTTCCTTTTTGATTTTCAGCGCATACAGCCGTTTGGCGATTTTGAAAAACTGGGTGCGCTCGTCGCGGCGCTCTTTGGGTAATTCCCTGTTGCGCTGGATGCGGGCGACGGCGGCGCGGATGGGATTGTCGTCCAATGTGTTCATTTCGTACCCAATTTTCAGATCGGTGGCGGCGGCGATGGCGAACACATAAATATCCTCGATGCCGCTGTATTTCTCATAAGAGAGCATAGTCTCGGCGGCTTTTTCATATTCTTTTTGCGCAAAATAGAGCATGGCCCACCAAATCCGAAGGGAATATTTTGGGTGAGGCCTGCCTCTCGGCGGTTTGGTGCCGGGCTGTTCGGCGGCCAATGTCCCCGCAAATTCTTGAAGAAATTGCTCTGCCCACGCGGTCTTGCCCAACTTGAGCGCTGTGCTCAACATATTGTACAGTTGATTGGTCGGCAGGTTTTTGTTGGCGGGGAGGCGGTGAAGTTGTTCGCGGTGCATCCCGTGGAGCCGCCCGATGAACTCGCGGTCTTTGGTGTGGCGGTAGCGGCGATTCCAGTAGCTGCGGAGCATCACGTTGAAATCGTCGAGCCGGGCTTTCGGCACGGTGTTGATGTGCCGGGCGAGCATATCGGCAAAACGGTCGGAGATTTTGTCGGCCTGAGCGTCGTCTTCGGGCAAAAATTCGAGTAGGGTGGTATAGAGCGAAATGCCTGGCGCGTCTTGCCAGTAGCTGTGCCGCCGCATCAATTCCACCATCAGCAGGGTGATGTCGCGGTTGGCGGTGAGGCGTTGGAATTCGGGGCTTCCTTCTTCAAATGGCTGCGCAATGCGTTGGTAATGAACGAGCCGACTCATCAGTTCCAATTTGGAATAGAGATAAAACTGGTCGAGTTCTTCCAACGCGCCCAGCAGATTGAGGTCGCGCTCGATTTCGTCGCGGAGGTGGTCGAAAGTGGCTTTTTCCTGCTCCACGAGGAAGCGGAAATAGAAATAGTCGCTGAATTCGTATTCCTCAAAATGGCCGAACTTGTCTTGCTCGGAGAGCAATTTTCGAAGGTCGGCATAAATGTTTTGGAAAAAATTTTCAGCGTGTTTCACCTTTTTGCCGCTCCCCCCAACAGGCGGCGGAGGGGGCGCACTCGTGCCTTTCCGGTGTATGCGCTCGCTGTAAAAACGCATCAACGCCAGTTGCTGGCGAGCATAATTCAGGAGCAACATGGGGTTTTGGGCAAAATCTTTTTTGGAACTGCGGCGAGCGGTTTTGCCCCCTTTTACTGCTGAATAGCGGAAATTGATGAACTGTTTGAGGATGTGCATCAATTCGGACATGGCCTTTTCCACTTCCTCCACCGGCTTGCTGCGGTCGGGGAAAAGGGTTTTCCCAACTTCCGGTTTGTTCAGTTTTTCATTGTCAAAATTTGGGTAGTCGAGACGCAAATGTTCAAACAGCCGCACCGTGTCAATATGCCGGACAGCATCATTAAAAATAGGCGAGGCCACAAATAGGTGAAATGTCTCGAACTCCTCTTGGTCGAGCAGTTGTAAAGTGCGGATGAGCGGGCTGTCCAACATTTTGGAATTATTTGATTTCCATGTGCTGCGCGTTTTGGAAAACGGGATTAAAACTGCGCAAAAGTCCACAAAAGAGGCAAGCCGACCAATTTTTCCCAGAATAAGTTAATGTGCACTATTGGAAGTCAAGCAACAATCCGTGTTTGCCTTCCGCCTCCCCATGCCCCCATTTTTGTCCTGTCAAATCGTTGAGAAAATGCTTTGGCAACCGTCAGAGATAAAAA
>CAYZVM010000366.1:0-2006 GCA_964481485.1 uncultured Saprospiraceae bacterium | reverse complement strand
ACACCAGGTCATTATCGGGATAACGGATTTGGGAATCAGCACTGGGTTCACCGTAGCATTTCCACTGGCAACGGTGTTCTTCGCCGCATTGGTAAAGAAAATGCGCGCGAATAAGTAGTTTTTAAATAAAACAGGTTACATATTTGCAACGATATAATACACTTACCAAAATTGTACAACTATGAAAAACCTGTTTGTAAGCATTTTACTGCTCGCATTTGCGGCAGTTGCAACCGCCCAAAATCCCTACTCCAGCGCCACGGTGCGCGCCGTTCACGACGGCGACAGCTACAAAGTTGCCTTCACCGAAAAACCGGACAGCGTGATATGGATTCGACTGTACGGCGTGGATGCGCCGGAAGTCCGCTACCCCGGCGTTATTCCGTTCGACCAACCCTTTGGCCGCGCTGCCGCCGATAGCGTCCGTAAACTCATCAAGGGGAAGCATGTCCTGGTCGACTTCAAATACCGGGACGTATTTGACCGGCCGGTTTGCGAAGTTTACCTTCTATCTACCATTAACATTCAGGGCGAATCTGTGCCGGATACCGTCTCGCTGGCGCAGTACATCGTACAACAAGGCTGGGCCTGGCAGCGAAACGAACAGCGAAACGCCAAAGGCAATAAATTACTCAAGAACATTCAGGCCTATGCCAAGTCGCAAAAGGTGGGGCTTTGGGGGCTGAAAGGCCGGGCAATTCGGCCTGATACTTTTCGGGAGCGGTTTCGGCCTCGCGGATGAAAAAATATAAGCCCCCTATATTTGTTTAATGTCAACTCAAAAAACGAAGATTTATGACAGGCATCGTTATTTGCGGAATAATTGCCGGGCTATTGTGGGCGATTGATTTGATGTGGAAAAACCGGTGAGCGTTAGAACAACACTCTTGGGTCTGGCACAAAGCCAGGCCCTTTTTTGTAACATTTCGCTAAAATTTATCGTTTACTCGTTGTTTCAATTCCACATTTGTATGCAATTTTGCAATCCCTTTACTTTTAATCCTTACCAAAGTAAAAACGCCCTGACGACATGACAGCCCGGAATGAAAGTTTTGCTTCTTTTCCTTTGCCGCACCAATATGCAGATGCCGGCAGCACTGTTCGTACAAAATACGATGCACTAAAAAACGCTGTCCAGGATGCAATCCGGCACCCCGGCGCTGTTAAGGAAAATCTTTGCAAATTGCTTCCTGTTTTGTTTGATCTTCGAATGAGCGCAATCGCTGAAGAATCATTTTCTTTTAAGGACATTGTTGAACGAAATGCGTTGATGTATTCCAAGATGATGCGATTAAAAGACGGAACCGGTCTTGAGCATCTATTGGGCGCAATTCGTTTTTCAATGCGCACCTACGACCGGGTAATGCAAAGTCTTGCCCAAAGGCATCCCGGCACGATTGATATCAAACGAGCAGATGGAAACGTTCCATTTGTTCCTAATTATGACGCATTTCTTGCAACATTGGGATACCTGCCGCAGGGAGAAATTTTCCTGGAATGGGTACATAGTTCACTGTTCATTGAATTTGGTTTGATCGCATTGGATAATCTGGACCAAGATTTCAAACCTATGCCGCCGAACGCATTATTAGAGGAGCTTGCGACCTTAGTAAACGACGCAGCCCAAAGTTTCGGCTCTACCGCGCGTCAAATAGGCGTCTGGCCCAAAAGGGGCAGTGGAAACCCAATCGATTGGTCAACCCAGATAGCACCCGAAGACTTCACGGCAGAGCAGGATTTGGCAGAAGCCGGATTTTCTGATTTTGCGCAAGCCCTCAAATGAGTAATATTTACCAAAAAGGCGATATCGTTTGGGTCGATCTCGGAAAACCGCCCAAAGAAATTAATGGCAATGAACAGGGCTTTAAGCGCCCTGCAATCATTCTCTCCGATTTTGGCGCATTGAAATTGGCTCTGGTCGCACCATGCAAAACAAATGATAAAAAGTACCTGGCGCCAACCAGCGTTTTAGTGCCTGCAGGCGTAGGCGGATTGAAATAAGTTTC
>CAYZVM010000365.1:0-2013 GCA_964481485.1 uncultured Saprospiraceae bacterium | reverse complement strand
ATAAGCAGGAAGGACGCGTTGGCAGTCTTTTTCAGAAAAATTTCAAACGACGCCCCGTAAAATCGGACAGCCATTTTGCCAACCTGATTTATTACGTCCACACCAACGCCAGACTGCATGGCATTTGTCACGACTTCCGGGATTGGCCGCACAGTTCTTATTTCTCCATTTTATCGGACGGCGCCACAAGGTTGCAAAGAGCAGAAGTACTGCGCTGGTTCGACTCGAAAGAGGCGTTTGAACATCTGCATTTCCAATATCTTGATTTGAAAAATATAGATGATTTGATAATTGAAGATTAACTTGACAATGTTAGATTAGGTTTGATTTTTTTTGGTTCTTGAGTTGGTAGAACGGGCTCGGTTAAACAAGTGGTCTACAACGAGTTGGACAGCTTGTTTTTTGGTTGGTGTGGGGATAGGGAAAGCGGCCCTCAAAAGTTCTTTGACATTGGCCAGTGAAAGGTCAGGCAGTTTTTGGAGGCTTGGGAGTCTTTGCTGGACGGTATTGAGGTCGGCCTGTTGTTTTCGGAACAGCACTTTGAGGTCGGCCATGTAAAGGAGCGCCACGGCGCACAGGGCCAGGGTGTGCATCACGGCTCGGTACTTGAGGGCTTGGAGTTCGTCGTACCCCAGTTCGGACTTGCAGTCCTGGATGGTCCGCTCCACGAAGTACCGCTCGGCCTTGGCCTGTGCCAGCGCTGCGCGGTCTTGGCAGGGCATGTTGCTCAGGGCATAAGATAATTTTCCGTCGTGTTCTTTTCGGATGAGCAGTGTTTCGGGGTGGAAGCGGTATGCAAGGGGTGTTTGGGCGGTTTTAGCGGTTTTTTCTTTGCTCCACACGGCAACAAAAGCATAGTCATGGTTCAAGGGGCCGCGCTCGGCATGACGCGTGGCGCGGGTCTCGAAGGGGAAACGCTCGGCAGCCTGTGCGGCTGTGATCATTTCCGCCTCGGGGTTTTGTGCGGGGTCTTCCAGCCAAAGAGCGGTGTCGCTTTTGACGCAGGCCATGTAGTGCTTGCCCGCATCGGCCACCATGCGCCGAAAGGCGGTGTCGCTGCCGTAGAGCGAGTCGCACCCCACCGTCCGGAAATCCAGTTTGCGCTCCATTGCGCGTTTGAACTGCGCCTTGGCCAGTTCGATCTTGGTCCGAAAAACGGTGTCTGGGGGGATGTGCAGCCGCGCCCACTGCTTTTTTTTGTCCAGTTCAAACCATGATTTGGGCAAAAACAGGTCAGCGTCCACCAGCACC
Organism: uncultured Saprospiraceae bacterium; assembly: GCA_964481485.1. Taxonomy (GTDB): domain Bacteria; phylum Bacteroidota; class Bacteroidia; order Chitinophagales; family Saprospiraceae; genus M3007. The sequence goes on along the minus strand of CAYZVM010000365.1, from coordinate 762 downwards.
CAGCAGCCCTCCTTGTAGTAACTGCCCAGCACGGCCACTTGCCCCAACTCTGTCTTGCCCAGCCGACCGATGTACTGCCGCGCAGCGCCCGCTTTCTTCGTGCCGGCACATTCGTCGCCGCTCTCGTCGAAGTTCAGGCTGCCGCCGCCCATGCCCTCCAAATGCGACACGTCGCGCTGAACTTTGTCGAAGACCGGTGTGCTGTCCCAAGGTGAATCTGACATGAATTGCTGTAAATTTTGTCCGTTTTTGTGTGCCGCCCCATGAAGCCTGCGGTCAATGTTGGCGTAGGTGCGGCCTTCGCCCAACAACAGGTAACCCTTCACCATCTGAAGCGCATAGGCAGAACCATCGCGCGTCTTGGTCCGAAAACAACAGGCGTAGCCGCTCATATAGCCCATTAACCGTTCGCTGGCATCATCAACACTTCTCTCAACAAGACCCCAAAAGTTTTTTTATATGCTTCATCACCAACAATTTAAACCCAAAATTATGAAAATCATAATCTAACATTGTCAAGGTAACCGGCTCTACTAATCAATTGGAATTGACAAGAGGAGAATTAGGTAATCTACTGATGGATGTCCCGCCCCTTCCCCTCCAAACCCGCATAGCCGCCATCCTCTCCCGCTACGACGCGCTCATCGAAAACTGCGAGCAGCAGATAGTGGCACTGGAAGCCACGGCGCGGGAGGTGTATCGGGAGTGGTTTGTGCGGGGGCGGGTGCCGGGGGAGGATAAGGAGGAGTGGGAGGAGGTGGA
>CAYZVM010000364.1:0-2027 GCA_964481485.1 uncultured Saprospiraceae bacterium | reverse complement strand
GCCGCCGTGACAAATTGGTGAAACTCGTACAATCACAGCCCCGCAAAATGCTGCACCAATTCATGCCCGGCATAAATAGGACGTTCCTGTTGTTCCGCCTGCGCGGGCGGTTTTCCATGTTGCACAAAATCCAGCACCACCTGCGTGATACCCGCAGTCCCCAAATGATGGCCGCCTTCGGTCGGGCTGAACAGGCGACTGCCCGGCCAAAAATCCAGATAACGGCGAGCCTCCGCGTAAGGCGTCACCCCGTCGGACGGGTTGTGCACCAATAAACCTTCGATGTGCGGGAAATCCGCCGTCATCATAGCAAAATCGAAATGCTCTAATGGGTGCCCGACTTTGTTTTCAAACCAGCGCACCATCCGCCAATACAGCGAAGGCCACAACCCCAGTGACTGCCGGTATTCCTGAAATACGCGCGGCGCGTAACTGAACGATGCCATAATGATCATGCGCCGGGGATGCAAATGCCGGGGCAAACTTTTCAGCGCATACACACTGCTGCTGCCGCCAAACGAATGACCCACAATAACTTCCGCCGGGCCATATTCCTCAATAAGCAGACGAACAATCGCCGCGTTGAGCGGAATATTCAATTGGCCCGCCGGTGCGAGGCCATGACCGGGCGGGTCGTAAGCCAATACGCGGTAACCTGCCGCTACCAATTCCGGCACATAATGCCGCCAGCGCCCGGCGTTGTACGCCCAGCCATAACTCAACAGCACCAACGGAGCATCTTCCACGCCCCAGTGATATTCGACGATATTTTGCCCGCCCACGCTGCGCCGCACTTGCCGGGCGGTGTCGAGAAAAGCGCGTTCTTTTTGGCGCACCATCGGTTTGGGAGGCGTAGAGAACAGGTTGACAGCCTTCTTCATGGCTTGTTGCGGAGCCGCCAGCGACCAGAAATTCAGGCCCAACCCAATGAGTTTATAAATGTGTTTTTGCATGGCGAGTGTTGTTTTGAAAAATGTTGACGACGGTTTTTTTAGGTGGAGGAAGTTGGTGTAGGCGTGTCTGCCGTCGCGGTTCCGCCGCGCATTTTTTTGCCGAACAAATCCACCGCGCGCGACACGAACCGCTCCAAGTGCTGCTCGTCGCCGGAGAGTTTGTACATCGTGACCGAGCCTTCGTACTCCAACAAAAGGCGGTAAGCCGTTTCGGCGGCTTCTTCGGGAGGCATGATTTCGGCGAGAATGCCCGCCACGGTCGCCTGCCATTCGTCGTAAGTAGCTTGGATCTGTGCGTTAAAAAGCCCTTCTCGACCCGTTTCGAGTGCGGTATTGGCAAAAAAACACCCACGCCGCTCGTATTTGGCCAGCCGGTTTTGGCGGCGCAGCAATTTTTCCAAACGCTGTTCGGGCGGCAAGTCTTCCTGTGCAACAGCAAAAACATAAGTGCGCAACTCTTCCTGCGCGTATTCCACCACCGCCCGCATCAGGCTCTCTTTCGACAAATGGTGGTGCATCAGGCCGGATTTGCCCAAACCCGTCGAGTCGGCCAACATTTTGACCGAGGTGCCGTAGTAGCCGTGCCGGTTGAAAACCTCCCAGCAGCGGCGCAGCAATTCCTTTTTATCAATTTTTGTGATTGGCATTATACCGAACGTTCGTTCGGCAAAGGTATGGGAACCCTTTTCAAAAGAGCAAGCAATCGGGAAAAAACTTTTTGTCCGACTTCTCCTGACTTAATATTGCCCTCTAAAATCTATACACATGAACCTCTCTCTTTCTGGAAAAAATGCCCTTGTAGGTGGTGGCAGCGCAGGTATTGGCTGCGCCGTAGCCATCGAACTTGCCGCTTTAGGCGCGAATGTCACCCTGCTCGCCCGTACCGAAAGCAGTCTGCAAGAAGCAGTTGCGGCGCTCGACACCACGCAAGGCCAACAGCACAATTATATCGTCGCCGATTTTTCCGATTCCAGGATGTTGCTGGAAAAAGTCACCGCCCTGCTCGAAACCCGGCCTGTGCATATTTTGGTGAACAACACCGGCGGCCCGCCCGGCGGCCCCATCATGGAAGCC
>CAYZVM010000363.1:0-2039 GCA_964481485.1 uncultured Saprospiraceae bacterium | reverse complement strand
GCAGCGCGATAAGCCCGCCAATGAAACAAAACAGGAAAAGCGACACGAGCGAAGCGCCGTCGCTGCTGCCGTCCGACAAGTCGCCGCAACTGCCGACGAATTTGGCGGCGTTGATTTCGGGGCGTTTGGAGATAAAAAAACCTTTGAAGTTGGGGTCGTCGGGTGCGACCAACGATGGGTCGGTAGCGGGTTGCGCTGTTGCTGGAGTTTCTGGTGAAATCGTGCCGGGTGTTGTGGCTCCTTGATCGCCGCCGTTGGCAGCGGGAGCAGTTGGCTGGCCGGGCAGCGCGTTTTCGTCTTTTTTGGCGGGGGCGGTGCCGCAGTTGCTGAGCGGGCCGGGCTTAAACTCAAAATCCACGTCTTTGGGCGGCAGGCACATTTCGTCGTTGCACACCATGAACGTGACGTAGCCCGCAATCGGTTTCGAGGGGTCGGTCACTTCCACCCGTTGGGTGAGGATGGCTTTGTGCTTGAACTTGGTGAGGTTCATCTCGAACACCTTGTCGAAAGTCTTGATAATCTCGCCACTTTCTTTGGCCTTGCCGATAAGTTTGAAATGCGGCTGCTGGTCGAAGGTGATGAGCGTCGCCACCGGGCCGTCCTCGCTCTCAAGGAATTGCGAGTAAGTGTACCAGCCGTCGTCAATCGTGCCGGTAAAAATCAAATCCACCTGACAGTTGCCCGCGTCTTTGGTCGTGTACGACCATTTCACGGGGTTTTGAGCAAATACCGAAGCCGCGAAAAGAAGCAGGAGCGCGGCGAGCAGGGGTGTGCGAAATTTTTTCATTGACGCTGAAGATTTGACTCGAGAGCAGAAGGAATTTCGATGTTGGGCAAAAATTGATTTCTAAAAAATGTCAAACATTCGGTATCGGGAAGATCAAAAAACCTTGCTCCACAAATTTGGTGTGCAAAGAAACAGCGAATTAACGTGTCGCTGCCCACATAGTTGGGTTTTAAAAGAACATTAACCGTCAGAAATGTCCGCTTGCAGCCAAATGCCGATTGGCGATTTACACACCCAGCGCATTTTTCAACAGCGCAGTAGCCCGGGCGCGGTGGCTGATTTGGTTTTTCACGTCCTCACCGAGTTCGGCAAAAGTGCGCTCGTAACCTTCCGGAATAAAGACGGGGTCGTAGCCCCAGCCGCCGCCGCCGCTTTTTTGTAATGCGATATGGCCTTCGCAGACGCCTTCGAGCAGGGTTTCTTTTCCGTTGAAAATCAGGGCGATGACCGTGCGAAATCGGGCAAGACGGCTTTCTTTTCCTTCCAAATTTTTGAGCAGCAGGGCGATGTTCGCGTCAGGGTTTTTCTCTTCTCCGGCATATCGGGCAGTGTTTACGCCGGGCTCGCCATTGAGCGCATCTACCTCAAGGCCAGTGTCCTCGGAGAAGCAATCGTAGCCGTATTTTTCTTTGACGTATCGGGCTTTGAGCAGGGCATTGCCTTCAAGTGTGGGTTCGGTTTCTTCTATCTCTTCGAAGCAGCCGATGTCGCGCAGGGTTTTTACGGAAAAATTCCCGCCCAAAATCTGTTCGACCTCGCGGGCTTTGTGAGGGTTGTTGGTAGCAAAAACGAGGATGTGCATATTTTTAGTTGGTTTAGAGTGGTTTAGAAAGTTTAGATGGTTTACCCGCCGTAGCCTTGGCGAAGGAGGGTTGTTCGTTCTTTGTTGCTCGTGTTGTTCGACTCTTCGCTAAGAGCATCAGAAATTTATATCAGAAGATTTTTTCCCGGCCTTCGTTCCGATTTGCGAAGTAAAATTACTTTTGGCGGTCAATAACACTCGCCTCGTTTTTTCCTCTAATTTTATTGATAATCGTTTGACTTGCTTCGTCTAACACGCGACCAACTACACTGTTCAAACAAAACGATATCAACGCAGCATCCATGAAGTCATCAGGCTACAATCTCCCCAACCTCAGACCCCAATCCGACTATCTTTACGAACGTCGCGGCCCGTGGCCGCAGCCGCAGCCCGCTCACCCTTTTGGGTTCGCGCCCGGCGTGGTGCACATCCCGAAAGACGAAATCCGCC
>CAYZVM010000362.1:0-2050 GCA_964481485.1 uncultured Saprospiraceae bacterium | reverse complement strand
CGACCCAGATGTCGCCCGCGTAAACGAACGTGATGTGCGTGGCGGAAACATCCGGCTGCCGCATCATCCGCGCATCAATGCGCGCGGATTTTTCGGCGGCGAAGCCGCTGAACAACGCGCCGCAGGTCAGACCGAGGACGAGAGAGAATTTGAAATGTCGCATGATTCGTGAGTGCGATTCGTAATTGTGTTTGCGCCAAAGTGCCGAAGCGCCACGCCCGAAGCGAGAGTGTTCTATTGGACAATTGTTACCTGGGTATCTCGCGCCGACCTAAGCGCCGGCGGCGCGACATATTTGTAGAACTTTGGCGCAACCCCAACCAAGCTCCAGTAGGAGCGGCATATTTCGCCCCGCCGGGGCTTGGGAATCATTGTGGTAATTCTACACAGATCTCGCTCCTACGGAGCTAATGCTCTTGATGCGTGGTCGCGAGTGTCATAGAACCACAGCAATGAAACTGCATCCACCAAAGGCGATTGTTGATAGGAACGAACCTTTCAAAGAAGCGCTATTTGGCCGGAGAGAATTTGCCGAGTCCCTCACCAGCTTGCTGCGGAATGCAGAAGACAATCTCGTAATCTTCGTGCATGCGCCTTGGGGCGAAGGGAAAACGACATTCGCAGAAATGTGGCGAGCCCACCTAGCGAATCAAAAGCTTGATGTGATCTATTTCGATGCTTACGCCGTGGATTATATTGAAGACCCTTTTGTTTCATTTTCTGGCGAGATTTTGGCTCTGGCGGACAAACATCTAGCCAAAGAAACTGGAAAGCCAGCGCGGCGTGAATTTAAGAAAACGGCCGTGGAAGTTGGAAAGCGACTGGGTGGACTGGCAACCAAAATTGCCATTCGAGCGGCTACAATGGGTGCCGTCAAGGCATCGGATGTGGACGAATTGAAGGAAATCGGGGCGGAAGCCGCCACAGGGGTTTCCGAAATCGGTGCAGCCATCATTGAAAAGAAAATTGAGAATTACACCGCGGAGAAAGACTCGCTTGCCGAATTTAAGAACAGCTTGGCCAAGTTGGCAAAATTGTTTCGAGATGAATATGGTTTTCCTCTGACAATCATTGTTGATGAACTTGACCGCTGTCGCCCCGACTTTGCGTTGAGTTTGCTTGAACGCATTAAACATCTGTTTGATGTGAATGGAATTGCATTCATCTTGCTGGTCAATCGAGACCAGATCGAAAGCTATATTCGAACTGTTTATGGTGAAGTAGACCCACGCGCGTATTTGCTAAAGTTCGGAAACCTGTTCGTGGATTTGCCAAATCAACAAGGCGCGTTCACCGTGCGTCACGAACCAGGCAGAAAAGAGTTCTGTAAAAAGCTTTTTAACCACCATGAATTCTCTAAACGAGTAGGCGAGGAGGACGACTTCGCAAACAGTGTCGGAGTGTTTGCGGATCATTTCGACCTAACTTTACGAGAAATTGAAAAGGTTTTTGTGCTCCTTGCAATTTATTACGGGGCTTTGACAAAAAACGAATACACGGAGGGATACCTTGTCGCTATCCTTGCAATTTTAAAAATCAAGCACCCGCCGATTTATCAATCATTAAGAAGGGGCAAAATTTCGGTCGAGCAGTTTTTGCAGCGCACTGCTTTGGATCAGGTTCGCATTGATAATGAGTACGAAATTAATAAGGAATGGCTAAAAAACATAATAAGCTACAGCTTGATGTCCGATTCAGAGTTTGAGAATGCCATGAAAAACGACGACACCGGACTAAAGGAGATGGGGCGTTGGGTGAGAATAAAGAGAGGGAAAATCGTCCCGCTTCTTTGCAGTAAACTTGATCGGTTCTCGACGCAAGCCTAGCCTCGGGACGTTTATGTATCCAACAACTTCCGTGACCGCGCCACTTGTTTCGCCACATTCTTTGTGCAGGGAGCACAAGGCGATACATGCATGACGACGAAAACGATTTGAGTTCAACCCCCGCCTTGTCCTGCCCCAGCCCCGTGCTATGCTGCGCCGACAAATTGAGATCAAGTAGTTGAAAGCATTAGTCCAAACCAGAGACACGCGGACGGAAAGGGTCT
>CAYZVM010000361.1:0-2151 GCA_964481485.1 uncultured Saprospiraceae bacterium | reverse complement strand
TTCGCCAAGAAATATCAATGCCGAGCGACAGCACCCGATTGAGCAAATCGTACTTCGGCGCTATTTTATCGAACATCTGCTCCACCTCGGCCTTTTTGCCAGAGCCGGAGCCGTAGGGGGTGACCACTGTTTTTTCTTTCATGTTTTGATGTGATGGCGCAAAAGTAGAATTTCGGGTTGGATTGTACGCCGGATTTCCAAATCCGGCTTGTACTTCTTGTTTGCCATCTGCCTGCTGGCGGAACTGCCCGCCCAACAACAGAAACTGTGCAGAATGGAAATCGTATATATACCGCCCCTGTTTTCCGATATATCCATTCAGCGGCGACACATAGACGCTACGCGTTTATATATCAGCTATATATAGCGCGGTTTTCAGGTCGTATATATACAAAAACAAGGACGGGGGGCGTACGCCCCCCGTCCTCGCCTGTGAAAAGGGTAAAAGGGTAAAAAAGCGAAAGTGTTAAACTGTCCTAGCAAGGCGGAAACCGATACCGTTGAAGCGAACACCGGGCGCGAGGCCGGAGCGGTGCGCTGCCCGTACGTCCCGCGGGACGCCGCGCCACGACCCGCCGCGGACGACACGGACGGAGCCAGCCGGGGAGAGCCATGCCGAGCCGTCGGCAGGTGCGCCTTTGTAACTATCGTGGTACCAGTCCTCACACCACTCCCACACATTGCCGTTCATGTCGTGCAAGCCCAACGCATTAGGAGAAAAAGCGCCCACGAGGGTGGTTTTTGCGCGGTATTCGCCCACTACGGAGTAAGATTGTTTGTAGTCCTTACTCCCATTGAAATTGATTTCTTTGGGGTCGGCAATATCTTTTCCGTTGCCAAAACGCACTTTCTTGCCGCCTTCTCGCGCTGCGTATTCCCACTCGGCTTCGGTGGGGAGGCGGTATTTTTGGCCGGTTCGTTGGTTGAGTTTTTGGATAAATTCCTGTGCGTCTTTCCAACTCACGTTTTCCACTGGCAGGTCGTCGCCTTTGAAGTGGGAGGGGTTTTCGCCCATGATTTCTTTCCACTGGTCTTGCATCACGGGGTATTTGCAGAGGTAAAAATCTTTCAGCGTGACGCGGTGGTCGGGTCGTTCGCGTTCTTCTCCTTCGCCAAATACATCGCCCATGTCGAAGGTGCCGCCTTTTATATGCACCATGAGGTGGGCAAAGGGGTCGTTGGGGTCTTCCCTTTTTTTGTTTTCATTTCTTTTGTCATCCTGCAAAGTTCTGCCAGCGTCAGGCCGAGCCTGAACGAGCGGCTCATTCTGCTTCTTCGCCAGCTCATCCAATTTTTGCTTTGCCTGCGCGGTGTGCAGTCCCGCCGGGTATTTCTGCAAGTATTTTTTGTAAGCCGCTTCCGTATCAGTCTCTTCGGCGAATTCCCACAAGTCATGGTCGGCTTCCTCGCGGAGCATTTTTTCGAGGGCGGCGTGTGTTGTCTCGGTGGAGGGTTTTTCTGGTTTCGGCGGTTTTGGGGCGACTGTTTTTTGAGGAGCGTCAGCCTTGTCTGTATTGCGTTTTGCTTTCAGCCGCAGCGAGGTTTCTGCCACCAAATCGGCGACGTGCGCGAATCCGTCGGAAATCTCGATGGGCAATCCCTCGTACAAAATACATTGAAAATCCGCCAATTCCGTGTATTTCCATGGGCAGCGCCGCAGGATGACGGGCAACACTTCGGCCTTGCCTTGTTTGCGCAATTCGAGGGCTTTTGGCAATTCCACTTCATGCACATAGTCGGAATCGAGAAAATACTCAGACACGAGCAGCAGGAAAATGTCGGCGCGGTGGAGTTCGGCTTTAAGCCGGTCGTCCCAACGTTCGCCGGGTAGGATGAGGCCATCCCAAAAGATGTGGCAAAGCCCGCGCCGCTGGAGCACATTCAGGTGGATACGCAGCCGCTCGCGCGAGGGGGTGTCTTCGTGCGCGTAGGCGATAAAAATTCTGACAGGGTGTGTTTCAACGGCCATTCGATTATTTTCGCTTGGGTCTGGTGGCAAATGTAGAAAAAATGTACGCCGGATTTCCAAATCCGGCACTCCGCGTCATGGCTGCCGGATTTCCAAATCCGGCGTACATTTTTACAAATGAATATTCTCCACAATTTCAAGCCCGTAGCCAATAAAACCCGTGCGCGGGCGGGGGTGATTGG
>CAYZVM010000360.1:0-2174 GCA_964481485.1 uncultured Saprospiraceae bacterium | reverse complement strand
TTTTGTGGCGCATATTTCACCAAATGCACCACAGCGCCGAACGGCTCGACACGTATGGGGCATTCTATTTCAGCCCTTTTGATATGGTGGGATTTACGGCGCTCGGTACGGTTTGTTTCTCCGTCATCATGGGCTTGAGCCCACAGGCTACAACTATTGTCCTGCTCGTGACCAACTTTTTCAGCATTTTCCAACACGCCAATATCAGCACGCCGCAGTGGTTGGGCTACTTCATTCAGCGACCGGAGAGCCACGCCTACCACCACGCACAAGGCGTTCACCGGCACAACTACTCCGACCTGCCCATTTTCGACCTGCTTTTCGGCACTTTCCACAACCCGAAAAAGCACGAATACGAGACGGGTTTTTACCAAGGCGCTTCGAGTCGAGTGGTGGATATGCTGCTGTTCAAAGACGTGAGCAAGGAAAGTTAAGATTCACAGAAGTGACGTTTTTTTGAAAAGCGTCACTTCTATTCTTCAAATCCAAACATTTTAAGCAATGAAACACATTCTTGTTTTAATCACTCTTTCCCTTCTGTCGGCATGGCAAATCGCCTGCGAAGACAACTCAACCGAACCAGCCAAAGACCTCGAGCAGTACTCGAATCAAATAATCCTCGACTGGAATTTGGCGGCTTACGAGGCGATGGGCGGCACTTCGTACCAACACTCCCTGTTGGCTTCCCGCATCAACGCCATGACGCACATCGCCATGCACGATGCTTTGAACGCCGTCGCGCCGCGCTACCAGACCTACGCTTTTCACCAAAAAAACAGCGAGGCCGACCCCATCGCGGCAGCAGCGACTGCGGCTTATGAAGTGCTGGTGAACCAGCTCCCTGCCGCCAAACAGATGCTCGACAGCTGCCTGGCCGTATCGCTGGCGACCGTGCCGGAAGGCACTGCCAAATCGCAAGGCATCGAAGTAGGCAAAAAGGCGGCAGCGGCCATTATCGCGCTGCGCCAAAACGATGGTGCGTTCCAAGACCCCATCAGTATTCCTGTGGGTATTGGCCAGCCCGGTGAATATCAGGTAGTGCCGCCGTTCGACTTTGTGTTCGCGCCATTTTGGAAAACGATGCAGCCTTTTGCTTTGCAAAAACCCGAACAGTTCCGCAACCCACAGCAGCCAGCGCTCACAAGCCAAACCTACGCGGAGGATTTCAACGAAGTGAAACGCATCGGGCAAAAAGACAGCCCGCATCGCAGCGCGGAGCAGACGGCTATCGCAATGTATTGGTACGAATTCTCCGAAGCCGGCTGGAACCGCGTCGCCCGCGTCGCTGCTACTGACAAAAAGTTGGGCTTGCTCGCTACTGCACGGTTGTTTGCCCTCGTGGACATGGCGTTAGCGGATGCGTACACCGCCGGTTGGGATTCCAAATTCCACTACAACTTCTGGCGGCCATTCACGGCCATCCGCTCGGCTGAACTCGACGGCAACGACGACACCACCGCCGAACCGAACTGGGAACCGCTCATGCCAACTCCGCCTGTACAAGATTACCCATCCACCCATAGTGCCCTCGGCAACGCGGCCGCTACCGTGCTGACAGCGGTTTTGGGCGAAAACATAGGGTTCACGATGACTTCCCCGACGGCGCAGGTACCGGGTTCGACGCGCAGTTTCTACAACTTCTTGCAAGCTGCCGATGAAAATGCCGACTCGCGTGTGCTGGCGGGCATTCACTTTCGTTTTTCCTGCGAAAAAGGCCAAGAAATGGGCAACAACGTGGGAAAATGGGTAGTAGAGCAGCATTTGAAGCCAGTGGAGTAATTTCAGTCACATAGTCAGGCGGCGACTGAAAATCGCCGCCTGACTTGACTTCGTTTGTATCGTCCCCCCACCTTTTATCATCACCATAACTCATCAACTATGAAAACGATTCTTGTTTTGTGCATCGCCTTTTTGATGCCGTTGCTGCCACTGCGGGCGCAATGTTCCATCTGCTCCATCAGCCCCGATTTTGAAACTTCGTTCGCTGGGAATACCCAAGCGCGTTTTCCCCATCTGAAAGAGCACATCAAAAGCAAGCTGAAATACCCAATGGCTGCTCTTGGGTCGGGCATCGAAGGGCGGGTGGAGGTCGCAGTTCTGATTGGCGCTGATGGCTTCGTGCGGGAAGTGCAAATCGTCAAAGGGCTTTTTAGCGACTGCGACCGGGCGGTCGC
>CAYZVM010000359.1:0-2181 GCA_964481485.1 uncultured Saprospiraceae bacterium | reverse complement strand
ATGGAAGCCAGGTCTTCGCGGAACATTCGGATACTGTCTCCATTTTCTCCAGAAAGGTTCAACAATGCGTCGGCTACCCGTTTGCGAACGGAATGATAAGCCAAGTGCAAGAGTTGCTTTTCTTGCTCTGTCACATGGCTCGCCAACATTTTGATGAATCGGGCGGCGACGTCGCGGTTGCCAAACACCAATGAAAGGAAGTCGGATTTTGGAATCAGTTTGATGGACGCATCTTCCAGCACAGCTGCACTTTCGGTGTGCGGCGTTTCTTGCAACAAAGCCAAATAACCGGCAAATTCGCCCACGCCGGCGATTTTTGTGATAAATTCCCGGCCCTCTTCGGTGGTGGTGTAAATCTTTATTTTCCCTTTTTCGATATAATAAAGCCACCGTGCTTGTTCGCCTTCCCGGAAAAGGATGTCTTTTTTTCGAAGATGCCTTATTTCCCGATTTTCCGGCAAATGACTGAGTGCTTCTGTGGCGCGTGCTTCACTGATAAAATGTTCGAGGGAGCCAGTTTGAGCATCTGAGGCTTTGGTCAACTGTGCGTGTTTCCGCAATCTCGCCTCGATGGTGCTGAGCAGCGCAACGTCGTCGAATGGTTTAGTGATAAAATCATCGGCGCCGAGCGACATCCCTTTTCGGAAGTCCTCTTTTTCGGATTTTGCGGTGAGGTAGATGAACGGGATGCTTGCCGTTCGCGGGTCTTTGCTCAAGATATTGAGTGTGCCGTATCCGTCCAGCACCGGCATCTTGACGTCGCAAAGAATCAGATGAGGTTGTTCTTTCAGCGATTTTTCTACACCTGTTTTCCCATTTTCGGCGGTAATAGCCTCGTATCCACTGAGGTTGAGTATTTCTGCCACGTTTTCACGGATGGAAGCATCATCTTCGATAATCAGGATTTTTTTCATTTTGCCTGTTTGTTTGGCAAATGTATAAAAAACATATTCCCTGATTATACTCAATCTGTGGTTTGACGAAGGTCATGGGTTGTTGGGGCAGTTCTGCCTCAAATTTGCACATCAAAATAATATAGCCATGACCAACACCGATACTGTTTCCTGCATTATGAACAAACCTGTGGCGACGCTCCAAGCAGAGGACAACCTCAAACGGGTGCGCGACACCTTCGACACGCACCCGACGGACTACATCCCGATTTTGCGGGCGGGTGATTTTCTGGGCATTATCCACAAAACGGATTTCAAATTCTTCATGGCGGGTCTGGTGCTGCATGGCGATGACTATGCTGTCAACAATTTTCGGTTGCAGCGCATTCAGGCACAAGAAATTATGACGACGAGCGAGGACATTGTCCAACCCGATACGCCCATTGAAAGTGCCATAAAGTTGTTCAGCGAACATCATTTCAAAGCACTGCCCGTGCTGGAAGGCAAAAAACTGGTGGGCGTGGTGACACCGTTCGATATTTTGCAGAGACAATTTGTGGGAGTTGCCGTGTAGCATCCGTCGGGCGACTGATGTTCATGCTGACTGCCGCCTGCCCCCGCCGGATGTTTTCGCGAACCCTTTACGCCCTAGCAGTTCCGACTCCAATGCGATAGCGCGTGGAAAAAGGATGTTGTTTTCAAGATGAATGTGCAAGTGCATATCAGCGTCCAATTGTTTCAGCAGCTCGTGCCACGCCTGCTGTTCTTCCGATGCTCCGGCAGATGTGATGAATCGCCCCGACAGCGCCCGAATTTTATTCAGCAAGCAGATGCAATTCAAATGCTCGCTCTCAATGGCGCGAATGGGCTGCTCCACCCGCCCCAACTTCGGGGCGACAAATGGCAGTTTGCTGTCCCGCACATTTTCCATTTCTAAAATATAGGGAAAAAGCGCGTATTCCTCACTCGTCAAATGGTGCTTGATGCAAGTTTCCAATTGAACCAATGCTTCGTAAATTTCTATCGTTTCGGGGCTGTCTTTAACTTCGGCACCGAGCCGGAGCGCTTCGGAGAAGGTTTCGCGGATGTACGCATGATGGGCGTTGATATGTGCCACCAGCGATTTGGTGTTCAGCCCCGCATAATCCCACCGCGCCGGCAAAATAGCCTCTCCTTTACTCCAATTGTTCAGCGCTTTTTCGAGAATGGTTTTGCCCGGGTATTGCTCTTCCGGCACTCCGCCGCGCAGGTTGCCCATTCTTGCAAGATTATCGGTGATTGCGAGTTG
>CAYZVM010000358.1:0-2198 GCA_964481485.1 uncultured Saprospiraceae bacterium | reverse complement strand
CCGCCGCGAGCCCTTTTTGGGCCTCCTCAATGGCCGCTTGGAGGAATGGGTCCATAGGGTTCAAGATTTGAATGAGTTCAACAGATTTGCTACCGCCAACCAGCCAAAAGGTGCAATCGCACCCGGCGCTTGTGAAGCAAAAATCAAATCACTACGCTCCCGCGCATGGCAAAAAAGCGGTGAAAGACGTGGTGAGCGCAATTTTATTAATTAAATGAATCTCCAACATCCTCTTGCGGAAGTTTTCGGCTTCCCGACAAATGACATGGGTGCGAGTGCAAACCGCCATCGCACAAAGCGCCTGTGTCCGTTTAACAACAAGGTGACGAATTGTACGAAAGATAAAGCACAAGATCCGCTTGGAGTTTGTAGCGTATTTCATGACGACGAAGTTGTCATCACTTGTCCGATTCGCTTCCGGCAGAATTGGTTGATAGCTGACGATGCTGCGGATTTCTTTTTGGTCCAGATGACATCTACCTCTGCGAATAGCTAATGGCATACAATTTGAAAACCCCACCTGCGAATACCGAGGCCTTTTGCCGAAGTGAAATCGATAGGATGCTCAAGTATTCGCAAACAAAAGTCATCATGCCAGTTGTAACTCTTGGGTTGCTGCGCGTTTTTCTGCAAAATGGTCAAACCGTTTTCTCTGACCCACAAATAAAAAAGGCATATGAAGCAGCGGTAAAGAGCGTTAAAGAGTTTCTCGGCCACGATGTTCACGTTGGCGCGAAATACTACGACGCCTACGGAACACGAATGTCACGCTACAGTGTTCTGAAGCCCGTCGGACATCTAAAATACGAACTGCTGGCTCCGTACACCTCTTTCGCAGCACCGGTTTGCGAATGGATACCACTTAGAATCAAGCAGCACATCAACGAACGTCTTGGTGTTGTGCCGATGCTGAATAACTCCACAACCCGCGTGGCTTACGCCGAGGATCGTGAGAAATTTATTGAGCTGATTCGTATGCAAATCGACAAAACACCTGCTAACTTTGAGATTTTTAGTTTTGCCGTTATTAAAGTTCACTTGGAAAAGTTCGCGTGTAAAATCTACCGCGACACTCGGACGTCAGCTCACGATAAAGGCGTTGACCTTTCGACGAATTTCGGCGTCGTTTATCAAGTTAAGAAATTGCAGATTCACACCGAATCGGAAGCCGACAAAGTTTACGCAGAACTCAAACTCAATTTCGACCGAGAACGACTTCAAGACGGCAACGTCATCCTCGTAATTGACGACATTTCCAAGAAGGTGAAGAAGTATCTAATTGACATGAAGGTCCAAGCGCTGAGTAAGGCTGACCTCCTCACTATGGCGTCAAACTTTGATGAATCAGAGGACCGACAAAAGGTTTTACGTATCGTCTATGACGAATTCCGCCGCGAGTATTCAAGCACTATCAAATGACCCATGAACGCAAAACCTCTTAACCAAGCAAACAAGGAGTTGATCAAGCGATTGCAGGATCAACTGAATGAGGCGCGGCGAGGCATGAACGTCAGCGCGTCGGGAATTGTGCTATTTCGAGCGGAATTAAGCTATGCCGACGATGAGGTTGCGATTGTTGAAGCCGATGGTTTTGGCGGTGCTGTTTTGTTAATTGTAGAGGGCAATTATCCGGTCGATTACAACATTCGCGATAAAAGACATTTCCCAACCGAAGCCGAAGCCGTTAGAGCGGCAGAAGCGTTGCGGATTGAGTTGGCGCATTGATAGATTTCATCCTCAATAAAACAAAAAGAGCCGCTCACAGCAAAGGAATTACGTCGCCGACAAAGTCATCGTGCCGCTCACGATTAAGGACGCTCCAGAAGAACAACTGGCGAGGATACAGGTGTGAAACACAAGCCAGTCAAACTAAGGAAAACTGCCGGACATGGATTGCGCGGCAAGAAAGTTTATCTTGTGTTCGGCGTAACCGGCGGCGGCACTGAATATCTTGTGGACGTATTTTCTACTCGGCGCAGTGCCAAAAGCGCGGCCAGTTATACTTCCGCGAAGGGACGCATCGCGTGGCTTGAAACGAAACTCATCAAATAACATCCGCTCCCCGGGGGGAGCGGACACAGGTGGGCGAGCTAAATCACAAACTCAAGCCCGGCCAAGTCAGTCCGGATAGCCGTTCGGATGTTTCTTATGCCACGCCCACGCGGTGGCAACAATGTCTTCGAGCTTCGGGTATTTCG
>CAYZVM010000357.1:0-2257 GCA_964481485.1 uncultured Saprospiraceae bacterium | reverse complement strand
ACCACCGCCAGCGCCTTTGTCATCACCTCGCCAGACTTGGTGTGCTGCACTGCTTCGGCCTCCACCATCGCTTTTTCGGTGGCGGTCAGTTGGCTGTAAGTGCGGCTCGACGCGAGCAAATCGTAGCGGAGGGTGAACCACTTTTTGTTTGGGTTGCCCTCCGAAATGGCGACTGTTTCCATGTTCTTTATCATTTGAAAAATCATTTTTTCACCACCGTTACGCTCGCCCAGCCTTTGTCCGTCCGCACCGAGAGCACATACACCCCCGGCGGCAGCGCGGCCAAAGACAGCCGGTGCTCCCGCAGCGCGTGCTGCCGGAAAAACTGCACATCCTCCACCGTGCGACCGCTCATATCCCTCAGGCGCAGGCCGAGCAGGATGCCGTCCCCGGCCTCCACGGTGAGCCAGTCGGCGGCGGGGTTGGGCCAGACTTTCAGGCCGACGGCCGTGCCCGGCTCGGCTGCTACCACGCTGCCCGCGCAGCCCGGCTCGAGACAGCCGAGGCTGTCCACTTTGACGGCCCAAGCGTCTTGGCGGTTGTTGCCGGGGCGAAATGCAGTGCCGCACATCAGAAAGCCCGCATCGGAAGTGGGCGCCATACCAAAAAAGTAGTTGCTCATGTCGTGGCGGGTGTAATACTTGCGCTGCCAGATGAGTTCGCCCTGCGCGTCAGTCTTCGTGAGCGCGCCGAGCACGACATAGTAGTTGGGGTAGTTGGGGTCAGGTTCCATGATGGCCCCGGCGTTCACCAATGCCCCATCGGGTGTTTCAGTGGCAAAACCGAACCACGTGGCCCAGTCTGTGCCTGGGTAGTACTTTTCCCAGAGCGTCTCTCCCGAAGGGGACAGGCGGGCGATGTAGGCCTGCCTTGGGGTGTTTGCCGATACATACAATGCCGTAGTAAATAAAATATCTCCGTTTTTGAGGGTGCGGACACGAGGATAAGCGTCCTCATCTTTGTCATCAATGCCAAAGATTTTTTTCCAGACAACCTCGCCGTCGGCGGTTATTTTCATTACAAAAATATTCTGCCCGCCAAATAGAAAACCTTCGGCCCCTGTGAGCACGAAGCCGCCGTCGGCAGTGGTATCCATGCCCCAGCATCGTTCAGGAAAACCCTGCTCGCCGAAGGTATTCTCCCAAATGACCTCTCCCGCCGTATCGGTTTTGATGACATAGATGTCGCCCCAGACAGAATCTCCAAAACTCAGGCTTTGGCCCGCTAAAATCAATTCTTTGTCAGAGGTCATGACCAGCGCGTCGAGGGCTTCATAATTGAGACCGCCGTAGTTTTTTTGCCAAAGCCGGTTTCCTTTCTCATCCAACTTCATCAGATAGCCATCTGCGTATTGAATTTGATTGTCATACAATTCCTGGGTACCTGCTAAATAGAAACATTTATCTTCTCTGATTAAGGCCCCAAATCCAATATAATACGTCGAACTGTCGCCTGATTTTATTCTATGATTGGCGATCGTGTCGCCTTGCTGATTGACGATACAGTTCCAGATATAGAAATCACTCCACGCAAAACCTAAGTTTACCCCAGCCAACAAGTAGTTATTATCTGACTTCTCTGTTGCCGCAGCAAATCCCTGCCACAGATTATTTTCGTCATACAATTTGTTGAACCTGTTTGGGCTTTGGGAGTACATTGCAAGAGGGAAAAACATCCCTACCAAAAGTATCAAATTTTTCATGTCAGGCTAAAAATTAAAGTACCCAGCGCACGACGCGCTGGGCACTTTACGGGTGAAATTAACCACCGCACTGACCGCGATAGGTCAGCGACGCACAGTGAGGGATGGTTAAAGAAAGTTGAGATTAAAGCGTGCCCGCCGACAGAAGAAAGCGCGGCGGTCAAAAAAGGGTAGGCCTACGATTAAAAATTCTGGCTTGCTCGCATCTGAGGAAGGACAAAACCGTTGGCAAACATCGGAAAGCCAGCCGATAAAATCAAGCAATGCGGGAAAATTTAACATTGGTGAGCTATCGCTCTCGGCAGGCTTATATGCCGCTCCCTACCATTACCGACCAGCAGCAAATTACTACACACCGTATTCCGCTATCTTTCGCCGCAAGAACATTTGTCCATTTAATTGCAGGCATGAGTTACACCCATCTCGAATGGCAGCAAAAACAGCTGCACTGCTCCCCCGAGGTCCGCGCCGCGCTCGACGACCGCCGCCCCGTAGTCGCGCTCGAAAGCACTATCATCGCACTCGGGATGCCTTTTCCGAAAAATGTGGAGACGG
>CAYZVM010000356.1:0-2260 GCA_964481485.1 uncultured Saprospiraceae bacterium | reverse complement strand
GATGATACAAAGGTCGGGGTGGCTGGGGGACAGTTGCCGTGATACAAGTCACGGCACAAGATTTTTTTTCTCAATGACCTGTCACGGCTTGCGCTGCGGGGTTCAGGTAAAGTTCTTTTACCAAAATATAGATGCCCATCACGAGTACGAACCAACCGAAGGCTTTTTTGAGTTTGTGGCCGTCAATGTTGCGGCTGAGACGATTGCCCACGAAAATGCCAGCAATAGCCAATGCCGTGACGCTGCCGAGGAGCAACCAATCCAGATGGTAATGCGAGAGGTCGCCCATAAACCCAAAGAGCGATTTGGCTGCAATAATAAGCAACGATGTTCCTACTGCCTGCTTCATCGGCAATTTGCTGAACAAAACAAGCGCGGGTATAATCAAAAAACCTCCACCGGCGCCTACCAAACCCGTCAGCATACCAACGACTGCGCCTTCCAACACTATCATGGGGTAGTTGAATTTTTGTGGCCCTTGCGGCATCTGCACAGCTCCCCCATTTTTGTCGCGTATCATTGAGACGGAGGCAAAAACCATGAGGACGGCAAAAAGCCCCATCATCAGCATCCCTTTTGATATGATGTGGGTACCCAAGGAAAACACGGGGTCGGGAATCATCGGCACTACCCATGCCCGCGTAGCATACACCGCTAAGATAGAGGGTATGCCAAAAATGGCGGCGGTTTTCAGGTTGACCAAATCTTCCCGGTACTTGGGCAGTGTACCCACCAAACTCGTGGAACCAACGATAAACAACGAATATGCCGTAGCCAGCACCGGATCCACGCCAAAAAGATATACCAGCACTGGCACAGTGAGAATGCTGCCCCCGCCGCCAATAAGCCCCAAAGAAACGCCGATGAGTGCTGATGCGAAATATCCTACGATTGCCATTTTGCGAATTGCTTGAAAAAAAGTGCGTTATCGAAATTGTGCGGCAAAGGTAGGGGCGGCAAAAGGGGGAATTATGTGATATTTGTCACGGTGCGGGGCTGTTCACAGTTTCAAAATCTCAATCCCGTTTTTCAGCAAACGCACCTTGCCGTTTTCCGAAAGTTTTTTCATCAGCCGGGAGATGACTTCCCGCGATGAATTCAGTTCCTGTGCGATTTCGGTGTTTGTGATTTTCAATACATTCGTTTTCAGCGAATCGCGGTGGCGGCGGAGGTAGAATTCCAATCGCTCGTCCATGTTGCGGAAAGCGATATGGTCAATCGTCTCCAGCAGTTCCTCATAGCGTTTGCGGTAAGTCCCCACCACAAAATGGTACCAAGTGCGGTATTGGCGCATCCAGTTTTCGGTATGCTCCAACGGCACTATGAGGAGCGTCGCTTCGGTGACGGCTTTGGCGGTGACGGCGCTGGCTCGGAAGCTGCGGTCGCAGATGAGCGAGAGTGCACACCCGTCGCCGGGGTGCAGGTGGTACATAAAAAACTCGTTGCCTTCATCGTCTTCGCGGTAGAGTTTGACCAAGCCATCCAGTACAATCATTGTGTTGCGGATGTGTTGGCCGGTTTGGAGCAGCGTTTCTCCGGGATGCACTTCGAGTATGCGGCCTTTTTCTTGCAGTTCCTGCTGGAGCCCGGTTTCGAGGTCGGGGAAAAGATGTCGGTATTTGTCCATGTTGTTCGATATGTTGAATATCGTCGGCAAAATTGCAAAGAATAACACCAACAGCAATTGTACTGTTCATCACCAGCCCTTGTACACCGGCAAATAAAAAAGCCCGGCCAAAAGGCCAGGCTCTGTGCGGAGGACAGGGCAAACGCATGAACATAGGATGATAATTTGGTTTTTTGAGCGGCTTTAGGGCGGATATTTACCGACACGTTCTACTACGCCGTTTCTTTGCACAATGGAACTCCTCCAACTTTCAAAACCTGACCGCACATTGCGGGGCGACATCGCTCTCGACGGCTCCAAAAGCATCAGCAACCGGGCGCTCATCGTGCTGGCGCTGGCCGGGGCAAATCCCGCCGACTGGCTCACCAACCTTTCCACCTCGAAAGACACAACTACGTTGCTCCAACTGCTCGCTCAAAAAGGCGACACTTACGATGCGGGCGACGCTGGCACCACGTTCCGTTTCCTCACGGCCTATTTGGCCTTACAGTCTGGCACACAAATACTTACCGGCTCCGCCCGGATGCGCGAACGACCCGTCGGCGGACTCGTGGAGGCATTGCGAAGCATCGGCGCGGACATCGAATTTTTGGAAAAAGAAGGTTATCCGCCGTTGAAAATTGGAAGTAGAAG
>CAYZVM010000355.1:0-2333 GCA_964481485.1 uncultured Saprospiraceae bacterium | reverse complement strand
AACTGGATCAAAACTTGAGCCACTGGCGGTTCATTGCGAATGACAACCTTTTGGCAGAAGGCGATTTTGCCGCCGTGGATTACGTGCACTCCTTCCGCTTCAGCTATGTTGCGAGCACCGGCGATGTTCCGAGCGTAGCAATTGATAACATCGTCGTCACAATTCCAGAGCCAACCAGCTTCACCCTATGTGGACTCGCTCTGTTAGCAGCCATTCATAGGCGTTACTCGCCCGGCGGCTCGGATCGCCAACCCTGAGCTGACCGTTGAAACACTGTTGGCGTTTGGTAGGGCGTTGCTGCTGCAACGCCATTTCAAACGAAAATAGATAAACAGATTTAACGACACGATGGCCGCGCGGCAGCGCCGCCCTACCATTTCTGCCTCACCACCTCAACCGCGAGAATCTTGGATAACGCTATCACCGCCCCAACCTACTTCCCCCAGCCAAAGGTTTTTCCCACTCGGACCTGACTTGAGCCAGGCTGGAACAACCTTTCTCTGCGACCCAATTAAGTTCTTTTGCCGTGGAAAAACATTTTTTCGTCCTGGAATTAAGTTTTTTAACGACAAAAAAACATTTTTTCGCGACGAAATTAGTTTATTGCCAACGGAAAAACCCTGAACCGCTTCACCAAAAACTAATTTCGCGGCAAAAAAACATTTATTTACGACGAAAAAACATTTTTCCGTCGCATAAAAACATTTATTTGCCTCGAAAAAATGTTTTTCCGAGGCAAAACAATATTGAGAAATGCCGCCCCAAACTCCGGAAGCCCCACCCTGACCCGACTATTAACGTCAAACCCATCCCCTTAAACCAAAAATCCCGGCCTAGATCGGCAACTGGCGATAATTGCTCACTTCCAACGGTTCCCGGAAGAATGACGGAAACGGAATTCCCCTCACCAGCGCGTCAATCTGCTAGGCCGGCAACGCCTCATTTGTCTCGAAACAGGTCTGATTTTTTCCTGTGCGTTACCTATCAAAATCAACTATTGGGCGATCCATTGCTGTCGGTGACTCTACAGAAACAGAGGGTGAAACCATCCCTGCTTCATCAACAGAAAAAGTAAACCAAAAGCTTTTTACTGACGCGGCGGCCTCAGAGTCATATTGACAAATCAACTCAAGAAACAACCTGTTTTGCTTCGGTAAAGATTTTGGAGTTACCCCATTTGGGGGAAATATTTGAGTAGCTTTCGCAGGCGTTCCATTGTGCGTCCGCAAACTTTGAGGGATTACGCCGTAACTAACAGAATCTCCTTTGAAATAATCTAAATCCAACACCCACAGCATTTCCCGCAAATCCGCATCCCAGATTTTTAACCCAACTAGCCCACTTCCACCTTTTTGGTCGATATGGAATGCAACGGTGTCTTGGTGTTTTACGACCGTAGCAGAAACTTTTGGCGTGGGGTCGCACCCGCTACAGAAGAAAGCCAACAGGAGGCCACAACCGATATTCAACGTTCGACCCATGATTATAAATCTTCAGCGCAAGGAAGTTCGCCCAAGTAGATTGACCTTTCCCCCGGCGTTAGGCCGGAGCTGAGTTGAGAGTGAGCCGCCGATGCAGCCCAACCGGCAGCGACGGAGTAGCTTTAAATTCTGCATAGGCACCACAACAATTATCCCGATTCAATGACGTTGGCTCGCGAGTTCATTTCACGTGCGCGTTGGTTGGGTTACAATTTAATCCTTCGGCCGCAACCACCCCAATCCCCGCCTAAAAAGGAGGCGGTTTGTAGGTTCATTTTGACTAATAATTCTTAACCCAATGACACTAGATTCAATAAATTGCGTATCATTCAGAATCCAGACATTATTCGATTTAGAGTATTTCCCGACCAGTTCGCTCCATTCTTTGTTCCGAAGATATACTTGGCCATTGTCCAATACCCAATAAACACCTCCTTCTCCTGATATGTATGGATCGTTATAGACTCCACTTGGTGCGCGAGCACAACGAACTAAAGTTAAGAGCAATACGAGAGCAAATAATGCCGCCGCCCAAACTGTGATAACGATTTTCTTTCGTGCAGTTTTGTTACGCATTGCTATTCACACGTCGGTCGAGGTGGAGGTGGTCCGCTACATGGGACAGTGACGTTCACCTACCGAAGGTACGCCGTTCATCCGCTTCCTCTCGCACACTGTCTTGCATGAGCTGGCTCATCTTGAGCCTTGCCTCGACTTGGTGGGCACGTGGTGAATGTAAGAGGCATAGGGTTTGTTTTAGTTGAGTCCCGTTTCAAAGTCCACAGGCATTTAATGCCGCGGGCACTTTCTGCCGGGCCATATACTTTGGTAGCAGGAAAAGTTTTCCCGCTC
>CAYZVM010000354.1:0-2341 GCA_964481485.1 uncultured Saprospiraceae bacterium | reverse complement strand
AGCAGTTTTGGCCGAGTTGTGGGGTGAAGTCGCGACAGGGAAGTATGAGTGCCATATGTGTAAGTAGTGCGGTAATAGTTCCTGCGTATTTTTTTATTGGGAATCAATCATGTTTTCACCAAAACGCCCGAAATGACACCTTTGCTGGAACATCTGATTTGAATGGCGTAAACTCCGGGGGGCAATGCTTCCACCGGAAGCGGAAACAGGTTTGTGCCTACCGACACAGGGATTGCTCGGTCTATCACCAGCTGGCCTTCTAAAGAGAAAACCTGCAATGTGCCTTGCCCTGTCGTGCTTGCATAAAATTGAAGGTTTGCGATGGAACGGGCGGGGTTTGGGGAGACAGACAATTGCAGATGCCTTGTCGCGGGTGCGTAGGTATTGGAAATGAGTTTGTCGAATTCATAGGCACCCAGGTCCACTATAGCCACAGGCAGTCCAGTGGAGTTGAAAATGCGGGGCTTTCCATCCAAGTCGGTGGTGATGCCGGGTGGCACAGCAGAGGTATCGCCCGCATCTATGGCCGGAGAGCCAGCTAGGAGGCGAAGGTCGCCATTTTCAGCATCGGCGAATAATGGGTCTTGGTTGAATATCATGCCATTGCCGCAGATAGCTCCGGGAGGACAGAAGTTTTCTTTCAACAACGTGTGGCTGATTTGAGGAATAGCGCCACCCGAAGCGCTGTTGAAAATGCTGCTTGCTGCGTTGTTCCAAATAATGCAGTTGGCGATGGTCGGGTTGTTGGAAAAGTTGGATATGGTGCTTCCAATGTTCGCTGAATTGCCATAAAAAGAGCAATTGACAATGACGGGATTGCCGACGATGTTTGCTATTGCACCGCCATCTTGGGCAGCGATGTTTGTGAGAAAAATGCAATTGGCCACTTTTGAATTTGAGAAGCCCGTGTTGTACATCGCCCCTCCCCCTAATGTAGCTGCATTGCTTTCAAAAATACAGTTGTTGACGATTGGATCGGCATTGCTGTTGAATATGGCCCCGCCAGTTTCAGCCAGGTTATTTACAAATGTGCAGCTGGACAAAACGGGGCTTGCCGTTCCGTTGCTCTGAGCCAAATTTGATATTGCGCCGCCGCTGGCGTTGGTGGCTTCGTTGCCCTTGAAAAAACAGTTGGAAAAAGTAGGGCTGACGGTAGCGTTGTCGCCAAAATTTTGAACTGCACCGCCAGTGGCAAACCCCAAATTGTAAGTGAAGGTGCAGTGTTCGAAGGAGGTGGCAACAAGGCCTCCATTCAAGGCGCGATTGTGCACTCCTCCCCCTGAATATGCGTAATTGCCGCTAAAAATACAATTTGCGATTGTGGGACTTGATTGTTTCCCATCTGCCTCGCACACAATATAAAGCCCTCCGCCTTGCAAAAAGCCACCGCTTGCAAACCCCGCAGTGATGGTGAAGCCGTCAAGCCGCACCAAATTGCCCACCGTGTCCATTCGAAGAACTCGTATAGCGTTATCGCCCACAATATCGGTGGTAGAATCGGCGACAAAATCGCCATCAGCATCTGTGTCGTTGTTGTCCAAATCTCCGCTCAAAATCGTCGCGTTGTTCACAAAATCACGCTGCGATAGGGAATCTTCGGTGCCGCTGAAGCCTCCGTAGATTTCAATACCCTCCTTGTTGATGTAAAAGGTCTTGTGGCGGTCGCTTGTGCCGCCGTGTTTCTCTGTCGGTTTATATACTCCTTGGGCCACCCATATTTGGTCGCCCGGTTCAGCGACATCAATGGCATTTTGCAGCCCGGCAAAAGCATCTGCCCACGAAGTGCCGTTGTTGCCCCCTGTGGCAGCGTGATTGACATAGATGATATTTTGCGCATTTGCCGAATTCAACACTGCGAAAAACAAAAGGCAAAAAAGGGGAAGAGATTTGACGGAGGTGGAAGAATTCTCCTGTCGCAGGAATGCGAGCAATGGGTTCGAGTATTCCATATTTTGACGTTTTCAATGAAAAACTTTACTCAAAATTAAAGCTACGCCTTCAAAGCACCTAACCGTTGGCCAAATAACATTCCCAGAGTCGCCCCCACTGCGTTGGCAATCATGTCGTCGTAGCCAAAAAGGCGACCGGGAATAAAATTTCCTTGCACAAATTCTATCATCGCGCCGTAAACCGTTGCTGCGCAGACAATTGCCAAACTGGTTTTCCAATCGGCGGGATACCCGTTTTTCAGTTTGAAACCGCGCAATATCAACCAAACCAACAAAGCATAAGCAGCCACATGGCCCAATTTGTCGGTTGACATGAGGTTGAATTCGGGGAGTTGGATTTTCGGCACCAACGACATTCCGGTGATAGTCAGCAGCCAGAGTATGGCGGGGAG
>CAYZVM010000353.1:0-2346 GCA_964481485.1 uncultured Saprospiraceae bacterium | reverse complement strand
ATGGTTTCGACAATCGTGTTTCCACGCTCGAAACGCGCAATGTGGAGAGCATCACCAGCAAAGAACTCCGCAAAGCACCCTGCTGCAATCTCTCCGAAAGTTTCGAGACCAACGGCGCGGTGGATGTGGTGTATTCCAACGCGCTCACGGGTGTGAAAGAAATCCAGATGCTCGGTTTGCGCGGCGTGTACAGCCAGTTTTTGGTAGAAAATCGCCCGACGATGGGCGGTATCGCCACGCCTTTCGCTTTTGAATACATCCCCGGAACTTGGCTCGACGGTATCCAATTGGCAAAAGGCGCGAGCACGGTGAAAAACGGTTTTGCCGGCATCGCCGGTCAAATCAACACCGAACTCGTGAAGCCGCATTTGGACAAACCATTGTTTGTCAATGTGTTTACTTCCACCGAGGGGCGCGGCGAGTTGAATGTTCATTTGAATAATAAAGGCAAAGGAAAAATCTCGAACGGGCTGCTCCTGCACGGCAGTTTTGTGGAAAATCGTTGGGACATGAACGACGACAATTTCTACGACTCGCCGAGCCGCCAACAACTGAACGGTCTGTACCGCGTGTTTTACGAAAGCCCGCAGATGTGCGCCCAATTCAACGTGCAGGCGCTCACCGACCGTCGGCAGGGCGGGCAGATCCGTTCCATCGAGGGCATCCCGGGCTTGTTTTCGATTGACCAAAACAACGACCGCGTGGAAGTGTGGGGCAAAATGGGTTACGAAGGCATCGGCGGCAAACCATACAACCAACTCGGCAACATGGTGTCCGCATCGTGGCATCGCACGAGTGCGCTTTTTGGGCGGAATATTTATGCCGCCGAACAAAAATCGCTGTATTGGCAGTCGCTGTACCAGACAATTTTCGGTACCACCGACCACAAAATCGTGGTGGCGCCGTCGTTCCAATACGATGATATTCAGGAAACTGTGAACGAGGGCGACCTCAACCGCCGCGAGGCGATGCCGGGCGCGATGTTGGAATACACGTTCAGCCGTCCTAATTTAAAACTAGAAATTCCTGACCTCGTGGTGGTGGTGGGTGCGCGGACGGATTGGAACAGCCGATTCGACCGGCTGCTGTTCACGCCGCGTGTGAGCGCGAAGTACAGTTTCTCCCAAAACAGCATCGTGCGCCTCTCGGCGGGGCGGGGTTTTCGTTCGCCCAACTTGATGGCCGAGAATATCAGTTTGCTCGCCAGCAATCGGGTGCTCAACTTCGCCACCGACCTCGGTTTGGAAGAGGCGTGGAACTACGGCCTGAATTTCACGCAGAATTTCAAAGTCGCCCGCCGCGACGCGAGTTTTAGCATTGACCTCTACCGCACGGATTTTGTGCAGCAAATTTTGGTGGATGTGGACCAATCGCCGACCGAAGTTTTCTTTTACAATGTGGACGGCAAGTCATTCAGCAACAGTTTGTTGGCGACCGTCCAGTACAATCTCTTGCCGGGTTTGGACATAAAATTTGCCTATAAATGGAACGATGTGCGCGCCACTTTTGCCGATGGTGTTTTGCGAGAAATCCCGCTCGTGGCGAAGCACCGCGGCCTCGTGACTTTGGACTATACCACGCCGAACAAAAAATGGATGTTCAACACCCGCGTGCAACTCGTGGGGGCGCAGCGCCTGCCCGACAATTCGCTGATTCCGCATGAATTTACCCACGATTTCCCGGAGGTCAGCCCAACTTATGCGATTTGGAACGCACAAATCACGCGGAGTTTTGGGAAAAAAATCGAACTCTACATCGGCGGCGAAAACCTCAACGGGTTCCAACAACACAACGCCATCATCGCGGCCAACGAACCCGACAGCCCTTATTTCAACGGCTCACAAATCTGGGGGCCGATAATGGGACAGGTGGCGTACCTCGGCGTGCGTTTTTCGCCGTCGGGGCTGTAAAATGTCACGCAGAGGCGCAAAGGCCGCAAAGAGCAATCTACGCTTAGCGTTCTTTGCGCCTTTGCGTGACATCTCCTTCATTTTCAAAAACAAACATCATGAAATACGGACTTCTTTTCAGCATTATTTTTCTTTTGAATGCTTACACCGGCCAAAGCCAAACGCCCACCGTCGCTGTCAATAGCATGACCACCAAATTCAAAGTGTACGGCAACTGCGGTATGTGCGAAAAACGTATCGAAAAAGCGGCTCAAATAGACGGGGTGGCTGCTGCCGACTGGGATGTGGAGACAAAAATGCTCACGGTGACTTTCGAGCCAGCGAAGGTGAAACCCGGCCAAATCCACAAGGCCGTCGCCGCTGTGGGGCATGACACGGACAAGGTGCGGGCGAGCGATGAGGTGTACGCCAATTTGCACGGCTGCTGCCAGTATGA
>CAYZVM010000352.1:0-2349 GCA_964481485.1 uncultured Saprospiraceae bacterium | reverse complement strand
GGATTTTTGTCGCACACACGGTAGGCCGAATCGCAGTCGGCGTGGTTTTGGGCGAAGCAACAAAAGGGAAGTAATGCGGCTAAGAGGTTGAGGATGTGTTTCATGCAGGTCGGTTTTTGAAAGGCAAAGATTGAAAAGAGAAATATCCGCTTTCTATTTTTTTACAGACATTATTCAAAATCGCTCTATTTTTGGAGGCACAAAATTGGCAAAATGTCCCATCTGGAAACCATAAAAGCAAATTTGAAAAGACTGGCGTCCGACAGTCTCGAATTGGCTTTGAAAGAACTGGAGCGGCTGTTGTCACCAGAATCGCCCGTCTTTAATTCTTTTCTCCTCCTGAAAGGGCAGTTCAAAAAATGCCGGGAGGAATTCTTGCTGGGCATTTTGAGCGCGGAGCAAAATACCCAGACCTATGCCCGCCTGATGTCGGCTTTCCTCCAAATGACCGGCGAACTTTCTCAAAATGATTTGATTCCTGAAAAAGAAACTGCCCAAAAGCCTGCTGAGAAACGCGGCGAATTGCTATACCATGTTCCGCACGCAATGCAGGTAATGCGCGAGGAAAAATGTACCGTCCGGATTGCTTGGACGGAGGCTGCCCTGCTCGAGAATTGGAAACGCCGGAAAGACGACGTCCACCGCCGCAACCTGCGCATCGCCGAGGTCATGGGCGTGGAATTGCTCAGCCTTTCGGAAGATGCGCCGTTCAGTATCAAGTCTTTGCACTCGACCGTGCAATTCCTTGACGAAGAAGAATACACCGAATGGATTTTTTACGTCAAGCCCCTCCGGGCGGGCAATTACCCCTTAGTCATCCGAATATCTGTGATTGAAATGCGCGACAACCGGGAGGTGAAGCGCGAACTGGTGTTGGAAGAACAAGTGAGTGTGACCACAGAAGCACCGCAGGTGGAGGCGGGCCAGGAAGATATGGTGAGCGCGCCGCTGGCTCATTTTACGGCGGGTGCGCCTTTTGTGGAGGCACCGGCTTTTTTGACGGAGGTGATGCGGCGGCATGGGGCGTTGCTGACATTACTATGTGTTGCAGTCACCGCAATTATTTGGTCCAATCCTAAGCCTTTTCCAAATGATTTGTCCGAAACAAATTCAAGACACCAGCTTGACACTTTTTTAATCGTATTACCTGAAACTGGCTCTAACGGAACAACAGAAAGATATGGAGAGACGCAGCAAAAGAAAAACTACAAGCAAAATGATAGAGGCGCTAAAACACATCCTGCTGCAAAATCCCCATTAGACAATTCGGAGGATATTGCTCCAAATCTGGATGTCATTCGTGATAACCATCTCACGCCCCTTGATACAATGCCACAGTACATGAAAGATTCTGTTGCACAGTCGCGCCTTCAAAATAAGATGCAATTATTGCGGCTGGCTCAGGATGTAAACAGTCTCGATACAGTAAAGGTAAAAAAGGAGTTAATAAAAAAAGACTTGCTCCAAAGGGCAAGAGAGAATGCTAATCTGGCTGTCTCATTGGCCAAGCGCCAAAAAGACCCCACCATGGCAATGAGAATAGCTGAATTCAGCCTGTCCTCAGGTTCAGGCAATCGTGCAACATATTTAAGTGCATTAAATAGGGGTGGTGTTTATTCCCGATTGGGTGTTCTTTCTCCAGATGGAAAGTACATATTGACAGGAAGCCAAAACAATACGCTACGACTCTGGAGCATCAGTGATACAGCCATTTTAAGCCGAATTTGGCTCTCGGACGCTATCTATAGTGCTGCTTTTTCTCCCGACGGAAAGCACATATTGTCAGGAAGCCAAGACGATACAGTACGATTGTGGGATATTGATGGATCGGCCATTCGACTACCAAGTTTTTATTCTCCAGTTCAAAAAAAATTTTCGTTTGCCAGCTATAATTATCAGAAGGCCCAAATATGGAACGCAGAAAGTCTGCAGAGAAATCAAAGACTACTCTGGGCTTATCAGTTGGATTCCACCGCTATGCGCTTCTTACCCTCTATAACGGCTGTCTCTGCCAGCAAAAAATCTGAGATTTTTTTAGTTGATAGTTCTTTCCTTAAATTATCTCGCCAATTTATTTTTATTGCAAAAGATCTTCCTGATTATAAGCACAAAGGCTTCTTCGCCCGTCTATGGGATTGGCTCATTTTCTGGAAGTAGCGACGCTAAACCTCCACCACCACCTTCCCCACCGTCTTCCCAGTCTGAAACAACCGTACCGCGTCGTGCATTTTTTCAAAAGGAAAAACATGGCCGACGTGTGGCGGGGCGAGGCGCAAGTCATTGATTTCCTGCAGCAATTGGTGCATCAAGTCGGCGCGTTCGTAGAGCCATATCAGGTTGAAACCCAAC
>CAYZVM010000351.1:0-2424 GCA_964481485.1 uncultured Saprospiraceae bacterium | reverse complement strand
CCCACCCCCGACCCCTCCCCTAAAAGGGAGGGGAGACGTAGAGTCCGCATCGCGGTCTCTCCTCCCTTTTAGGGGAGGGGTCGGGGGTGGGATGGAAGGGTTGAATGCCGGTTCCAGCACCACTTGCTCCACCGGCATTTCACTAAAAGCCCGTGTGAAAATCGCATTCGTGGCGTACACGATGTCGGGTCGGCTACGCCACGATTTTTTCAAAATATTCTCGTCTCTCACGCCGCCGGTGGCGCGGATGATGGCTTGCATAAGCGCAGGTTCCGCGCCGCGAAATCCGTAGATGCTCTGTTTGGGGTCGCCCACCCAGATGGAGTGTCGCGCCAATCGGCTGATTTGCAGGAAAATATCGAGTTGAATGGGCGAGGTATCTTGGAATTCGTCCACGAGCAGGAGGTCGAGTTCGCGGCGCAGCGTTTCTCTGACGGAGGGGACACGCAACAACTGGCTGACGTAGGTTTCCATGTCGGTATAGTCAATCAGGCCGCGCTTTTTTTTGTACTGCTCATACTCGGTGAGCGCGTCGGTAGCGATGTCGAACACGAGGTCAATAAATCCTTTCACGTCGTCGCGGAATTGCTGGTGTTCCTCGTGGCTACGGGCGAGGTTTTGGAGGTCTTCCATCAGGTCGCGGCTTTTGGCACCGGGGTTGGTTTTGCCGATTTTGACCCATTCGTACCAGTAGAGTTCGCCGCGATATTTGAGTTGATTTTGAAAATTGCGCAGCACCTCGGCGGCATCGCGGGTGGTTTTTGTGCCGTCGGCTTCGTTCGCATCGAGGGCGGCGACGGTTTGGTCAATGGCGGAGAGCAGGCGGTTTTGCCATGTCGTAGCATCGGTTGTTTGGGCGGGCGGGAGCAGCCGCTCGAATGCTTCCCATGAGCACAACTTACTGATTTTCAAAACTTCTTTTGAAAAATTGTTTGCCCGCGCCACGTCGGTCAGGTTGCGAATGTCGCGCCGCCAGTCGTAAGGCTCGCCGATAGATTTTTTGGTCAAACCCAAACGGTCGGCCAGTTGGTTCATGCGCTCGATGCGCTGTTCGGTGAGGACTTGAGAAAGCGATTCGTTGAACAGGCGCTGCTCGTCGCCGTCGGCGATGATTTCCACCAAGGGCGACACGCCCGCCTCGAAAGCGAACCTTTGCAACAACCGTGTGCCGATGCTGTGCACCGTGCCTATGAGCGCCTCGCCGAGTTCGTTGGCGGCTTCGGTCATACCCGCTTCGAGCAGCCGGACGCGCACACGCTCTTGCAATTCGGCGGCGGCTTTTTTGGTGAAAGTGGTGGCCATGATGCCCGCCGGTCGTACGCCGTTTTTCAGCAATTCGACCATGCGCCCGGTGAGGGCGTAGGTTTTGCCGGAACCGGCACCGGCGGAGATGACTTCGATTTTCAGAGGTGAGGAGTGAAGGGTGAGGGGTGAGGAGTTTGGCACGGCAGTGGGTTGTTTTGGGCGAAGGTCGAAAAACGCGGCGAGAGGCTGGGCTGGATATGCAGGAAAATTGTTTTCTCCTATTTTGATTCCGCATGTTATGCCTATTTTTCTGCCGAAAAAAACCTCATCTAAAATTATGGATACCAATGAAATTCGTCAACTCGTGGCCTCCGGCGATGTCGAAAAAGCCCTTGAAAATTTGCTCGCCCATACAGGAGGCACAAGTCATCATACCTTAGTAGTACAACTCGCTGAGCGTTTCAATACATTGAAAAACAATGTATTGAAGGGGGTTATTTCTTTCGAAAATGCCAATTTAGAGCGTAATCAAATCGCAAATTCACTGTTGGAATTGCTGGAAGACCAAAAAACGAAAAAAATAACATCCCAATTGAATTGGAAAAAAGCAGGCGCATTGCTGGCAGTTGTAATTGGGGCTTTGGCCGGAATAGCAGAATTAAGCGGGTATAGTTTGCGCGACATTTTTTCCGAAAAGCCCCCGGCAACTACTGAGTCATTTCCACTTACAGTTTTTGTCCATGGTAAAGGTGGCCCACAAGACATGATTTTACGGCAGCAAGGTAAAGTAGTAATTGACTTTCCGGGCGGAGAACGCCGAGACGCACCCATTCGAGAAAATGGCGAAGCATTTTTCCAAAACCTCCCGCCCACTTTCCATGGCAAAAAAGTTCGCCTGAATGTGGATTTTTCGGAGCCTTACAAATCCATTTTCCCTGACTCTTTGTATGTTTTGTTGCCCAACGAACAAATTTACCTGCCTGTCGCATTGCTCGGTCTGGATAAAATCGCTGGGACGGTAATTTGGAATGATACCCCGCTTCCAGGGGTGACAGTAAATATTGGTTCAGCGATTAGCGATACAACTGATCCTTTCGGTTATTACGAATTGCATATCCCAGAACTAATAGACTTCTTGCGAAAGTGCTAACTTTCGCGGATGAGCAAGTTTGACAAGAT
>CAYZVM010000350.1:0-2501 GCA_964481485.1 uncultured Saprospiraceae bacterium | reverse complement strand
CGGAATGATATTCCGCCTGAACGACTTTCCGATTAGCCGGAATATCATTCCGGCGTACAATTACCACTCAAAATCAATCACTTGCTCGATTTTTTCCGAAAGACTCAGCGCCACCGGGCAAGTGCGGGCGATACCTTCCAATACTTTTTTGTCTTTGTCGGAAAAATCGTTTTTCGGCATCTTGATTTTTACTTCTATGCGGCTAATGCGGCGCGGGTCGGAAGCCATGATTTTGGTGACTTCGGCGCGGACACCGGTAATATCCAATTCTTTGGCGCGAATGCCCATAGTGGTTAAGATGCACGTTGCCAGCGAGGTCGCGGTCAGGTCGGTCGGCGAAAAAGCCTCGCCTTTGCCCTGGTTGTCGGGCGGTGCGTCGGTGATGATTTTTTGACCCGACAGGAGGTGTTTGCACTCTGTGCGGAGTTCGCCGAGGTAGGAAACTTTTGATGTCATGATTGTCCGGGTTTAGCAGGCTGCCAGTCGGGTTTTGTCTCGATAAGTTCTTCCTTGTCACCGTTTTGCTCTGCCTTTTTTCGTTCCCGTCGGGCACGCTCTTCGGCTTCCGTTTTTTCGTAGGCCTTGATGATTTCTTTCACAAGGCGGTGGCGCACCACGTCTTCCGTCGTCAGGGTTATGACCGAAATACCATCCACGTCGCCGAGCATTTCGACGGCTGAGCGGAGGCCCGATTTTTGGTGGCCGGGCAGGTCAATCTGGCTCAGGTCGCCCGTGATGATGCATTTGGCCGAAGGGCCGAGGCGCGTGAGGAACATCTTGAGTTGGAGCGGCGAGGCATTTTGCGCTTCGTCGAGGATGATGTAGGCGTTGTCCAAAGTGCGACCGCGCATGAAAGCCAGCGGTGCGATTTCTATGATACGGTTTTCCATGAAAAAATTGAGCTTGTCCATGGGCAACATATCGTCGAGCGCGTCGTAGAGTGGGCGCAGGTATGGATCCACTTTTTCCTTCAAATCGCCGGGCAAAAAGCCCAAGTTCTCGCCCGCTTCGACGGCGGGGCGCGTTAGCACGATTTTTTTAATCAACTTATTTTTCAACGCCCGCACGGCAATGGCGACCGCCGTGTAGGTTTTGCCCGTGCCAGCCGGGCCGAGCGCGAACACGATGTCGCTCGTTTCGCACACCTCGACCATACGTTTTTGGTTGCGGGTTTTGGCCTTGATGGGTTTGCCATCGCGCCCGAACAAGATGGTGTTGCCGCTCGCGCCGTCGCCGTTGACGGGGATGCGCACATCGAAGGGATTTTCGCCGCCCATGAGGTCTTCCACCGTTTGCATGGGCAGTTCTTGATGCTCGCGCAGGTAACGCGCCATCATCTCGAATTTGGATTTGGCGGCTTGGGTGTCTTTCTTTTCTCCAGTGATTTTCAGATTGTTGCCGCGCGACGTAATGGTGACGTCAGGAAAGGCTTTGCGCAAAAGATTTAATTTTGCGTTGTTTTCGCCAAAGAGTGCAACAGGGTCAACGCCCTCGACGGTGAGAATGATTTCGCTCAAATTTTTAGTGCTCGATTTTTCGGCAGCGGGAAGCAAACGGTGCGTAGCGGGTTGATTTTCAGTGGTATTTTTGCACCGGACTTCCTTGCCTCTTGTAAAAATGAACCCCGCTTTTGCCCACAAAAATAGGATTGTGAGAGCGGACTTTCAAACAAAAAAACGTGCCAGTAAGTTTCTGAAATTTCTCAGAACGAACAACAAACAACCTACAACGAACAACCAAGCCAAAATGCAACTCGTCACCCTCACCACTGATTTCGGAACACAAGATTTTTATGTCGGTGCGCTCAAAGGCGCGCTCCTGAGCCGTGCGCCGGGCATCCAGCTGGTAGATATTTCGCACGATATCAAACCTTTCGACATCGTACAAGGGGCGTTTGTAGTGCAAAATGTGTGGCGCGAATATCCCGAAGGCACGATTCATCTCGTCGGCGTAAACTGCGTGTATCAGCCCGAATTTCGCTTCGTGGCCGCTCGACATGAGGGGCATTTTTTTCTCGCGCCCGACAATGGCCTGCTGACTTTGCTTTTCCAAAATATTGAGCCAACCGACTTGCGTAACCTGCCCGCCGAAGCTTCAGAGCATTTTGTGGTGAAATCCGTTTTCGCCGACGCGACGGCGCATCTCGCCTCCGGCAAACCTTTCGAGGAATTGGGCGAATTCGCCGCGCCCCTGCTCGAACGTATTAGTATTCAGCCGGTTATCACGCCCACGCGCATTCGCGGCACGGTGATTCATGTGGACAATTTTGAAAACGTCGTGGTCAATATCCGTCGCGAAGTGTTTGAAAAAAATCAAAACGGACGCGATTTTTCCCTCTTTTTCAAACGCAACGACCCCATCACGAAACTTTCGGAAAATTACTGCGACGTGGCGCCGGGCGAGCAACTTTGCCTGTTCAACATGGCAGGTTTTCTCGAAATCGCGGTGAACATGGGCAAGGCGGCCACGCTCTTGGGGCTGAAAGTGGAGGATGTGGTGGA
>CAYZVM010000349.1:0-2626 GCA_964481485.1 uncultured Saprospiraceae bacterium | reverse complement strand
AGCACTTCTTGGCAGTCGGCGTCAAGGGACACCTGCACGAAGTCGTTGCAGACCAGGGTAGAGATTGGGTTGGCGAACTCGTTCACCGTCACGTCGAAGCAGCACGATGAGGTGTTGCCCGCTGCGTCGGTAGCGACGAAGCAGTTAGTCGTCGTCCCTTTCGGGAACTCGGAGCCAGATGGCAAACCGGATATTTGTGTTGGTGCCGGGTCGGTTACTGTCTGGTAGTTAACGGTGCCTACGAAAGCGCGGGAGGCGAAGGTGTTGCCAAAGTTGGCAGCGCCAGCAAAGCCGTTGCTCAAGACAGTTAAGGTGCCGTTGGTTGCTGTAAAGCTACCATTGGTATAACGCATAGCAAAAGCGGGTGCTGTTTCAATGTAAATACCTTTGGATTGGCCCGGAGCCAATACCAAGCCGCCTACTGGAACATCAGAATTGGGGCCCGCGAAGGACGTGGCATTGGTACCTAGTACCTGTGCCGTACCCAAAAGAGTCCAAGCGGCAGGGTTGGTTTGTACACCTACATTTGTAGATACAGTAGTGGTGTACCAAACTTTCACTGTTTGCAATACAGCAGGAGTAAAGAAAGTCCTAAACCCTGTAATGAGTATTGGGCTGGTGCCATCGTTCCGAATGTCGAAGGTGCATCCGTCAAAGCTGTTGAAAAAGCTGGTGTTAGGGATTGGCACCGGGTGGTTTGTCAAAGAGCTGGCTGGCCCGAAGAAGGGACAGTTGTCTGTGACACCTATATTATATGAATAAATAGCCGAGCAAAGACCCGGATCCAAATTTATCGAGACGTTGGCCGGGCAAGTGATTGTTGGCGGCACACCGTCCGTCACCGTCACTGTTTGGCTTATCTCGTCGCACGCTGACAAGGAGTACTTGATAATATGCCCTCCGGCCGTCAGCGATGGAATGATGTACGATTGGCCCGGAAGTACGGTGGTCAATTGTGCCCCGTCCACAAATACGGTGATTGGGCTGGAACAAGCAAGTGAAGGTGCCGTAAGGGTGGCGTTGGTAGCGCCGCAAACGGATGGGTCAGTGCCCGCGATAGTCAGCGGCGGCAAAGTAACTCCGCTAAAGCTGCAAGTAGGGTCGCCAAAAGTGAGCGACCAGCTAATCATAGAACCGGATAGACCACCCAAATCATCAAAAATCCGAATCTTCCAGACTCCGTTTTGACCCGCAGTAAATGCTCCGAGTGTCGTGACGTTGCCGGCATAAGCCGTCAATGGGCCGGTGCCGTCAGGGTCGCAGGATACCACTAAGGTTCCTTCCGGGCGAAAAACCCCAGAGTAAGGTGGTGTGCCTGCGGTGATAGATTGAGCTGCGTTGTCGCAAAAAATTGTGTTGGTGAAATTGTCGCCACCTCCACCGAGGTCTGCTGACAATTCGATGCGCTGCGGGGTTGTTTGAGCCAACGTACCGGGTGCCTCAAGAAACATGTCAACATCGGCAGTGAACGTATGCAACATGTTGAGTTGCACACTGATCAGCTTGGCGTTTGCGGGTATGCCAGACACATTGCACTCGAATACTGTGCCGCCCACGTTTTGTGGTGCCACGGTGCAACCACCTGTGCCGGTGGATGGGATGAGAGCATTGCCTGCTGTGTTCACAGCACTGCCAGTGAAGGTCTGCGCATTTGCCCAAAGGGTCGTCAGCAACAATCCTACTAGCGGCAAACCCCGAAGAAGTGTATTTTTTCTTTTCATGATGATGAGAAATTTAAAGTTGTACGAACGGAAGAGAATGCCCGTATGTGAATTCAATTGGTGAGCAAATCAATTGCGTTGTTTAAAAGATCGGTGTAGATAACTGGAGTTTGCGGGTCGTCGTCGGTTTTGTTGATGCTTACTGAATGGATGTTGTTGTACACCGCATCAGGTACCGCTACCCCGTCTTCGAGAGCGCTGTAAATCAATTTGTAAAAAGTCATGTGATTGAGCACATTTTCATAAGCGGGCGAGCCAATGATCAGTCCCGACAATTGCCCATCGAGCTGGACAATTTGATCCTCAAGAATTGGCATCGCTTCTACGGCGGTTTTCCAGTCCAGATTTTGGGGCGAGAGCGTTTGCGCGTTTGCGCGGATGTCCAAAAACAGCAACGACCCAAAAACAAGAAGTGCCGGTAGCAACGACTTCAGGTTTAGTTTCACGAATGTTTTTTTCATGTGTGATAGAATTTGAATTTAAAAAAGTGGTGAACTGAGCAGGTTGTTGAATGTGAATGCCCGGTTGTTTGCTGCAAACAGGCCGCGCCAAAAACAAAAAGCATTGGCACTAAGAACAGATGTCCTTAGAGCCAATGCTTTTCTATGATGTCCAATAATAAAAGGCGTTGAATTTCTCTCATGAGATTAAAAATAAAAGAACAAGCCAGCAAACCCGACCTGTGAATTCAGCACAAATGACAAATGGCCGCATCTTCAAAAAAAGAAAATGCTTTAAGCCAGAATTCGATTGCCCAACAAGCACTGCGCTCGTTGCCAATCGGGTGTGGGAAATAGAAAAGTGGAAAGAAAAAGGTAGGTCAATGAATTGACGGGAAACCACGTTGCTGAGAACAACGGCGTTAATTTCTCTCCATGAAAGGGATTAAAGATTAAAAGAAAAAA
>CAYZVM010000348.1:0-2658 GCA_964481485.1 uncultured Saprospiraceae bacterium | reverse complement strand
AAGAACAAGGATACGTGCCATAGGCGGCAAAATAGGGAGAATTGAAAATAGCAACGCCCGCGCAACGCTGTTCAAATGTTAATTTTCAAAGAAAAAAGGCGCGGTTTGCACAAACAAAAGGCATCGTTCAAAGTTTTACCGACCAGTTTCTTCAAGTGTGGCCACGCACAGATTAACTTGTCAACAGGAAACGATGTAACAGCAAGATGAAACGCCGCGCAATAGTTTGGTTCCGACAGGATTTGCGCCTCCACGACAACGAGGCTATCAGCACTGCCCTCAGAATGGCAGAAGAAGTAATACCAATTTATGTGTTCGATGAGCGTACATTTTTGGACACGACGCGTTTTGGATTTCCAAAAACTGGAAAATTTCGCGCTCAGTTCATCCTCGAAAGCGTGGCCGATTTGAGGCAAAACCTACGCAACCTCGGAACTGACCTGCTGATAAGCACCGGCAAACCAGAATCTATCATATCCAACCTCGCCCGCGACCTCAAAGCCTCGTGGGTATTGTGCAATCGAGAGCGCACCCACGAAGAAGTGTTTGTGCAAGATGCCCTCGAGCAAAAACTCTGGGCCGGCGGCATCGAACTGCTCTATGTGCGCGGCAAAATGCTCTACCACACGCAAGATTTGCCCGTGCCAGTGCATCACACACCCGATATTTTCACGCAGTACCGCAAAGACAACGAACACATCACGCCCGTGCGGGAGCCGCTGCCCACCCCGACCGCCATGCCGCCCCTGCCCGCAGGCTTGGAGGTCGGCGAATTGCCAGCACTGACGGATTTTGGCCACACTCCTTTTGAGCAAGACCCCCGTGCCGCGCTCCCGTTCAAAGGCGGCGAGACAGAAGGACTGCGCCGATTGCGCCATTATTTTTGGGAAAAAGACCTCGTGGCGACTTACAAAGAAACCCGCAACGGCCTCATCGGCAGCGATTTTTCTTCCAAATTCTCACCCTGGCTGGCACAGGGCTGCCTCTCGCCAAAATTGATTTACCACGAACTAAAACGCTACGAGCGCGAGCGCGTGAGCAACGAAAGCACCTATTGGCTCTTCTTCGAATTGCTGTGGCGCGACTTTTTTCGACTCATCGCCAAAAAACACGGCAACCGCATTTTCCTAAAAGGCGGCATCCAGAACAAAGTATTGAAATGTTGGAAAAACAATTGGGAGGCGTTCAAGCCCTGGGCGGAGGGCAAAACGGGTGTGCCTTTTATTGATGCCAATATGCGCGAACTCAACGCCACCGGCTGGATGAGCAACCGGGGCCGCCAAAACGTCGCCTCTTTTCTCGTGAAAGACCTCAAAGTAAATTGGCAAATGGGCGCAGAATATTTTGAAAGCCAATTGATTGACTACGACCCTTGCAGCAATTGGGGCAACTGGAACTATGTGGCCGGCGTGGGCAGCGACCCGCGCGAAGACCGCTATTTCAACATCCTGACGCAGGCTAAAAATTACGACCCGAAAGGCGATTTCGTTCGCCTGTGGTGTCCAGAATTGGGCAAAGTCCCCATCGAAAAAATACACCGCCCGGATTTGCTCACACCCGACGACCGGCAAGAATTTGGTGTAAACGGCTATCCAAAAGCCGTGGTGCGGATAGAAAAATGGGTGAGTTAGCAGTTTTCAGTTCGCAGTTTGCGGTAGGCAGTTCATAATGGTATATTTTTCCGCATCATTTCTGCCTACCGCAAACTGCGAACTGAAAATTGCCTACCGCCCACTGCACACTGGTTTCTTCTTCCGATACGGGCAATGCCGACAGCCGCTGCCGCAGCAGTGACCGCGTTTGAGCAGATAATGTTCTGTAAATACCCAATATCCTTTTTCGATGTAATAGTCCACGCCCTCCACAAGCGGTTCGGAGTCGGACGGCGGGTCTTTTTTACCATTCGGTGACATGGGGAGAGAAACGCGGACGGGAGGGAAAGGTTTTTCAAAAAAATACCCGCCCTGCGACGTTGAGCAGGGGGCGGGCAAAAAAAATGCGGGCGGAATCTTGCATCCGCCCGCATACTGTGTCGTAAAGCAATACCGATTAAAGTCGGTATCAGCATTTGGGAACACGAATTGGTTTTCGGATTAAAAGTGAATAGCGGGGGGATTACCAATTCAGGTGAAGTACAGGATTAGAAATTGTCTTTTTCTTGCGCTGTGCCAGCGACTAATAGGGCAGCAAAAGTAGCAATGTGTTTTTTCCCGCGATGCACTTTAACGTTTCATTCCAAACTTTTTTCCATTTTGAAATGCGGAATCGTCACCTCCTCGAACTGCCCGCCCACCGTGTGGTAGCCCAGCCGGAGGTAAAACGGCACAGCAGTTTCGCGGGCGTGGAGCGTCATCTTTTTGAAATTCAGGTGTTTGGCCAATGCCTCGGACTCGGCCACCAATTTGCCCCCTACTCCCCTACCCTGCTGCTCGGGCGCGACCGCCACTTGGCGCATTTTCACTTCGGCATTGCTCCCGGGGGTCAAACAAAGGTAGCCGACGAGCCGCCCCGACGCGTCAAAAGCCGCAAGATGGAAGTCGGAATATTCGGCAGCCAGTTGTTCTGGTGTGTACTCCAGCCCCAATGGGCGGCGCAGCACCTCGTAGCGCAGCCGCACGGCTTCGTCGTATTCAGGCGTAGCAAATTCGATTTGGAGGA
>CAYZVM010000347.1:1348-2733 GCA_964481485.1 uncultured Saprospiraceae bacterium | reverse complement strand
TCACCTGAAAAATCTCGATGCGCGTGGGCCGCAGCCGCCCGTCGGAGAAGCCCGCTTGTTTGACGGCATCGGAAAATGCCGGAAACCGTGCATCGGTGACCTCCTTGCCGTTCAGCACTTTGAGTTGAAAAAACGTGTCGGACAAATCGCTGTGCCGCGATGCGAGTGATTTTGTTCGTTGATGGATACCCATATATCAAGGTTTCTGGTTTCGGGGTTTCTGGTTGCGAGGTTTTTGGTTGCGAGGGTTTTGGGTTTCTAAACCTAAAAACGCAACCTCGAAACCCGCAACCAGAAACCCCGAAACCTCAGTTTTACATTGTCATTTCTTTTGCGTGGTTCATCATTTGGGTCGAATACACGAGGCTCGAACCGGCGCGAATGGCGGCAGCCACATGCACGGCTTCCATCATTTGCTCCTCGTCGGCACCTTTGGCGAAGCAGTCCGTCGTGTAAGCGTCAATGCAGTAGGGGCACTGAACGGTGTGTGCCACAGCGAGCGCGATGAGCGATTTTTCCCGCTCCGTGAGGGCGCCTTCTTTAAAAACTTCGCCGTACCAAGTGAAAAATTTGTCGGCCATGGGTTTCTGCCACTCGCCGATATTGCCAAATTTTTTGAGATCCTCCGGGTCGAAGTAGTGTTTTTTTGACATGATGAAATAGAAAGTTGAGTGTGCTTGAATTTTTCCGAAAAAACAACCCGCCTGATGTACGAGTGAATACACCAGACGGGTTTTAGACAGGCAAATAAAATTCAATTTCCCGACAGCAAAGCGGATTTTTGTGCCAATCCAATCAAATGTTCCCGCCAAGACATTTCTCAACCAATAACCAAGAACTAACAACCAACAACCATTTCATGAATCACCTCGCCCTCCCTTCTTTTTCCAAAAATGGCTTTTTGAACGCCGTCATCGAAATCCCCGCTGGCACAAACACGAAGTTTGAGTACGACAAACAACGCCTCGAATTCAAACCCGATGTGCGCGACGGTATTACCCGCCGTGTGGATTTTTTGTCGTACCCGCTCAATTACGGTTTCATCCCCTCCACCAAAATGGTGAAAACGCGCGGCGGTGATGGCGACCCGCTCGATGTGCTCTTGCTGGCCGAACACCTGCCCATCGGCACGGTCATCGAGGTGCAGCCAATTGGCCTTTTGATGTTGAAAGACTTGGGCGAGTGGGACAACAAAGTGCTTGCCATCCCCGCCGACCCGGCCAAAAGAATCATCCGCGCCACCAATTGGCACGAATTCCAAATGGAATACAGCGCCGCCCGCCACATCATCGAAATATTTTTTACCTACTACGACGGCCCCGGTACCATGACCCTCATGGGCTGGGGCGACGAAAATGCGGCTTTGGCAGAAGTTAAAAAATGGC
>CAYZVM010000347.1:0-1248 GCA_964481485.1 uncultured Saprospiraceae bacterium | reverse complement strand
AAACAACCATTTTGGCGACTTGGCGTTTTCTTTGCCGCACCAAATCATTCCACCGCAAACCGCAATGTGCGCTATCGCTACCTCTGTTCAAATTGCCGCCCAGTCGCCTGCCACTAAAGCTGCGCAAAGCCTCCGATACAGTTTTTTCCGCTCCATCGAAGCAGCGGGACACGACTGGGATGCTGCCGCTCCCGCGCATGATATTTTTTTGCAACGAAAATATTTGTCCATCGTAGAGGCCAACCCGCCCCATGGAATGCGTTTTGGGTACCTCGTTTTTTACAAAGGTGACGCCCCCATCGGCGTGGCGCTCTGCCAAATCAAGTATTTCAAAGGCGACGACAACATCACAGAACTTGATGTCCAGACCAAAGACCCCTGCTTTTTTAATGGATTGGCCAAGTGGTTCAAACGTTGGGTGGCGGGCAAAGCCGCTGCCGATATTCTCATTTGCGGCAATATGCTGCTGACGGGCGAGCACGGCTATCATTTTGATTATCAAAAAATAAAACCCCTCGCGGCAGTCGAAGTTTTGGAAAAAGCCCTCGGCGAGGTGGTGGACATCATGGGGCGCGAAGGGGTAAAAATGCCGGTCATCCTTGTGAAAGACATCGCGCCGGAACACCGCGAGCAAGGCAAGGATTTGGTGGAAAAAGGCTTTGTCGAGTTTGAAATCCAGCCGAACATGGTGCTGCACTTGCCTTTCCAAGATTTCGACAGCTACCTCGCCGCCATGTCCACCAAATACCGCACCCGGGCAAAACGAGCCGTCAAAAAACTCGACGGCGTGGAAAGGCGCGAACTGACTTTAGTGGAAATCCAGCGCGAATTGCCGCGCATTTACACGCTCTACAAAGAAGTGGCGAAAAACGCGGGCTTCAACATGGTGGATCTGAACGAGCATTACCTGCTCGCGCTCAAACGGGATTTGCCGGAGCATTTCAGGATGTTCGGCTATTACCTGGACGGGAAAATGCTCGCCTTTTACACCACCATCCAAAATCACGACGAACTCGAAGCCCATTTCCTCGGCTACGACAAGAACCTCAATCACGACGTCCAACTTTACCTGAATTGTCTTTACGACATGGTGCGGATTGCATTGGAATGCAAATGCCACAGCATTGTTTTTGCGCGCACGGCATTGGAAATCAAAAGCTCTGTGGGCGCGACCGCACACGATCTTTATTGCTACCTGCGCCACCAAAACAGCATCGCCAACAAATTCACCGGCACCATTCTCGACTA
>CAYZVM010000346.1:0-2752 GCA_964481485.1 uncultured Saprospiraceae bacterium | reverse complement strand
CGGAGTCGAAAATGAAGAAGGCCGCGAAGGATTTGGACTTCATCACGGCGGCGCAGTTCCGGGATGAAATGTTGGCGTTGAAGAAGATGCTAAGGGAAAGGTTTGGGGGAGAGGATTAAGCGGCTTTTACTTGAATGGGCGCGTCCTAATTGCTGGCCTTGAGCATTGCTCCAGCCGACGATTCAAACCGGGCGATAACCCACTGAATATGCTCGCGCACATAGTCATTGCTGCGTTCTTCTGGCAAGGAAGCAAGCGCTGCTGACAGCACATCCTTTAAAGAAATGTCGGAATCGGCTCGAAGCAACTCGTCCAACACGTTTTGGGAAACGCGCCGGTCGTACTGCCGCATGGCAGCCCAATCTTTTTCGGAAAGTGTGGCAAAATCAGGGTTTGTTTGTGCAAACTCGAACGCTTCGCGTATTCCTTCCGAGAAAAGATCCTTGTTCGAGTTGTTGATTTCTCCCTGATAGCCCGGGAATTTGTCAGTTGATGCCATGTCTATTTTCTTTTGACAATAAAGCCGTTGTAGTGCTTCTCAAGGTTGTATTTTTCTTCTGAACCGTCGAAACTGATGCCCCAAATCCAGAAATCTTTCGTTATTTCCGATGCCCGTCTTTTGAAAATGGTATTGTAGAGATTCAATCTCCTTTCTTCCAAAGCCATGATAACAACTTCACAGTCGGGATGTTTGAAGGTAAAATGTCTGATAACCTCAGCAACAGTGGACATCGTTTTCACAACGTCAAAGTTGTTGGACGTTTGGTCATACCTCATTTTTCCGCGTTCAAAATCTGCCAATCCAAGATTATAGCGATACTTTCCGATAGGGGTGAAGCGTATCATTTTAGTAATCTCGCCTTGCGCACCGACACTCTGAAAAATGTAGAGTTTGTCGTTGTTGTGCGAGGTGAAGGGGTAGTATTCTGTGACCAATCGAGGCTTATTTTGGCTTCAAAAGTAATAGTTTTTTCAATTCAAAAAAAAACCGCAAGCGCAAAACTCACCCTGCCCATGATGCGCCGCCGACGGGAAAAGTGGGGCATTCCGGCGGAGGTGCTGATGCAGGCGTATTGAGAGTAAGCACTTGACAGTTTGTTTTAGATGGACGATGACAGTAAGAGGACTTATAAGAAGTTACGACAGAGCCGAAAACCTACATTCTTCAATATAAAATTGAATGTGAAACTGTTGCGGGAAGAAATACGGAGATATTTTGCACTATCTTGGTATGAGCCCCCACGGACTACACGATCCAAATTTTTTGAATCTGTCCAGACGTTTTTATTTTTAGAAATTTCTTCATAGTCTTCGTACCATTCATCGCTACACCATTCCCACACATTTCCCGACATATCGAATATGCCAATCTCGTTTGGCTTATTTTGGCCAACAAAATGAGTTTTTCCAAAAACCTTACTTCCAAACCACCCGACTTCTTTAGGGTCATCACTTCCACTAAATGTAAACCCCTTGGATTCATTTCCACCTCGAGCTGCGAATTCCCATTCTCTTTCTGTTGGAAGACGATATTTTTGCCCAGTTTTCTTAGAGAGCCAATCGCAATAATCATTTGTATCATTCCAGCTGACATTGATAACGGGACGTGTTTCACGACCCCAGCCTTCTGCATTCGGCTTGTTCCGCTTGGTTGATTGGCAGAATTTATCATATTCCTCAAAAGTAACTGGATATTTTCCAATATAGAAATCCGACAAGGTAACTTCGTGGACAGGTTTTTCATTGTCCTCTCCATCCTCCGACCCCATCATAAACGTCCCGCCTTTCACGAACACCATCTCCGGGCAGTCCGGGCAGTCGCGGATAAGGGGTTGCTGTTTGGGTATTTCTAATTTGGGCGTTACCACTTTTGCCGTCAGCGCAGTGATGCGTCTTTTTGCTTCGGCGACATGGCTGCCGGTAGGGAAGTCTTCGAGATAGTGCCGGTAAGCCGCTTCCATGTCAAGGCGGAGAGCCATTTTCCATGCAGTTTCTTCCGCTAAATCAGAGGTGACAGGCAGCGGGACAGGGGCGGGCGGTTTTTCTTTCGGTGACTCGCTTTTTTCTCTGATTCCCAGAAGGATACGCTCCAAGCCCTCCAGCACCTCCGTCCAGGCCTCGTCGGCGTCGGCATAACTTTTCACTGGCTTCATGTTTTTCGGCAAGCCCTGCAAGCCGCGCAGGATGGGGTGCGACATCCACAGGCAGGAGCGCAGGATAATAGGCACGATGGTGGTGCGGCCTGCGGCGCGTTGTTCCAGCGCCATGCGCAGTTCTTCGGTATTGATAAAATCTGAACTCAGCGAATCGGAACTGACGAGTACCAACACAAGGTCGGATTTTTCCAAATTCCTTTTGATGGATTTTTCCCAATCCTCGCCGGCCAGGAGGTTACCGTCCTGCCACACGCGCAGGTCGCCGGAAGCGATGAGTGTACCTTTGAGGTGGCGGAGCAACTCGTTTTTGTGCGCCTCGTCGGTGCGGGCGTAGATGATAAAGGTCTGGAGCGGCGAGGTTGACATCATGTTTCACTCAGGTTCGGAGCAAAAGTAGAAAATTCTCCATCGAACCCGTTGTGCCTGAGTCACACGCAGTCAGTTA
Organism: uncultured Saprospiraceae bacterium; assembly: GCA_964481485.1. Classification (GTDB taxonomy): domain Bacteria; phylum Bacteroidota; class Bacteroidia; order Chitinophagales; family Saprospiraceae; genus M3007. The sequence continues at coordinate 151 of CAYZVM010000346.1, read as the reverse complement.
GGAATATGATTCAGCCTTGGAAAACAAAAGCAGACCCGCCAGTCACTGCAACGGCACACAAGTCCACTCCGACTTTCTGGTGAGCGAGCGTTGGGCGAGGTTGAAAATGCAGCGCTGCCCATAGCCGACACGAAGCCCGTCTTTGAGCCAT
>CAYZVM010000345.1:0-2795 GCA_964481485.1 uncultured Saprospiraceae bacterium | reverse complement strand
GATTGTCCACGCTGACCACGATGTAGCCTTTTTGCACCAACATCTGATGCCAAGCACCAATATAGCCATCATATTGATTTTGAACGGTTTGAGAGCCGGGGCCACCGTAGATATCGAACAAGACGGGATATTTTTTTGTAGTGTCCATATTCGCTGGGCGCAGCATCCAGCCGTTGAGTTCTAACGAGTCCCTCTTGACCCCTCCGGCCAAAGGGACTGCACGCAAGTCATTTTCTACGCCACCCCTCCCTCTTATCGTAAAGGCCACCGGCGGGGTTGGCATATCGAGTTTGATTTTGAAAAACTCCTTTTGCAGAAACCCATATTCCTGCCGCATTTGCCGCACCCGTTCGTTGTCGGTAAAAGTTCGGACGACCTTGCCCGAACGCTCGTGCAGCGTCACCACCGCAGGCGTATTTGCGTCCGACCAAGTGAGGGTGTAATAATCAAAAGACGGGCTGAAAGTTGCGTCGTTTGTGCCGATGGTGGGTGTCAGCAAACGAGGCTCGCCGCCCGAAACCGAGCCTTCCCACACCTGCCGGTCGAGCGGGCTCGGCGTGGCTGTTTGGTAGTAAAATTTCCCGTTTTTTTCGTCCACGCCATAAAAAGCCGTCACGTCGAAATTGCCCGACGTGAGCGGGCGTACCATTTTCCCTTCCAAACTGTGCAGATAAATGTGGTTGAAGCCGCTGTGCTCACTCGTCCAGATAAAATTTTGGCCATCGTTCAGAAAGACCATGTTGTCGTGAATGTCCACATAAGCCGCGTCCACCTCCTGCAAAAGCGGGCGCACGGGAATCCAGTTCTTTCCATCCTCTTGGTCATAAAGTACACGACCGGCCATGGCGAGCAAGACCTCCAATGTGTCCTGTCGGCGGTTGAGGCGCGTGACAACGAGTTGATTGTCAGTAGTCCAATGGATACGCGGCACATAGTCGTCCGCCTCCAGCCCCATCACCTCGCCGACCATGCTGCCCGCGTCCACATCGTAGATATGCACACTCACCACAGAGTTCGGTTCGCCGACTTTTGGGTATTTGAACGCCGACTGCCGGGGGTACATCCCGCCCTCGTACCATGTGAGCGGGAACTCCGGCACATTGCGCTCATCAAAGCGGAGAAAGGCGATTTTGGAGCCGTTCGGGCTCCACTTGGTCGCCACCATGCCCTCGCCGCTGACGGGGCTGAATTCCTCCTCGTACACCCAGTCGGGCAGACCGTTGATGATTTTGTTTTTTTCGCCGTCGCGGGTGATTTGGATGGTTTTTCCTGCGGCTAAGTCTTTGAAATACAGATTGTTGTTTGCCACAAAGGCAATATGCTCGCCGTCGGGCGAAAACGCCGTGAACTGCTGTTTACCCTCTTCAAAAACCGGCGTGGTTTTGCCGGTTTTCAGGTCGTACACAAAATAATTGGCCAGCACGGAGTGGCGATAAATCTGCCCCTTTTTGTTCCGGAACAGGATTTTTGTCTCGTCGTCGCTGAAGTCGTATTGGTCATAGCCACGGGCTTCGGGCGGCAGGTGGAGGGTCAGAAGCGAGTCGAAATCCGGGTTGCGCACATCGCGGATATGCAGCCCCTTGCCATCGGCTTCCACATAGCGCACGCCGTCTTTCAGGAAGTGGAAGTCCGGCCCGGACTCAGGGTAGAATTTGAAATAGACCAAACAATCCTCCAGTGTGATGGATTTTTGCGAAAAGAGGGCGTTGGGCGAGAAAAGTAAGAGGCACACCGCAGCAAAGACTATGGCGGAGCGACCCGCCATAGTCTCAACGACGGTGGGTAAAGCAAATATTTTTTTCATAGATAAAAATTTCGGCGAGGCGAAAGGTAGTTCGCCGCGCCGAAAAGTGGGAGAAAATCCGAGAAAGGGGCCGAAAGTGGCGGTGAGGGGCGGTTTGGGCGGTGGTGTTTAGTTAATGCCGTGCCGCCGTGCGTTGAGTTTGCGGGCTGGCTGTTCGGCGGCATGGTCAGCAAGCCGTTGTTATCCCTTTTTTGTATTGCTGTCTCTTAATTGTTCCAAAACTTCATGTACAAATTCTTTTCCTTTTGCAATAGCGTTGTTGCCACCCATAGTATCATATATAAGATATACGGTTTCAATTGCTTCATTAAGAAGTTCTGGAGTCAATAAAGACAAATCCAATGTTTCTAAGTCGCTCTTGGTCGCCTTTTGCTTTTTTAATAATCTACAACACAAATACATGGACACATGAAATTTAATATCTCCAATGTGAGTTCTGCTTAGTGTCGGCGAAGCAAATGCTTTCAGTTCAGTCTCAACGGCTAAGTGCAGTTGAACAGCCTTTAAGTATATTTTTATTGGCAATTCAGTGCTAAAAATATCTTCATAATCAGCATTATTCTTTATCAAAGTTGACGGACGTGCTCTTGCGTAATCTGGTTTTTGATGAAGTATCGACATTATTATTTGCGCTAAAAATGGGATACTAATTATCTTTTTAATTGGTTTGCCCTGATTCTTATGATAGTTTTTACGTCTATCATAGAAATACCCGTTTGAAAGTAAAAAATCCTCAATATCTCTATGGATAGGGTCAGTGGCTCTCAAAGAAGCAGGAGGAATATTTGTCTGGCTATTAGTAGCCTTGATTACTTTTAGCCTGCTTTTTTCGTTATCTGCTTTAATTACTCTAACTAAGACATTCCTTGGGTCAATATCTATCTTGTTATTTTTAAAATAATTATAAATTTCAAATGATGTCTGCAAACCATTAACTAGACTTCTTGCGAAAGTGCTAACTTTCGCGGATGAGCAAGTTTGACAAGATAAA
>CAYZVM010000344.1:0-2835 GCA_964481485.1 uncultured Saprospiraceae bacterium | reverse complement strand
CTTCGCACACGATGACCACGCCGCCCTGGGGCTTCCCGGAAAACCTCGCATTTACGAACGTAAATGGCAGCATTGAGCATCAGGATTTTGTCGGCATCAAAACCGGCGATGTGGTGGCGCCGTCCACGGATCCTGCAAATTTCGCCAATTCCGGCGCGGCTGGATTTGTGCTCAACACGCCCGACCAAGCGCTGCAATTCGGCGAAACAGTGGCCGTCACGTTCAGCGCCAGCCAGTTTGCCGACCTTGCCGCATTGCAATTCGCTTTGAAATTTGATGTGGAAAAACTGGCTTTTGTGGGCATCGAGCCGCTCGCTGGCTTGCCGTTTTCTCAAGAAAATTTCGGCACCTACAACATTTCCGAAGGAGAAATAAACGTCGCGTGGTCGCAAGCGGAAGGTGTTCATATAGAGGAAGCCGCGCCCATTTTCAAGTTGACATTCAATGTGTTGGAAACGGGCGGCAAACTCAGCGAGGTGCTGCAATTAGCGGAAGAAGTGCTGCCTGGCCACGCTTACACGAGCGCGTTGGCGGACAATGCTGTGCAACTCCAATTCTTTGGCACGACGAATGCTGGCACTCCAATTTCTGAGCCTAAAATCGAGCTGTTGCAAAACCGCCCCAACCCGTTTGTGGGCCGAACAACAATTGCTTTTGTTTTGCCGGAAAGTTGCGAGGCGCAGTTGCGCGTGCTCGATGTTTCGGGTCGGGTGTTGTTTTCACAAAAGAAAAACTATGCGGCAGCGGGCAGGCACGAGGAAACGCTTGATCTGGAGGGGGTGAGCGGCGTTTTGTGGTATGAATTGGTGACGCCGTTTGGGACTTTGGCGAAGAAGATGGTGGTGGTGACAGGAAACTAGTTGTCACCGCACCTCCACTGCCTGCCCTTCTATCGGGAACACAACCCAGTACTGGGCATCCTTTGCCGAGTGGCCGGACGACTTCGCGTCGTCCGGCCACTTTTGTTTCAGCATCACCCGCCACCAACCCAACAATTGGGCGAGCGGTTGTGCTTGTTGCCGCCATTTTTTCATGCCTTCGGCAAAATTGGCGAGTAGGACGACCGCGACCAGATCTTCATTTTCAACAAAAAAATCAGCTTCCAATTTTAAAATGCGCTGACCATACAAACCTTCTACCGGGAACTTCCCAAGTGTCGTTCGCGGCTTCCATTGCTGATGCAAAAAACTGTAAAACGCCTCCGATTGCCGCGCCATACTTTCCGGCGACACCATCTCCGCCACACCCCGAATGTCCAATTGCTTTTTGGCCGCCGCCACACGCTCCGCTGGCGCAAGTTTTTCATTGTCAGCAATAAAAAACGATTGCACGGCTTTGCCCAACGCCGGTTTGTAATCGCCCTTGAGCTCCAACCACGATGCCCAACTGACCGGCTCGCCAAACTGTGGGTCGAAACCCGGCGGCATATCCTGCAGCGGGTCAATCTGCAGCGACTGTCGCGGCACAGGATGTTTGCCCGCGCGGGCGGGGTGGAACAATACGGGCGTATCGTCGGGCGGGCTTTCTGCAAAATCCCTAGGCTTGTACATTATTTCAGTCTCGCATAAAATGGGCAGGCCGTCGTGGTAAAACGGCGTTTCGTCCGAGTTCGGGTCGAGTGTGGGGATGCTTTCGTCTCCGTGGCTGAACACACGATTGAGCCAGCCTGTGCCTTTCGCGGTGGTGGGAAAAATCAAATAATCCCGCGCTCGTGTGAGGCCGACATAGAGCAGGCGGGCTTCTTCTTCCAATGCCGTGCGCCGCGCCGCCGCCCATTCCGGCGTGGTCAAAAGTGTTTCTTCGAGGCGAGTGTTTCGGAATTGGTCGCCGTAAGGATTTACCCAAAACCGGAGCCAGCGGTTGCCCAAAATATTGTCCAAATCCGGCTCTTCCACCTCCGATACGAGGTTGATGCCCCAGATTTGTTCTTTCAAATTTTGGTTCAAGTTGTGGCAAATCGTGACGGGGTACTCCAGCCCTTTGCTTCGGTGATAGGTGAGCACTTTCACGGCATCGTCGCTTTCGCCAGAGCCTTGGAAGTCCAACTCATTTTTTGCCAACTCATTGAGCCACAGCAAAAAACCGCCGAGCGACGCGGCGGAATGTAGCCGTTGGCAAGCCGATTCATAATCCAGCGCATAGCCGCGCAGCCGGTCGAGATTGTCCAATCGCTGCGTTGGGTTGCCGAGTTGCACGACCACACGGCGCAGGTCAAGTTCGTCCAGTACGAGGTTCAAAATTTCGGATGCGGACAAATCGGCGGTGCGCGGGCGGATAGCGTTGAGCGCTTGCAAATAGGGCAAATCACCCCATGAACCCCGCGCAGGCGGCGGCGCACTGCCTGCTTTGAATGCCAGCCATTCGAGACGGTCGCCCACGAGTTGTTCGAGGTTCATTTCGTCGGTCAACAAAATAATTTCGGCGGCGCTGAGCAAATCGGATGAAGCCACCAAGTATTTCAAACAGGCCAACGCCAATTTTGCCTCCGGCGTTTCGAGCAGCCCCGCCCGACTGATGGCGGCTTTCAAACCTGCGCGGTGCAAGGATTCGGCCATGTCCAAGCACCCTTTGTTGCTGCGGCAAAGCACGGCGATATCGCCGGGGCGCACGGGGCGGGTCTCCGTTCTTTTTTTGTTGTAAATCAAAACCTTGCGCTCCAAAAAAGTCTGAATTTGCTCAGCCACGCAGTTGTCGAACCACGGTGCGCCGGGGACTTTGCGTTCGTCGAGTTCGGAGCGGAAGTGCCAATGGATCAGGGGCAACCCCAGCTCTCCTTCCATCCCACCCCCGACCCCTCCCCTAAAAGGGAGGGGAGACGTAGAGTCCGCATCGCGG
>CAYZVM010000343.1:0-2836 GCA_964481485.1 uncultured Saprospiraceae bacterium | reverse complement strand
CTTTTAGGGGAGGGGCCGGGGGTGGGGTTGAAACAGGGAAGAAGCCAGTCAGCATATCCACCACCAACGTACTTTTCCCGCCCGGAGCGGCGCACAAATCCAAGATTTTCAGTTGTTTGGAAAAATCCACTGTTTGCCGCAACGCTTCATACAAAAACATGGAGGATGCTTCCTGCACATAATACGCTCCGGCGTGGAAGGCAGGATCGAGGGTAAAAATGGGGCGTTCCGGGAGGTAAAATCCGTGCGGGTGCCAAGGGACGGGGTGGAAGGTAGAGGGTGGAGGGTTGGGGTTGGGGGCCAAACCCTCTACCCTCCACCCTCTACCTTCCACCTCTTTTGCGAGATTGAGCCGGATGCTCACGGGCGGCAGCTCTTGCAGAGCAGCGATGAAGGCCGTGTATTCCTCCGGGCCGAGAAGTTTTTGCATTTGGCGCTCGAAAGGAAGAGGCAGCATAAGTGAGAGGGGTGAGAGGGTGAGAGAATGTGGGTGATGGGTCGTGTTGCGGACGTTGCTGGAGCAAAAATGAGGCGAATCCGGCGAAAGCTGAAAATCGTATTTATTTTTACCCCACCAAAAGCATCTGAATTAATCAAAACATTTTGAAAAACTTTTTTTGCTGACCTCACCCATGCAAGCAATCAACGCCATTTTGGCTGTCGTCCAACAAATAAACCACGTCCTCGAACAATTGGAACCCCACGAATACCGCCGCCAACTGCCTGAATTTGAAGGCAGTAGTTTGGGGCAACATTTCCGGCACATCCTCGAGTTTTTTCAATGCTTGGAAAGCGGCGTGCGCTCCGGCACGGTGGATTACGCCGCCCGCGAGCGCAATTTGCTGTACGAGGACAACCCGAATCTTGCCGCCGCCGCGTTCGAGGCTTTCGCCGATGCGCTGCCGACGCTGCATATTTTTGACCCGGTGGAAGTCCGCGCCGAGTTTGGCGGGCAAGAGCGGCCCAGTTACCCCAGCACGGTGGGGCGGGAATTGTTGTTTGTGTACGATCACGCGATTCACCATTTGGCGATTATCAAAATCGGATTGTTGTGCCAGTTTCCCCATGTCCGGGCGGACAGGGATTTGGGGGTGTCGCCTTCGACGATAAAGGCGCGGGAGAAGGTGGGGAGTTGAAATAATTTTTTGTCATTCTGTCGGAATCCGTCCGCTCTGCGAGAGCGCGCTATGAGCGGACGGATTCCGACAGATTGACAAAAAGAGCATTAGTCTGACGGCAAACAAACCGTCCACACCAACTCGCCGGCATCACCGGGCAGAAATATTTTTTCAAAATGCAGCCGGTACGATTGCCGGAAATTGTCTTTTTCCACCCAGCCTTTGGCCGTCCCGGTATTTTCTTTCCATTTGAAAGGCTCCACGCGCAGGTGCGCCCGGAAGTCGAGCGCCTTGAGGCCATAGGCTTTGTAGAGACTTTCTTTGGCCGTCCAAAAAACATGGAATAGGTCGTATTGCGCTGATGCTGTGTGTTTTTGCACAAATTTGCTTTCTTTCAAATTCAAAAATTTCGGCGCCAAACGGGGCATTTTTGGCACGAAAACTTGGATGTCGCACCCGCAGGTAGGGGGAGTAGGGATTAGGGATTGGGTATTGAGGAGTTGGGGAGTGCGACCTGAATCCCGAATCCCAAATCCCAAATCCCAAATTACCGCCCCGACGATGCCGTGCGAATGGCTGAGCGAACAGGCGAGGTGTTGATTTTCAGGAAAAAAAGGTTTTGAAAAAGCATCTTTGGCGAGCGGGAGGCGTTGCGGTGCGCCGGTCATTTTGTGCAGGAGCCAGCGGCTGGCGAGCCATTCGTGGCGGCGGAGTTCGTTTTTCAGGCGGGATATTTCGGCCTCTTCTTCCAGCGAAAGGGGCAGTTCTTCGCGGAAAAAAGCCTCCTCCTCGGCGATTTGCCAGAGACCGAACGTCGTGCCGGGGAATGGGTGCGTGGTGAGGAGGAGCGGCATGGGTAAGCTGCGAAAATAGGAAGAAGATGCGGTCAACCCGCGACTTTCAACTCCGCCGCAATCCCATAATCGGACAGCACGGCGGCCAGTTCGGCCAAAAAATCGGCGCGAAGCACCTCGTACTGCTCCACGATGAGCGCGTCGTCGGCATCTGCCCTTTGGTGTTCTTCAATCATGATGTTGAGCCGTTCGATTTGGCGGAGGAGTTCGACGACTTGGGCTGATTTAGGGTCGGGTGCTGCTGCTTCGGTGTTTTTCATGGGGCAAAGATGAAAACGGGCGCGAGATTCAATGGCCTTTCGACAAATTATTCTTTTTTGGCATCACACGCAAAAGTTGCCGTGCCGCCAAATTGTATTTTGAAACCATTGTACGCCGCGCTGGTGTTGCTGACCAACAGAACATATTGCTCCCCTGACCGGGCTTGCAGCGGCGCGAGCCAATTGTTGTCATCTTTGTCAGCGCACCCGGAGTCTTCACTTTCGTCTTTTTCAAGTTCGTTCAGACCTGTGGCACCCATGCAGGGGCTGATGTCGTAATTTTCGGATTTGTCGCCAGCGGCCATGCACCGGACGACTCTTTTTCCTGCACAATCGCCCTTGCGCGGCAACGCAAACACCACAAAATCAATGTCGTCGGACAAGGTATCAGGCACGATGACAAAACTCACCGTCCCACTTTCTTTGATGTCGAAACGCAGCCAGACGGAATTTTTTTCAGGCTTGCCGACTTGTGGGCTGTTCAAAAAACAGCCTATCATCTCTGCGTCCATTACGGCTCCTTCGCCCGATTGGCCCGCGAAATGAAGCGGATTTTTGTCGCACACACGGTAGGCCGAATCGCAGTCGGCGTGGTTTTGGGCGA
>CAYZVM010000342.1:0-2879 GCA_964481485.1 uncultured Saprospiraceae bacterium | reverse complement strand
ATGGGCGGAAAGAAATCACATCAAATTGATAAGTTATTGTTTACCCGTTCCTTAGCGTTATTTGAGCCGTCTATGAAAACATATCTTCGCCAGTGCCTCCTTTGGTTTTTCTTCCTGACCCAATGTTTTTTAGCCCGTGCCATGCCTCATTGGGATGTCGTCCTGACGGAATCGGAGTGGGTGGGGCCAAACATCATCCGCATCCCGTTCACGCTGACTGGCACGCTCATCACAGTGCGGGCGCGGGTGGACACCACCGAAGGCAATTTTTTCTTCGATACGGGCGCCAGCGGATTGTTGCTCAACTATCGGCATTTTGGCCGGGTGCGGGGCGTGGCACTGACCAACGGCGGCGGCGTGACTGGCACAGTGCGGGTGCTGGGCACGGAGCAGGTAGATACTTTTCGGCTCGACAATCTTTTGGCAACCGACATCGCGGTGGAGTTGATTGACTTTTCGCACATCGAAAACGCAAAAAAGATAGATTTGGTCGGGCTTATCGGCTATGCGGTTTTTCGAGATTTCGAGGTGCTGTTCGACTATGAGGCTTCGCTGCTGGTGCTGGTTCGCACCGACAAAAACGGCAACCAATTGGAGGCGTTGCCGCGTTGGGAATACAAACCTTTGGGCGACGCAGCCATCAAAACAGTGGGGCATATCGCCGTCGTCTGGCTCAAAATCGGCCCCAAACAGGAAAAGAGTTTTGCCCTGGATTCCGGCGCCGAGCAAAATTTGCTGAGCACGGCAGCCGGAAAACGTTTGTTGAAAGAAAATTTCGAAATACGAAAACGGGTGAAACTCCGCGGCACGGGCAACCAAAGCATCGAGGTATTGAGCGGCGTATTGCAAAACGCCAGCCTCGACACTTTCAAATTCAAACCAATGGCAACGCTGCTGACCAATTTGAGCGAAATCAACGCCGCCTACCAAACCGACGTGGACGGCATTTTAGGGTACGAATTCCTGTCGCAGCGATTGGTGAGCATCAATTACAGAAAAAAGCGCATCACGTTTTACGTCAAACAAAGGCCATGATTCTATTCAAATATTCGGCGAATATCCTGTTTGCTGCCAAGCACCAGACATTCCAAGTTTTCAAAACTTGGAATGTCTCAGGGATTGGAGTATGCCTATTTGCGCTCCTTTCCTGTTCGGCGGCGGCGCAGATTGATACGGCCAAAAGCAAATACGGCGCTTATTATTTTGAGGGCGAGGAAGTTGTGTTCGAGTTCGACCGGCGTGCTTACGAGGCTGCCGTCCGTGCTTCCGACAGCACGGGGGTTGATTTTGCAGACCTCGGCATATTGGAAGTGGCGGTCACGGGCGCGTTCAACAATTGGTCGCAAGAAGGCTGGACGATGCAGCGTGTGGACGAATACCGCTACCGGCTGCGCAAACACCTCAAAGACTTCAAAGACGCGCCCAATTGGCAGTTCAAGTTTCTCATCAACGGGACGCATTGGGTGGCCGCCGACTCTATTTTGAAAAAACAGGGCCTTATCGGTTGGTACGACATCAAAAACCCAAACGCGCCCGCTCCCCCCTCCGGCGACACGGGCAATGTGTTGTTCAAACTAAAAGGCTATACGGGAAACAAAAAGGTGATCCTGACGGGCAATTTCAACAACTGGGACGAAGAAGCCATCCCAATGAAACGTGTGGCCGATGGCTGGGAAATGCATATCACCCTGAAACCGGGGGTGTACGAATACAAATTCATCGTGGATGGCCAATGGATGGAAGACCCCGCCAACCCCGAAAAACGGCTCAACCAATACCACACGCTCAACTCTGTGCTGCGCGTGGCCAAACAGGTGCGATTCGAACTGGAGGGATTCAACGATGCGCGGCAGGTGATACTCTCCGGCAATTTTAACGACTGGAACGAAACGGCCCTAAAAATGCGCAGGACGGAATTGGGCTGGAAAATCGAAATCCCGCTCGTGGGCGGCAAGCACCTCTACAAATTCATCGTGGACGGCCAATGGATGCTCGACCCCGCCAACCCCCGCACCGAAAAGACCTGGGACGGCTACGAAAACTCGGTGCTTTTTGTGCGCTGAGGGTAGGGGGATGGTGTAGATGGTTTAGAGTAGTTTAGATGGTTTAGATGGTTTAGAGTAGTTTAGATGGTTTAGATTACCCACAATGAGGCGGTGCTGTTTTGCCGGACAGTGCCCAACGAGAAGTTTTCTATCCCTCGCGCCGCCAAGTATTCAGCGCAGCACTTGATTATTGGTCAGACGACTTTGAAAAGGAATCAAGTTAAACACATAGGCACCACATAGACCACATAGATTCTAAAACCATTAAAAATCAAAAAAATATGTACTCTATGTGCCTATGAGTTTCCATCGTTTTTAAACCATTGAAATCGGCTCATCGCAGCAATTCGCATTTTCCCGCCCTCAAATCTTCCTCCAATCGCTTGAATTTTCCCTCGCGTATGTGCGAGCGCGGCGAAATGCTGGCTTTGCTCAAACGCGCCCAGCCATTGTTCCAGTTGTGCGTTGTCCAGTTCGTCATCTTCCGGCGGAAAAATCATCGCCTCTACACGCTCTTGCGCCATCCGGCTCATGTCGCAATCCTTATCATGCTGGAGAATGGTTGGAAGTTTTAAGGCTTTACCTGGACTCGAAGAAGAGTATGGTCGCAATCCTTATCATGCTGGAGAGTGGTTGGAAGTCAAGTCTCTGAATCCGCTGCAAAAAGTAAAATGAAGTCGCAATCCTTATCATGCTGGAGAGTGGTTGGAAGGCCAGCCGACCATTGCTTGGAGAACTCGTCGGGGTGGTCGCAATCCTTATCATGCTGGAGAGTGGTTGGATGAGGTGGTGCGGTTTTGCCGGACAGTGAATAAGAGAGTTTTGAGTGGTTCA
>CAYZVM010000341.1:0-3049 GCA_964481485.1 uncultured Saprospiraceae bacterium | reverse complement strand
CCGCCATTTGCAACTTCGAAATCAACTTGCCCTGACTTTCGCAAGAGGTCTAATAAAAAAACCCTCTCTCCTGCAAGCGGAAAGAGGGCTGATACTGAAGCTTGTTTTGTTTGGCGTTGGGCTATTATTCACGCTTCACCAAAGTGTAATTTTTGTGTTTGTCGCCGGTTTGAACTGTGAGGAAATAAACACCATCCGGCAAGCCCGCTCCGTCCACGGTGGCCTCGTGGTTGCCGGCAGGCAGGGATTCTGCAGGTTGCACAACTTGGACAAGTTTGCCCAGTACATCGTAGAGTTTGATTTCTACCACGGTTGGTTCGGAGAGTACATATTGCACTCTGGTATTTTCGCTGAACGGGTTGGGCGCAACCATCACATCGATATTGCTTTCAGGTTGGCTGCGTTCGTTCGCCTCCGAACCCAACTTCTTTTTGCTCGGCAGCCCGCCGTCATTGCCTCCACCGATCAAGGAGCCGGGTGGATCGCAGGATACTGCTCCGCAGCGGCTAAGTGTGCATTGCTGCATAAATGACAAGTCAACGCCGGCTACACTAACAGCACTCGCATCGAAGGTGGCAGTAAATAGGGGCGAGCCATTGTATCGGCACAATACACTTTCGGTACTGAGTTGATGGAATGTATAACCACCATCTGAAGTATAACCCTGATTCCCGACTTTACCTATATGCAGTGTATCTTGCTCCCACGCCATGCCGAAATGCAGTATCGCGCCCTGATAGGTCAATTGGCCGATGAATGCGTTGCTGTACGGCTGAGCGACGTTACCCGACATGTCCACACAACTCGTGTAGATAATCCCCGGAATCGTAGTATTGCCTCCCTGTGGAGTGCAGGGAGATTGAACGTATACAATTCCATCAATTATGATGATACCCGTGGTGACATAAGCAATCGCCGGGTCGCCGTAAGGGCCGTCGGGACAGTAGGAAGCGCTGACGCTGATTTGATAATCATGGTTGGGTGTGAGGTTGTTGATGGTCACTGAAGAACCCGTAGTGTACATGGGCGACAACCCATAGCCTCCTGTGAGGTCGTACACATCTATCTTGTAATACAACCCCGCGCCCGAAAACCATGCTAAAGAGATAGTTGTAGAGGTCACCCCGGTTACGACAAGACCGGCAGGCGGTGTTGCCGGGCAGGTGTGCATGCTCCTGTTAGGGCTGGTGCCCAGATGAAGGTTGTCGGCTGTTAATGGCGCTATCGAAAAGGAAAATGCCAAAAAAGTCAACACTAGGTAAGTAAGAAGTCGCTTTTGCATAAACATCGTGTTTGAGTGTGAAAAAAACCTTGTCGCAAAATTTCACTTATCCCCGTTCGATTTTTTTTACATTTTTTTGCGATTTTCCAAAAAGCCACGTTTACAAGCAAAATAATTCAACACCACACGTTCTTTATGCTGAACCGAAAATTGTTGGAGGTGCTTCAACGGATAAAGGCACCGGACAAGAGCCGTCTGCGACGGTTCCTTTGCTCTCCTTATTTCAACCATACTTCCAATAGTGAAGCAATTGTCCGGTTGTACGACCTTATCATACAGTACAATGCTGATGAAGAGCATCCCGCTTTGGCAAAGGCAGTGGTTTTCCGGCAGTTTTTCCCCGGCAAGCCATTTGAAGAAAAAGTAAAAAGCCCGCTCGATTCTCTGACCACCGAACTGCTCAAATTGGTACGGCAATTTTTGGTGCAGCAAGAGATGGAGCAGGAACACGAGGAGAGTTACGAACATCTTGTCATGGCTCGCTTTTATCGGAAAAATGCCTTTGAGGATCGTTTCTGGCAAACGATGAAGGTTTTGAGAAAGACCCAATCAGATGCGCCACAACGCGATGCGCAGTATTTTTTCAACCTGTTTAAAATTGAAGAGGAAGAGTTGTTTTTTAGGATTATGCATAATTCCTTTGAAGACGATGCAAACCTTCACGCTGTTCAGCAAAATCTCGATTTATACTATAGTATCCTTAAACTTGAGTTTTCTTGCGCGTTGGAACATCAACGGCAGTACGCTCAAATTGAACGCGCCACTTCCGACCTTTTGCTTGAAACGGTATTGAATCTGTCTCGAGAAGGGGGGCCATTTGATATTCCGGTCAATCGAATCTACCAATTGGTGTTGCAATTAATCCGGCATCCCGAAAAAACAGAACTCGTCGAACCGCTGGAGATTTTACTCGAACAATATGAATCACAAATTTCTCCGGACAAATTCAAAGACCTTAGAGCAGTTCAGCGTTTTTTTTGGAACAGGATTTACCAAAAATCGGGTGACGATATTTCCCGGAATCAAATCTTCAAAGTGTACCGTCAGCATTTTGAAAAAGGGTATTTCAATATTGAAGGCTCAATTACCCCCAATGCATTTTTCAATCTCGTCATATTGGCCTTGAGGCTACAAGAATTTAAATGGGTAAAAAACTTTCTCGATATTCATCCGCCCGAGCGAATCTGCGGAACCCGTTTTCCGGCTGAAGTCCACAGCTTGGGTGTGGCTGAATATTACTTCGCTTTAGGGAAATACAAAGAAGCGGAAGACACGCTCGTCTATCGCCTTTTTGAAAATCCGACACTTGGCATTTTGGCCGATTTGCTGCTGGTGAAATTATACTACGAGACCCAAAGCGACCTGCTGGAAACCCGCATGAGGGCGCTCGACCAAAAAGTACGACGGACTAAACTTTCGCAGGAAGTGAAGGAGCGATACCTCAATTTTCTCCGCAAACTGGACAAAATCATCAAGTATGGAAGACAGTTAAAAAGCCCGAAACGAGCCAAACTCATCGCAGAAATCAAAACCATCGAGCATATTGTCTCGCGGGAGTGGCTGTTGGAGAAAATGGCGTGAGACATTCCATGTTTCAAAAACATGGAATGTCTATGCACTGAAAAGAAAACGTCAAATAATCAGCTTATTGACCCACTCCAGCCTGATACCGCTGCACCGGGTTTTTGATGACTGGCACCGTTTTTAGATAGGCAAAAATGGCACTCACCTCTTCGTCAGTCAACATAGAATGAGGCATCATCGGGG
>CAYZVM010000340.1:0-3148 GCA_964481485.1 uncultured Saprospiraceae bacterium | reverse complement strand
GCCATCGTGGATGTGGAAAATGTGTTCCGCCGGCTGAAGGAAAACCGCGCGACTGGCAGCCCTAAAAACCCGCTGCTCGTCATCTATGAAGCCAGCAGCGAAGTGCGCAACTCCATCGTGTACGCGACCATTATCGTCGTGCTGGTATTCCTGCCTTTGTTCCAACTCCAAGGCATCGAAGGGCGAATTTTTGCCCCGCTGGGCATCGCTTATATCACCTCGATTTTGGCTTCATTAGTCGTGTCGCTCACCGTCACGCCCGCATTGTGTAGTTATCTTTTGCCAAATTCAAAATTGAACGAAGGCAAAGAATCGGGTTTGGTCACCTGGTTGAAAAAGCAAGATTTGAAACTCCTTAATTTTGGATTGGGCAATTCAAAATTCGTCATCGCCGCTGCTGCTGCGCTTGTTATCGGCGCTGCGTCGCTGGTGCCGACGTTCGGGACAGAGTTTTTGCCGCCGTTCAACGAGGGAAGTTTTACCGTCAATTTGTACGCTCCGGCGGGTACGTCGTTGGAAGAAAGCAACAAAATCGGCACCGTGGCCGAGCAGCTTATCCTGCGTGTACCGGATGTGCGCTACACCGCTCGCCGCACGGGTCGCGCCGAATTGGACGAACACGTGGAGCCTGTGTCGAACTCCGAAATTGAAGTCGAATTGCGCGAAAACGCCCGCCCGCGCACGGAAGTTGTCGCCGACATCCGCAAACAACTGGCAAACCTCGCCGGGGTATCGGTCAGCATCGGCCAGCCGATTTCGCACCGCCTCGACCACCTGCTGAGCGGAGTGCGGGCGCAGGTGGCGATTAAAATTTTTGGAGAAGACTTGACCGAACTGCGCGCTATTGCCGGGCAAATTAAAGAGGCTGCCGGAACAGTTCCGGGCGCGGTGGATGTGCAGGTGGAACGCCAAGTGCTTGTGCCTCAACTGACTATTCGTCTCGACCGCGCCGCGTTGCAACGCTACGGCATGCAAACCGGCGAAGTCGCCCGCGATCTCGAAGTGCTTTACGGCGGCAAAGTCGTGTCGCAAATTCTGGACGGCCAAAAAACCTTCGACCTCGTGCTCCGCGCCGTCCCGGAAGACCGCGAGAATCTGGAAAACATTCGCAAAACACAAATCCATACGCCGGAGGGCGTTTTGATTCCGCTCGAAAGTATCGCGCACATCGAATACGAAAAAGGCATCAATTCGGTGAGCCACGAAAACGGCCAGCGCCGTCTCGTAGTGTCGGCCAACGTACAAGGCCGCGATTTGGGCAGCACGGTCGCCGACATTCAAAAGGCGGTGAGCGAAAAAGTCCAAATGCCGCAGGGGTATTTTCTGGAATACGGAGGCCAATTCGAGGCACAAAAAGACGCTTCGCGGCTCATCGGTATCCTGAGCATTTTCGCGTTGCTGGGTATCTTTCTTGTCCTCTACGCGCACTTCCGTTCGTGGCGCATCGTGGTGCAAGTGATGCTCAATATCCCGCTCGCGCTCGTCGGTTCGGTGGCAGCTGTTTGGCTCACGGGTGGCACCTTCTCGGTGGCGACGTTGGTGGGTTTCATTACGCTCACGGGCATTGCCTCGCGCAACGGGATTATGATGATTTCGCACTATCTCCACTTGATGGAACATGAGGGCGAACAGTTTGACAAACAGATGATTGTGCGCGGCTCGCTCGAACGCCTCGTCCCGGTGCTAATGACGGCGCTCGTGGCGGCGTTGGCTTTAATTCCGCTCACGCTCGACCCACAAGCGGCGGGCAAAGAGATTTTGTACCCGGTGGCGACGGTCATTTTGGGTGGGTTGCTGTCTTCGACTTTGCTAGATATGATTGTCACGCCGACGGTATTCTGGGCGTGGGGAAAGAAGGCGGTGGAGGAGTATTTCAAGGGTAAAAAGCACTCTGAAAACCTTTAAACCAATAATGAGCTTGTCATGAAATTTCTGATAAAAATATTCATTTTCGGTCTGATAACCCAATCATTATCAGCACAAACGCCCCCCGAAGCCGCCATCCAAGCCGCGCTCCAAAACCACCCCTCGGTCAAAGCCGCCGCGCTCAGGGTGCAGGCAAAAAAGTACGGAGAAAAAACCGCCCTCAACCTGCCCAATCCCGAAGTGAACGTGGAAAGCCCGACCGGGGAGTTTTACGCAATCGGCGTGTTGCAATCGTTCGAGTTTCCGACTGTGTATGCGCGCCAAAAGCAGGTGGCCAAAGCCGAAACCGCCCTCGCCCAAGCTGGCCAGCGCGTGAGTGAAAACGACTTGCGATACATGGTTCGTTCACTTTATCTGGAAACCCAAGTCAGTGAATTTCAGGCGCAGCAATGGAGAGACCGCGACACGCTGTATCAGCAAATTTCCGCCACAGCCGCTCGCCAGTTCGCCGCAGGTGAGATTGATTTTTTGCAAAAAACAATGGCCGAAAACGAGGCAGGCAACGTGCATCTGGAACTCCTCTCCGCTGAACAGACGGCGAAAGGGCTGCGTCAGAATTTGGCAACTTTTACGGGTTTGAGCGATTTAGGGGCACTGTTGCCCCTACATACCGACACCGTCGGGCTGTTGGCGATGCCTGACATTGCCGCCAATCCAACGGTCGCCTACGAACAGCAGACCGCGCAAGTCGCTGAAAAACAAATCAGTCTGGCGAAAAGCCGCGCCTTGCCCAACTTCTCTCTGGGCTACCTCAACCAAGGCGCGCGCAACACGCCGATTGACTACCGATTCCGCGCCAGCGTCGGCATCCCGCTGTGGGCAGGGCAATACCGCGCCGGGGCAAATGCCGCCAAAGCGGAAAGTCGAGCTGCATTGGCTCGCGCCGAAGCACAGTCGCAAGCCATCATGTTGGAATGGCAGCGCATACAGATGGAGGCCGCTACGGCGTTGGCAAATGTTCGGTACCACGAGCGCGAAGCCTTGCCTCGCAGCCGTGCACTCATCGCCGCCGCCACCCGAATGCGCGAAGCCGGGCAGATTGATTATGTCACTTTTTTGCGAACTTTGGACGAGGCCTACGCGATTCAACGTGACTATACTGCGCAGTTGCAGGCCTTTGAAACCGCCCGGATTCAGATGCTTTATCTATCGGGACAATAATGCAACACTTTGATTTTCAAAATTTTAAAAAGATAAACCATGCGACTCATTCTTTTTTTGT
>CAYZVM010000339.1:0-3222 GCA_964481485.1 uncultured Saprospiraceae bacterium | reverse complement strand
ATTTTCAAACTTTGCTCCAGGTAGCGCAAGGCCGTGTCGTAATCGCCTTTGGCATCGTAGATTTGACTGATGTTGTTCAAGGTCGTGCCCTCGCCCGCCCGGTCGCCGATTTCGCGGTCTTTCTTCAATTTTTTTTCAAAAAAGAACAACGATTCGTCGCGTTGCCCGGCAAGGTGGAATATCATTCCCAAACGATTCAATACATCCGCTGAAGTCTGCTCGCCACAGGTCTCATAGGTCTGCCCGGCCACCAGCAGGGCATTTTGGTATTGGGAGTTTCCGTACAGGAAACGAGAGAGCCGCTCGCCTGATTTGTTCACTTTTTCTACGTCTTTCGCCTGCAAAAAGTGGAAAAAGGCTTCTTGGCCGTCGGCCACGAGGTCGGTCACGTTTTCCACCACATAGTCGTAATACTCCCCCGCCTTTTGGTCGGAGAAATCCGAGGCTGTTAGTTCGGCGTGTTCGAGCAGCAGCCGGGTCAGCGTGGGTACATAAAAGAAGGCGTGGCCGTCCGGGCCGGTGCTTTTTTCGGCCAGAGTAAGTCCGCTCAGGCGGTCAAGCGTAACGGTCACATCGGTCAGCGCAGCGTCTTGCATCTCCACCGCGAGCGGCAGCACGGGCCGGCGGAAATGCGCCAGCAGCCCCAGCGTCCGCCGGGCAGGTGCATCGAGCAGGCCGAGCAGCCGCTCGAACACGAGATTCTCGCTCATGCGGGTGAGCGGGAATTTTGGGTCGGTGCGGTGTTTTTCGATAAAATCTTCGAGGCCTTCCAGCACTTCGCCGAAGGTTTCTTTCTTTTCTCGGTACAGTTGGTCGAAGTATTCGAGGGCGCGGTAGTTGCCACCAAAACTGCGGAACAGGGTTTCAAAAACGGGTTTCCCGGCCTCGCCGGGCGGTATTTTTTCGGAAATGTCGAGGTAACGGCATTTCACGGCGAAGTCGGGGCGGGTAGGTTCGTGGAGCGGCACGGTGCGCAGATTGGGCAATTCGGGCAAGGGGTAGCGACCGGTGAGGATGAGCGGCAACCCCACTTCGGCGAGGGTCTGGATGATATTCCATTCCATGCCATATTCGGGCAAAAAATCCCCACCACCGCCGTCGGGCGACTGGAAGGATTCGAGGTTGTCGAAAATGAAAACGGGTTTGCTGCGATTGATGACTTCCTGCAAGGCCGTGAGGAACCGCTCCCAAGCCTTGTCCATGCTTTTGATTTGGTGGGCGAGCAGGATTTGTTTTTGCTCGTTTTTCAAAAAGTCGAGCAATTCGTCGGTTACCTGCCCGATGCGGAAGGTGTTTTCATCAAACATAAACACCTGCGCCTCGTCGGGGTCGGCCAGCACGAGGCGTTCGGCGGTGTGGACGGCGAGGGCGGTTTTGCCGATGCCGCCCTGCCCTTGCAGGTAAATGGGCGCGGCTTCTTCGAGGTGGCGGCGAATGGCTTTTTGCTCGCGCCGCCGCCCGATGAAGATAAAATCCTTGTCCTCCTTCCCAGCGAAGCGGTGGATTTTCTGGAGTTTTTCGGGCAAACGTCCTGTCTGCCAAAACTGGCCTTGGCGCTGCTTGCCGCCCTTGCCGGATTTGGCTAAAGTTTGCAAGTTTTGGGTCAAATAAAGCTGCGGGATGAGGCTCTGGCTCTGCCAAAATTCGGGCGGCAACTTCAACGCGGGGTTTCCTTTTCGACTGATTTTTAATGCTTTGGAAAAAGCCAACGGCACGCTCAGCCCTTCGCTGATGTGTTTGTAAAACTGCGCCGCGAACAGGGTGGCGTACACGTCCACGACCGAATGGCTCATGGCCACCACGCCGGGGATGCCCGCTTCGAGCAGGTGCGCCGTCACGCCCGAATAGCCGCCGCTCGTACCTCCTTGCGCCGACTGGCAGGAGGACAGGAACACGAGCGAGGGGCGTTTGTCGGGGCGTTCGTTGAGCAGGGCGGCAAAATTGGCAGCGGGAAGACGGCGCGGGTGCATGGACAGTTCGTCTTCGAGCAGCAGGAAACCTTCTGTTTGGAGGGTCAACCAGTCGGCCACGTCGTATTCGCTGTGGCCGCTGAAATGGAAAATGTCGTAGCGCGGCGCATCGAGCGCCTGCCGCAAGGCCTGTTCAGAGCCGTCGGCGGTGAAATGGATTTCTATGTCGCCGCGCCGGAGCAGCGGGCCGAAGGCTTCGGCGATTTGCATTTGCTCGTCTTCGTAGCGCAGTCGGCCCGATTCGCCATCCGTCTCTGGCGCGGCCACCATCACGAGGATGCGGAGCGGGCCGTCGCTCGCGGCGGTGAAGGCGGGCAGTTCGGCCTTTCCCCGCAGCGTCGCGCCGCGAGAAAAGTAGAGGTGTTCGGCATCGCCGACGGCTTCCTGCCACGGGAGGTTGAGGATGTAGTGCGCGTCGTGGGCGAAGTGGACGAGGTTGTGCGGCACGGCGGAGTTTTGGCGAAAACGCTCGTAATCTGTGATTTGCAGCCCGTCGAGCGCGCCGCGCAGCCGCATGACCAGACCTGCGAGGAAGTCGGGCGGCACCATGCCGTGTTTTTCCAGCACTTCGGAAAAGAGGGCGTAATCTTGTTTCAGTTCGCGCTCCTGTTCGGGCGACAGGGAGAGGGGAAAGTGGTAGAAGTTCATATTGATAATGGGATAATGAAGGGAATGGAAGAATGGGATAATGAAGGAATTGGATAATGGGATAATGGAGGGAATGAAAGAATGGGATAATGGGGGGAATGGGATAATGAAATTCAGGCGGTGGCTCAAATTCACCGTCTGAATAGGGTCATTCAGCGCCTTTTTTCGTGGGCAATTTTTTAATGGCCGTCGCGTCGGGCGGCAAGTCGAAAGGGATTTCGACCGCCATCATTTTTTGGCAAAAGGGGCAAGCCACCTGCACGGTGGTTTTGCCGGGCGGGGCATCTTCGGCGATTCTGAAAACGTAGGGGATGTTTTCGCGCTTGCAATTCCAGCAAGTGAGGTAGAAAGAGCGGGTGTTGTTGCTCATTGTGGCGTGGGTTTGAATGAGCAGCAAGAGTACAAAACTTTGGTGTTTTCTGCATTTGAAAAAATACGAATTTATGTCACACTGACCACTATCACCGCGTCGTGTGACCATTGTTCAACATTGACCGGGATGGGAGGGGGTAGTTTTGCCTTGCTTTTAGCCCTTCATCAAAAGATATCCATTCCATGAAATATCAAATCCTCATCGTCGGTGGCGGCAATGCCGGGCTTTCCG
>CAYZVM010000338.1:0-3370 GCA_964481485.1 uncultured Saprospiraceae bacterium | reverse complement strand
TAGCGCAGCCGCACGGCTTCGTCGTATTCAGGCGTAGCAAATTCGATTTGGAGGATGTGCATGATGTTGGTTATTTGTGGTGATTTGGTTATTTGTTGATTTTTCGTTCAAATAACCGAATAACCAATTCAGCAAATAACCAAATAACCCGCCCCTACCTTTCCGTTGGCACAAAATGGTCAATCAAATCGGCCTCGCCGCCGCTTGCTTCGTTCAAACGACTGACATCTGCAAAGGCCGCATAAAGTGCGCATATCATAGCTGGGAGGGTGTAAAGGATGCCAACACCCAACAAAATCAAACCCGCCATCGCAATTAGGCCGACTGCAAATAAAAACAGCAGCACCATAAACCATTGCTTGGAGACGATTTTCCGGCTGGCCTCCATGGCCGGCCAAGGCTCCATTTCGTAAAACCACACGAACATGGGCGCAAACACATAAGAAACGCCCAAATAAATCGCTGGCAATATCATCAACAACATCCCCACCCACATCAAACTCGACGGCTCGTCCTGCTCGAGCAGGGAAAAACCTCCCGCAAACATGATAATAAGACCCGGCAAAGCAGCCGCAATAACAATCAAACCCGTCAATATGCTGGTCAGGAATAGTGGCCAAAGCCGGTCGAAACCTTTGAAAAAATCGCCAAACTCGTTGGACTCGTTGCGGTCCACTTTGCCCGCCACGTTGTATGGCCCAATCGAAAGCGCCGGGCTGATGACCAAACTTATCAGCGTGCCGAGGATCGGGATGACCGCCAGCACGAGGCTAATCACGATAAAAATGAGGAAGAAGCCGATGAAGCCACCGGGGTTGCGCCCCATCAGTGTGAACCCGCGGCTGATGTAATCGCCAAAACGGAATTCGTAATTTTCGTCAATGATCTGTTGGATTTTTGCAGGAAAATTGCTCATAAGGAGGAGGATGGGTTTAGGTGAAAAAATTGTTTTCAGAACAGGCGAAGGTTTTGCTTTTTCTGGAAATGGAAAAATTATTGCGTCCAGATTTTGAAAAATATTTAGCGCCACAACCCAAGTATCGGCCCAGCACAAAATATTAAAGATAAACCGGCCTGTGTTTCAACCCATAAAATGCAAAATCGTTTCAACACATAGGCACATAGGACACAGAGTTTTGAAAACCAAAGATCTATGTACAGTAATCTGGTCTCTGTGTCCTGTCTGCCTATGTGTTTAAGCAGTTTTGCGCTTCTCCACTACCCCAAAATGTGCTTCACCCGCGGGCGGTGTGGCGTGATATCGCCCAGACGAGCCTTTTTAGATTCTTCGTAGTCCGTAAAGTTTCCTTCAAAGAACACCACCTCCGCGTCGTCCTCAAATGACAAAATGTGCGTCGCCAAACGGTCAATAAACCAGCGGTCGTGGCTAATGATGAGCACACAACCCGCAAAATCGTCGAGCGCGTCTTCCAGCGCCCGGAGCGTGTTCACGTCAATATCGTTGGTCGGTTCGTCGAGCAGGAGTACGTTGCCGCCTTCTTTCAAAGTCATGGCGAGGTGGACGCGGTTGCGCTCGCCGCCGGAGCAGACACCGAGTTTTTTCTGTTGGTCGGCACCTGTGAAGTTGAAGCGCGACAGGTAAGCGCGGGCGTTCACCGAGGTGTTGCCGACTTGGATGAGGTCGTTGCCTTCCGACACGATGTCGTATACCGTTTTTTCTGGCAATAGGGCCTCGTGGCTTTGATCCACATAACTCATCTTCACCGATTCGCCAATCGTGATGGTGCCAGAGCCAGGCTTTTCTTTGCCCACCAGCATTTTGAACAGAGTGGATTTGCCCACACCGTTTGGCCCGATAATGCCGACGATGGCGTTTTTCGGTACTGAAAACGTCAGATTCTCAAATAGCACCCGGTCGCCGAAAGCTTTGCTCACACCCTTTACGTCAATTACTTGGTCGCCGAGGCGCTGGCCGTTGGGAATCCAGATTTCGAGTTTGGCTTCTTTCTCTTTGCTCTCTTCGCCGGCCATTTTATCGTAGGCATTCAGACGGGCTTTGCCTTTTGCCTGACGGCCTTTCGCGCCCATGCGCACCCATTCGAGTTCGCGCTCAAGTTGTTTGCGGCGTTTGTCTTCCTGCTTTTCTTCTTGTGCCAAACGTTTGGCTTTTTGCTCCAGCCAAGTCGAGTAGTTGCCCTGCCAGGGGATGCCCTCGCCACGGTCGAGTTCGAGAATCCAACCCGCCACATTGTCAAGGAAGTAGCGGTCGTGGGTGACGGCGATAACGGTGCCGGGGAAATTTTGGAGGTATTGTTCGAGCCACTGCACCGACTCGGCGTCAAGGTGGTTGGTCGGTTCGTCGAGCAGCAGGATATCGGGCTGCGAAAGCAACAGCCGCGCCAGCGCGACGCGGCGGCGCTCCCCGCCGGAGCAGATTTTGATGGGGCGGTCGTCCTCCGGGCAGCGCAGGGCGTCCATGAATACGCCGAGGCGATAGTCGAGTTCCCAGCCGCCGAGGTGTTCGATTTGTTCGAGCACTTCGCCCTGACGTTCAATAAGTTTCATCATTTCGTCGTCGTCAGTGACCTCGCCGAGTTTTGTGCCGATATCCTCGTTTTCTTGGAGCAAATCCACGATGTGCTGCACGGCTTCTTCCACGATTTGGCGGACGGTTTTGGAGTCGTCGAGTTCCGGCTCCTGGGCGAGGTAGCCGATTTTATACTGTTTCTCGAACTCGATTTTGCCCTCGTAGTTCTGGTCGAGCCCGGCGATGATTTTGAGCAGGGTGGATTTGCCGGAGCCGTTGAGGCCCAGCACGCCGATTTTGGCGCCGTAGTAGAACGACAGCCAGATGTTCTTCAACACTTGTTTGCTCGGCGGGAAAGTTTTGTTCACGCCGGACATGGAAAAGATGATTTTTTCGGACACTTTTTCGAATGATGAATTATTAATGATAAATGATGAATGCGCTGTGGGCTGTAGGCCGGAACTACTCCGTTCCTGCTTGGCGAGCGCTGCCGGAACGGAGTTCCGGAGTACAAAGCGGGCGCAAAGGTAGTTGGAAGGCGGGAGGGATTTGAGGGATTTTTTAAATTTGTGGGCGGGGATTTTGGGGTGTTTAAAGTTCGAGTTCGTTGGGCAAAGGGAATGCCCAAAGGTCATCATCAAGTATTAAATCGTCCATTTTCAAATTCTTCGTTATTTCCATGAAACTACGTCTAATTTTTTCAGGCTCTTTGTCTTGAAAATAAACCTTCCCAAGTTTATCCATCTTGCCAATGATTTTACGGTCAATCTCACGGTTAAAAAAGGGAAAGGTATAGCCAATTACTACAAGAACATTAGTGTCATGAGTACAATAGACCTCTTGCGAAAGTCAGGGCAAGTTGATTTCGAAGTTGCAAATGGC
>CAYZVM010000337.1:0-3438 GCA_964481485.1 uncultured Saprospiraceae bacterium | reverse complement strand
AGAATTTGTGAATGTCCTCTACTTTTGATTGGTTGCGCACCCGGGGAAGAGGACATGGTCGCCTGTGTACGATTTGCTTATGCTCATGTGCAGGACCCTCACCCTCGAACAGTCCAACGGGCTGCTGTCCGCCTTGGCAGCGTTCAGGCCCAGTACCAAGAGTTGTTTGTAGGGGCCTACCCGCATGCTCTCGTCCACGATCACGCTTATGGAATCGCCTAAACCCTCCCCTTTGCGATAGGCCATCTCGTAATAGCCCATTTTCTTCACCCAATTCTCAATCGTGTTGGCACAAGGTATGTCGGTTTCTTCCAGCACAAAACGCAGGCGAAAAACCTCGATAATTTTGACGATGCTCCTGAAACTACAACCCGCAACCAGGCGCAAACTCAGGCACAAACCCATCATGTTTATGCTATACCAGTGCTTGGACGCTTTGAGGCCAGCCATCTTTGAACCCCCAAAACAACGTCGCCCCAAGGAATTGATTTTCAAAACGTTAGCCTTGCTTTTGTCCTTCCACGTGGCGCGGCTGCCTTCAATATCCCTGATCCTGCGTGCTTGATTTTGATTCTTTTTTGTTAAACGTGCATTCTTTGCACGTGCTTTTTCTAACTTGCGTGAAAGTTCTTTTTTGGACTCCATTTTCCTCCTCCTTTTGTTGTGTCGTAACTCCAAAAGTAAGGAGGATTTTTTTTTGCCATTTTGAGCGCACTACCCAGCGGGGCAATTAAAAGACCTGATTTTCAACAACATGGTGATTTCCCAAAATCCGGGAGGACTCATGTTAATGCTTTAAACAACCAACTACGCCGAGTCGAGGCGGTCAAGGCTCATCATTTTTTTAGAAGCTGTTTGGGTTATCCCGCAACCTCCTTGCACCTCGGCGGATGACCCGGAATCCCGAGCTTGAGCCGAAGATGAGCAACACTGCGCCCGTCATCTATTAATAAGCCGGAAAGGATAAAACAACGAAGGATCAGCTCTCCGACGAGTTGCTTCACAACATCCTGTAAACCAATCCACTATCAGAAGTCAGAAAAATTTAATTCCGACAGATTTTGTTTGAGTGTAATTTTCATCTTTACTTTGCAAAACAAAGTGCTTTCTCAAAAAGACAGTGAATAGTTTAACATCACACACTTTTAAACAAAGACACATGAATCTGTATCGCTTTATCACCCAAGCCTTCGTAGCGACTTTTTTCGTCACTTCAGGCTTTATCACGGCTCATAAAAAACTGGCGGGCAAACCGCCTATCACAATCGTGACCGACCAAAGCTGGGATGTCAGCGGCCAGCCATCGCAGTTCGGTGAATACCCGCTGTCGGCTGAGCAGGTCGCCTCAGCGACATCGCCGCTGCACGGCGGAACCTTCAAGGCAGTGGCCGCTGACCACAATGGGCGTGGGAAAATCATTCCCGGTTCCGTGCCAATCTGGCGCAACCGCACGGCCAAATCGGAAGGCGAGGCCTACCAGTTTCGCAAAACCGTGCAGCTCGGCGCTGCCCCTATTCGGAAGGCCACACTGGAGGTCAACTGCGATGACGTGGCACGCGTGTATATCAATAAGCGGCTGGCAAGTGTGGACAAGCGAGACGGGAAACTAAAAGACGGCTACGACGACTGGTTCCTTTTCCGCAGCGTGACCGGCTTTATGTACAATAGAATCTACACGTACGACGTGACGGATCACTTTTTTACCAACGTCACCAACACAATCTTCGTCGAAGCCGTCAGCTTGGCGTTCGACGGCAGCCATGCCTATATCAGCGCCAAAATCACAATCGAATTTGCGCCTATGCCAGAGCCGCCGACACCGGCGAAGATTAAGCCGACAGTGAAACCCAAACCTGCACCAAAGCCGAGCGCAAAGGCTCAGGCAGAAAAGCCAGGTCCCGCTGAAACTTCGGCAGAAAAAACCGCCTTCGCTAAAGCAGGGGCAGACAATGGAAAAACTGTCTTTGAGGCTGGCCGCAATCCCGAAATCGAAAAATTGCGCGTCGGCAGCATCCTCGAGCTCGACCACCTGTACTTCAAGGCAGACGATTATAAACTCGACTCCACATCGTACCGCACGATCGCCGCTCTGGCTACCTTCTTGAAGCGCCACCCAAGCCTTAAAATCGAAATCGGCGGCCATACCAACTTGCGGCCCAGCGACAGCTTCGCCATTGAGTTGTCCACAAATCGCGCACGTTCCGTGATGCGCTATCTGATGGGCAACGGCATCGCGGCTGACCGGGTCACGCATAAAGGCTACGGAAAATCCCAGCCGCGTGTCAATGCTATTTCAAAAGAAGCCGACCGCGCGAACCAGCGGGTTGAGGTGAAGGTGCTTGAAAAATAATGGAAGGGTGGCGCACACTGCTGGACATTTTTAAACACATAGGCACGTTGGCCACATAGTTTTGTGATTTTCAAAGGTTTAAAATCTATGTGATCTATGGCCTATGTGTAAAAAAAATTGAAAATGCCCAACAATGTGAGGGTGGCGGTATAGCACCACCAATGTGAAGTATGGAAAAGCGGATGGGACGGATGACGCGAATTCAGCACGCAGCCAAGATTAGGGTGTGTCCGAAAAATGCTCGATGGTTTTAAAGCGAATCTTTATGAACCTGTACAGCGCATTTTTTTCACGCAATATTCCCCGATATTCCCTTCAAAAAGCCGCTTGCTCAGAACCCAAAATCTCCCACTTTCTAATCCAACAGCATTTTTCAGACACACCCTAATTTAACTTCACCGCACCGTTTTCACCGTCAACAAATCACCGATCGCCCATCTGTGGAAAAGAAAATTGCCTGTCCTGCCCATTTCCTCCCCACCGTCGTGTTTGCCCAATTCGCTGGCACCTCGCTCTGGTTTGCGGTGAACGCCGTTTTGCCCGTCTTGCAGCAACAATTTCCTGACAACCAGCACTTTTTGCCGACGATGACGGCAGCGGTTCAGTTGGGTTTTGTGGTCGGCACACTCGTGTATGCTTGGCTTTCGGTGGCCGACCGTTTTTCTCCGGTACGGGTTTTTGTGGTGTCCGGCGTGGTGGCTGCGGTGGCGAATTTGCTTATTCTCAGCACCTCGAACCACCTGCCCGGTTTGGTGGCCGCACGTTTTGCGGTCGGGTTTTTTCTGGCCGGTGTATATCCGGTGGGCATGAAAATTTGCAGCGACTGGTACGAACACGGGTTGGGCAAGGCATTGGGCTATTTGGTCGGGGCGCTGGTGCTGGGCACTGCTTTCCCGCATTTGTTGAACACCCTGTCGGTGGACATGGACTGGCGTTGGGTCATCGCCGCCACCTCAGGGCTGGCCTTATTGGGCGCGGCGCTCATGGGCATTTTGGTCAAAGACGGTCCATATCGGCGGCCTTCGGGCGGGTTCAATCCCAGGGTGTTGGGGCTGGTGTTCCGGCCACCTTTGTTCCGCACTTTTGCA
>CAYZVM010000336.1:0-3464 GCA_964481485.1 uncultured Saprospiraceae bacterium | reverse complement strand
CCTATTTGGTACGCAAATTGGACACAACCTAACTAACCAATTCAACTATGTGTTTAAAAATGTCCAGCAGTGTGGGATTATTGACATTTACCGTTTGCCCGTTTCCCGAATTCCTCCAAATGTGAGAAACGAAACCCGCTCCGAAGAAATTCAACTTTTCAAGCAAGTTTCCCCATTTCTCTCCTTTTCCCCACCTTTGCGCCGTTTTTCGGACAAAGTGGCGAAGTTTTTGGAAACGCATCCAAACTATCCGAAAGTTGCCAACTTTCGGATAGCGGAGTATCATGCTTCATTCAACATTCATAATTCATCATTCTCTCAAAAAATGCAGGAAGATTTATTCAAGCGCATCGTATCGCACAGCAAGGAATACGGCTTTATTTATCCCTCTTCGGAAGTATATGACGGCCTCAATGGCGTGTACGACTACGGCCCGATGGGCGTGGAGTTGAAAAACAACATCAAAGAATATTGGTGGCGGGCGATGGTGCAGATGCACGAAAACATCACGGGCATTGACTCGGCCATTTTTATGCATCCGCTCATCTGGAAAGCGAGCGGCCACGTGGACGCTTTCAACGACCCGCTCGTGGACAACAAGGACTCGAAAAAACGATTCCGCGCCGACGTTTTGATTGAGACGGAAATTGATAAAATGCTCGCCAAAGCGGACAAGGAAGTGGAAAAGGCGGCCAAACGTTTTGGAGAAAGTTTCAACGAACAGTTGTTCCGCGAGACGAATCCGCGCGTCCTGGAAAACCTCCAGAAAGCCGAAGCGGTGGAAAAACGCCTCGCCAACGCCCTAAAAGTCGGCGACATGGCCGATTTGAAAGCACTGATTGACGAACTCGAAATCGCCGAACCAGACACGGGTTCGCGCAACTGGACAGAGGTGCGACAGTTCAACCTCATGTTTTCGACCCAAATGTCTAATACGGGCGACGACGGCAAACTTTACCTCCGCCCCGAGACGGCGCAGGGCATTTTTGTCAATTTTTTGAATGTTCAAAAAACCACGCGCCAGAAAATCCCGTTCGGTATCGCCCAAATCGGGAAGGCATTTCGGAATGAAATCGTGGCGCGGCAATTCATCTTCCGGATGCGCGAATTCGAGCAAATGGAAATGCAATATTTCGTGCGCCCCGGCACCGAAATGGAGTGGTACAACAAATGGAAAGAGCGCCGCATGGCCTGGCACCAAGCCATCACCCCGGCAGCAAAACTGAAGTTCAAAGACCACGACAATCTCGCGCATTACGCCAATGCGGCGGTGGACATACAGTTTGAGTTTCCATTCGGGTTCAAAGAGTTGGAAGGTATCCATTCGCGCACAGATTTTGACCTCGCAAGCCATTCGCAACTGTCGGGCAAAAAGATGCAATTCTTTGACCCTGAATTGAATGAGCACTACATTCCCTACGTCGTGGAGACTTCTGTCGGCTGCGACCGGATGTTCCTTTCGGTACTTTCCACTGCGCTCGTGGAAGAGACCGTGCCCGATGCACAGGGAGACGACAGCAGCCGCACCGTGTTGAGAATCCACCCCGCGCTCGCACCTGTGAAATGCGCCGTGTTGCCGTTGCTGAAAAACAAAGAAGAACTCGTCGGCAAAGCGCGCGAGATTTTTGACAAACTGAAATTCCACTTTCTCTGTCAATACGATGAGAAAGATGCCGTCGGTCGCCGCTACCGCCGTCAGGATGCTATCGGCACACCTTATTGTATTACGATTGATTTCGAGACTTTGGAAAACGACACGGTGACCATCCGCGAGCGCGACTCGATGCAGCAGGAGCGGGTGCATATCAGCGAGGTGGCCGGGATTGTGTCGGAACGGACGGATATGCGGAAGTTGCTGGAGCAGATAGCTTGACGAGGGTATTCACACATGGTTAATAACGGCAGGAGTGCCGGGGCGATGCGACATCCCCCGGCACTTTTTATTGGCACTTTGAGTGATGGCACCCCGCGCAACTTGCATTTTGAATGACGGTTGCACGACATTTTTGCGAATGGTTGCCCATTTCAGGTAAACCTTTTGTGTTAAAATGCCCAAAAGTTTTTGCCAACAAATGAAAACACTAACTTTACGGCGATTTCTTTATCTCATGATTTGAGTCGCAGCATCCACCGCCTCGCTTACCGGAGGCTGCGATTATCCCCCTTCGTTATTTTAGTCTGTTGCCTCCTTAGCTTTCAGGACGGGTTCATGTTGCGCCATTGGTACATTATTTGCCGTTGAAGCGACAGAAACTGGCCTTGTAAGGCTAAAAGAAGCCTATACTTTTGCCGAAACGTATTCCAAATCCAAAACATCAGCGACTGTGAAGATATCTTTATCACGCCCGCATATCATCCTTTCTTTTGCGCTTTTGTTCTCGGCTTTTGCCGCGACCGCGCAGGACATCCACTTTTCCCAATTTGGCAATTCGCCCCTCAACCTCAGCCCTGGATTGGCAGGGGTTTTCGGCGGCGACCTGCGTTTCGTGGGCAACTACCGCAATCAATGGCAGAGTGTGCCGGTGCCGTACACCACTTTTTCGGGCAGCGTGGAAAACAAGGTTTATTGGACAAAAGGAAAGTATGACCGATTCCTGACCGGCTCGTTCGTCCTCAACTACGACCGCCAAAGCAGCATCCACCTTACTTCGATTCAAGTAGGGATACCGATTTCGGTCACAGTGCCGCTGGCCAGCAATAAATTCCTGACCGTCGGTGTCACCCCGGCATTTGGCCAGCGGGCTTTCGACACGAATCGCCTGACTTTTGATGCGCAATGGGTGGACTGCATTTTTGACCCCGCTGCCGACGCTCGTGAAGACCAACTGTTCCAAAGCAACAGCCTCAAATATTTTGACCTCAGCGCAGGCGGCAATCTACGACTCCAATCAGAGACCAAACGCAGTCGCCTCGATGTAGGTGCCGGTCTGCACCATATCAATCGCCCCAACCACGATTTCTGGTCGTCGGACTTGACCGAACCCGGCAATGTGAAATTGTACAGCAAACTGACCATTTACGCTATGGGTTTGGTACAACTGTCCTCCACATTCGACCTCGTTGGGCAAGGACTTTACCAACGGCAAGGCGGCTACCGCGAGGTTGTTTATGGCGGTGGCCTTCGTATGCACCTCAACCAAAAACCTTACCGCGAACTAGCACTCCAAGTTGGATTGGACTACCGCCATCGTTATCAGGATGCCCTTATCCCCCATGTAGAGCTGCTGTGGCGTACTTGGACACTCGGATTCACTTATGACATGAACCCATTTTCGGACGTAAATATCATAACCAACCGCCGGGGCGGCCCCGAAGTGGCGCTTATCTATCGCTTTTACAAAGTGAAACCGCTCGCGAAATTCAAAACCTGCCCTATTATTTAGGTGAGAGAAGTGAGAGGGGTGAGAAAGGCGAGTTAAAATTTTGAAAGTGAATATGAAATAGACCCAAATAAACTTTCATAA
>CAYZVM010000335.1:0-3476 GCA_964481485.1 uncultured Saprospiraceae bacterium | reverse complement strand
AAATAATTTTTCCTGTCACCTCGCCAAATCCCACCCTTGCCCCGTCCTTTTCAGCATAGGCGCGCATGGTCAGCGTATCGCCATTTTCGAGGAATGTGCGCGTGGAGCCGTCATTCAGTGGCAGTGGCTGTTGGCCGCCACGGGAGAGTTCGAGCATAGAGCCGTAACTGCCGGACTCTGGGCCGCTGATGGTGCCAGAAGCCATCATGTCGCCGACACACACATTGCAACCGTTTGAGGTGTGGTGCGCCAGTTGCTGTGCCATAGACCAGTAAAGGTACTTGGTATTGGAGCGAGCGATGATATTTTCCCCGTTATTTTTCTGCGAAACGAGTGAAACTTCGAGCGCAATGTCGTAATTCTGTGCACCACTTGTGTGCAAATACGGCAATGGCGCGGGGTTTTGTTTCGGCCCTTTTACACGAAATGGCTTGAGCGCTTCGAGCGGCACGAGCCACGGAGAAACGGAGGAAGCAAAACTTTTCCCTAAAAAAGGGCCGAGTGGCACATACTCCCAACGTTGGATATCGCGGGCGCTCCAATCGTTGAACAACACGAGGCCAAAGATGTATTCTTCCACTTTGTCAACGGGAATCGGCTCGCCAAGCACACTGTCTTTGCCGATGACGAAGGCCATTTCCAATTCAAAATCAAGTTGTTGAGACGGGGAAAAAATGGGCGTTTCTTGACCTTTTGGAACAATCTGACCCGCAGGGCGGCGAATCGGCGTGCCGCTCACGACGATGGAGGAAGCCCTGCCGTGATAGCCCACCGGCAGCCAGCGCCAGTTGGGCAGCAGCGGGTTGTCGGGGCGAAACATTTTGCCTACGTTCGTAGCGTGTTCGATACTGCTGTAAAAATCCGTATAATTGCCGACGCGCACCGGGAGGAGCATGGTTGCCTTCCGGCGGTCGGCCAAAATGCGGTCGGCGTTTTCGGGCGCGACGGGCTGGGCGAGCCAATCCTGCACTTTCCGGCGGACGCGGTTGGTGGCAGGTTTGCCGAGTGCGATAAACTCGTTGAGGGTCGTTTGTTCAAATATTTTTTTGAAAAAACGGCGTTTCCCAAACAAACCGGCCTCGGCAGCCGTTGCCAAATCAACAATATGGTCGCCGATGGCGATGCCCGCGCGGGCTTTTACATCGCCAGTATGGAAAATGCCAAATGGCAGATTGTGCAATGAAAAATCGGAGTCGGCGGGAATAGAAAGCCAAGAATCAATCGTGCGCATGAGTCGTTCGTTTTCCCGCTGATTTGTTTGACAGGAAAAATCGCGGCAAAAAAACTCAACTTTTCTCAACTTTCTCAATCTAATCCCTCCACGCTCCTCAAACTTTAATCGCTTTATGAAAAACCGTTGGTACGAATATCTCTACCCACCCACTTTGGTCAGTATGCTGCCCAAGCCGAGCGAGAAAGTGCGGCGGCGCTCGTTTCGCATCAAAATGCTGTATGCGTTCATCTATCCGTTCAGTTCGGGCATTGTCATCTACGCCGGGCTGATGACATTTTCGGTGGTGGTGACGAATGTGACGGGGCTGTTGCCGCAAATCGCGCAGGATTTGTATCAGGGCAAACTCAACACGGCGGGTGCCATCTTCGCGTGGCTATTCGCGTTTTTTCTTGGTGGCTTTTTTGCAGGCTGGTGCGTAGAGCGCGAAAAACTACTCAAATGGCGCTACCTGCACCTGCTGCCGCTGGCGGTGGTGGCTGGCATCTTTATACTTGTCGGCAATTCGACCGACAACTCCATGACGCTCCACCCCGTCGCGTTTCCGGGCATGATTCTCTTTTCCATCGGTATCCAAAACGCGATGGTGAGCCTCACCACTTCTTCGCTCATCAAGGCCAGCCAGATGACGGGGGTGGTGAATGAACTCGGCGTGGACATCGCCGAGATTTTCCATTCAGAAGGTGAAAAACGGCGGCTGATTCAACGCGAGGCACTGCTTCGGGTCATCGTCATGTGCAGTTTTTTGCTGGGCGCCATGTTTAGCGTGGCGTTTTTCCCGGCTTGGCAAACGGAGGTGTTTTTCTTCCCAGCGGGGATAATTGTAGGTGTGATGTTGCACGACGTGTTGCGGTTCAGGTCGCCGGGAGAGGAGGAAGAAAAGACCTGATTTTTGCAACAAAAAGTTTTTTTATTTAAAACAATTTGCGACTTTTGCCGTCGCACAACCTCCTTTTGTCATTCTGTCGGAATCTGTCCGCTCTCCGTTCTTCCCTTGTAGAGCGGACAGATTCCGACAGAATGACAAAAATCTGAGCATAAAACAAAACGCCATGCCTTACAACCCTGCACTTGACGACAAACTCCAGCGCATCACCGCCCAATGGCCTCATGCTGAACGAAAAAAGATGTTCGGCGGCACGGGCTATCTCGTGCATGGCAATATGGTGACGGGTGTTTATAAAGATTTGCTCGTGCTGCGCGTCGGCAAAAATGAGGAGGAAGAATTGCTCACTCAGCCCTGGTGCCGCCCGATGGACATCACCGGCAAACCCATGAAAGGCTGGCTGTTCGTAGAAGCCGAAGCTTGGGACAACGACGAGCGGCTCGGCGAGTTGGTGGCGTGGGCGAGGGATTTTGTGGAGACGCTGCCGAAAAAGTAGTTTTACAAATCAACGCATCACCATTTCAACAAATCAACAGTCATGAAATCTCCTTTCCTCGGCCTCCGCACCTGCATCTACCGTGTGCCCGACCTCGCCGCCGCGACGGAATGGTATGCCAAAGTGCTTGGCTTTCAGCCTTATTTCAACGAACCTTTCTACGTCGGCTTCGAAGTGGGCGGCTATGAACTGGGTTTGCAGCCGATTGAAAACCATGTTGTCGGCGGGGACGCCGACAACGGCAAAATTGGTGAAAACATCGAAACCTACTGGGGCGTGGACGACATTCAGGCGGCTTTTAAGACCCTCCTGGCGCTCGGCGCTACCGCCAAAATGGAACCAACCAATGTGGGCGGCGACATCTGGGTAGCGACGGTGAAAGACCCTTGGGGGAACATCATAGGGATTATCAAAAATCCGCATTTTAAAGTCTAAAAAATGGATGATGAGAGTTTATGAGGTTGATTATCAACCTCCATCAACCCTTATCAGCCTCCATCAATCATGCTGAACATCGAAAAAACAATCCCCGTCGTCCGCATCTTCGACGAACAAAAAGCACGGGAATACTACTGCGACTGGCTGGGTTTCCAGGTAGATTGGGAACACCGTTTCGAGGAAGGAATGCCACTGTATATGCAAGTTTCGCTCGGCGACCTGACCCTCCACCTCAGCGAACACGTCGGCGACTGTACCCCCGGCGGCAAAGTTTTTCTGCGCTGCACGGGCTTGCGCGAGTGGCACCAAAGCCTCGTTGCCAAAAATTACAAATACCTTCGCCCCGGAGTCGAGGATGCCTTTTGGGGCGGCATTTATATGGCTTTGACTGACCCGTTTGGGAATAAGATGTGGTTCAGCGAAAC
>CAYZVM010000334.1:0-3482 GCA_964481485.1 uncultured Saprospiraceae bacterium | reverse complement strand
TTGGTTCCGTAAGTTTGCAGCGCGATAAAAAACGGTTTCACGAATTCTGATAAAGACATGGAAGCATACGGCGCTATTTTGAACATCGTCGTCCCAATTTTTTTCTGGCTTTTTTTCATCGAAAAAGGCTTCGAGTGGTATTTGGGCAAAAAAGTGATACGCGGCTTGGACAGTGTGTCGAGTTTCAGTTCGGGCATCACCAATGTGGTGAAAGACGTGTTGGGCTTGAGCGTCAGTATTTTGGCGTACAGTTGGTTGGTGGAAAAAGTGGCGATTACCCAAATTGAGGCGACGTGGGCGGTGTATCTCATTGCATTCGTGGCTGTTGATTTTCAAGGATATTGGGTGCACCGCTGGAGCCACGAAATCAATTTCCTATGGAACCGGCACATCATCCACCACAGCAGCGAGGAGTTCAACTTGTCGTGCGCCCTGAGGCAGTCCATCTCCACGATTGTCAATTATTTTACCATTCTGCTCCTGCCCGCGGCCCTGCTCGGTGTGCCGCCGATGGTGATTGCGGTCATCGGACCGATTCATCTGTTTTTGCAATATTGGTATCACACGCAGTTGATTGGCAAAATGGGCATTTTGGAATACCTCATCGTCACGCCCTCGCAGCACCGGGTACACCACGCCATCAACCCGGAATACATGGACAAAAACTACGGGCAGGTTTTCAATATTTGGGACAGGTTGTTCGGTTCGTTCCAAGAAGAACTACCCGATGTGCCGCCGGTGTACGGCATCACGCGCCCGGCGCGCACTTGGAACCCCATCAAAATCAATTTTATGCACTCTTGGCTGCTGTTGAAAGATGCCTGGCGGACGAAAAGTTGGTGGGACAAAATCCGTATCTGGTTCATGCCGACGGGCTGGCGACCTGCCGACGTGGCGGCGCAATACCCGGTTTTTAAAATTGAAGACCCCTATCATTTTGAAAAATACGACACCAAATCCTCGTGGGTTTTTGTCGCGTGGGCGTGGGTGCAGATGTTTTTCAACTATTTTCTGCTCGTGTATTTTTTCGCCTACCTCGGCCAAATCGGCTCGCCGGGCATATTCTGGTACGGGGCGTTCATCTTCGCGTCGGTGTTTGCCTACACGGAACTGATGGACCGCAACCGCTACGCCATGTTTTTTGAAATCGCCAAATCCGCGCTGGGTTTGTGGGGGATTTACCAAATGGGCGGCGATTGGTTTGGGGCGCGGGAATATGTGGGCGCGTGGTATGTTTGGATGGTGGCGAGTTATCTCGTCGGGGCAGCCGTGGTAGCCGTGCTGTTTGTTGAATTTGAAATAAAAAAGGACAAACAGGAAACATCGCGGGAGATGTCGGTGGCTTGATTTGCATTGGTGGGGCGCACTTCGGTCGGGATTTCTACTTTTGCCCAACAAACAAAAATAAAGATGTCAAAGCCCGACCAGAAGTACGCGACCGTTCATTACCACTCCTATCTCCAATTGGACAAAATCCTCGGCGCACAACAATTGCGCAGCGCGGAATTGGAAGAAAAACCCGCCCACGAGGAGATGCTATTCATCATCGTCCACCAAGTTTACGAACTTTGGTTCAAGCAGATAGCCCACGAGGTGCAGTCTGTGATTGATATGTTCCAAGGCGACAACGTGGATGAGCGCAGCATCGGCACGGCGGTAGCTAGGCTCAACCGCGTGGCCGAAATACAGCGATTGCTCATCCAACAAATTCAGGTGTTGGAGACGATGACCGCGCTGGATTTTCTCGATTTTCGCGGCTATTTGTTCCCGGCCTCCGGCTTCCAGAGTTTTCAGTTTCGGCAAGTAGAAACCATGCTCGGTCTGCCCGAACAGGAGCGCATCACTTACAACAACAAACACTACGCCTCCGATTTTGCCAAGACACAACAGGCCGAATTGGAACGGATGAACGCCAGCGGCACCTTGTTCAGCGTGGTGGAAGAATGGCTGGAGCGCACGCCTTTTTTGAATTTTGGAAAATTCGATTTCCTCGCGCACTACCGCACCGCCGTCGGCAATATGTTGGAAAAAGAACAGGCGGCCATTCGCTCCACGGACTATTTGGGAGAGGACGAAAAGGAAATGCGGCTGCGAATGTTGGGCAGCACCGATACTTATTTTCAATCGGTGCTCGACCCGACGGCGCATCGCCAATTGCAAGAAGAAGGCAAACTCCGACTCTCCTATCGCGCCACGGTGGCAGCCTTGTTCATCAATCTTTACCGCGACGAGCCCATCCTCCACCAACCTTTCAACCTGCTGCGCTGCCTGATTGACATTGACGAACTTTTCACCACGTGGCGCTACCGCCATGCCCAAATGGTGCTGCGAATGTTGGGTAGAAAAATCGGCACAGGCGGCTCATCAGGTCACGACTACCTCCACGCCACGGCGGTCAAACACCACATTTTCACAGACTTGCACAACATCAGCACCCTGCTGATACCGAGGTCGGAACTGCCCGGCCTGCCGGAAGATTTGCGGCGGCAATTGGGGTTTTATTACACTGAACACGCCACAAAACTTTCCGAAAATTAGAATCACCCAACAACTTTCCGAAAGTTGACAACTTTCGGAAAGTTGGGTATTAACCAACACACATGAACGCACGCGCCTACCGCCTCCGACCCGGCAATCTCGCCAATATGCAACTCCGCGAGTTCAATCTGCCCGAACCCGCTGCGGGTGAAGTGCAAGTAGCCGTTCGTGCCGTCGGGTTGAATTTTGCCGACCTCTTCGCCATTTGGGGTTTGTACAAAGCCGCGCCAAAAGACGAATTTACCCCCGGCCTCGAATACGCTGGCACGGTGGAAAGGGTGGGGGAGGGCGTGCCCCATCTTCGCCCCGGCGACCGGGTGATGGGCGTGACACGTTTCGGCGGCTACACCTCGCATTTGAATATTGACGCCCGATATGTCATCCCGCTGCCGGAGGATTGGGATTTCAAAACCGGTGCGGCCTACCTCGTGCAAACGCTCACGGCCTATTACGGAATGAAATTTTTGGGCAATCTTCAAAAAGGACAGAACGTGTTGATTCACAGCGCAGTGGGTGGCGTGGGATTGCAGGCTTTGAAAATTGCGAAGGCTTACGATTGCTTCACCATCGGCACGGTCGGCAGTGCGGCGAAAGTAGATTTTGCGAAAAAAGAAGGCTACGACCAGGTCATCGTGCGCGGCGCGGATTTTGAACAACAACTAAAAAACGCGCTCGGCGAGCGCCCGCTCGAACTGGTGATGGACAGCGTGGGTGGGCGATATTTTTCCATTCCGTTCAAAATGCTCACGCCGATGGGTCGGCTCGTCGTGTTCGGCTCGGCGCGGTACGCCAGCGTGGGCAACCGCCCCAATATTTTCCGGTTGCTCTACCATTTCCTCACCCGACCAAAAATAGACCCGCAGCAATTGCCCGAAAACAACAAAGCCGTGTTGGGTTTCAACCTGATATGGCTCTACGAACGCGCCGACTTGATGCACCAATTG
>CAYZVM010000333.1:1471-3514 GCA_964481485.1 uncultured Saprospiraceae bacterium | reverse complement strand
GTGTTTTTGCTCCGCACGTTTTTCTTCGTCTATATTGGCCTCTCGGTGCGGCTCTATGATTGGTGGCCTTTTGCGCTGGGGGGCATTATCACCGGGGCGCTGTTCTTGGTGCGCATCCCCATCGTGCGGCTTTCCGTGCCACACAACACACCCTTCAAAGACGCGGCTTTTATGGCGGCCATGATACCCAAAGGACTGGGTGCTGCGGTACTGGCTTCGCTCCCGGCGCAGCAAGGTGTGCCGGGCGGGGAGACTATCCAATCAGTTGTTTTTTCCATCATTCTCTGCTCCACGTTGCTCACCACAGTGCTTACATTTTTGGTGGATAAAACTTTTATTTCAAATATTTACGAATGGATTTTTCGAGTGACCGGATTGGGGAGACCAAAAACGAATGGGCTGCGAGAAAAGCCGTCGGCGCAGCCTATTGACAAGGAGGAAGAGAAAAGTGTTGATGCCGTTGAAAAAAAATCCAAAGTGAAGGTGGCGAAACTGCCGAGCGAATCCCCCGCAGAAGACGATTCTGCCAAGTCTGGCTGAAAACAAAGTGTATTTATTGGGCGTTTTTGTGCGTCTTTTTCACCCAAAAGTATTCCGCCATCATTTTGTCTATGAATAAACACGCTCGCTCGACTTTTATCGCAGCACTTATTACGCTGTTCATTTTTCCGAAAACAGCCGATTCCAATTCGGCAACCTTGCCGATTCCCGCCGCCAAATATTTTGATTTTTCCATCTCTGCCAAAGATGCCTACCAAAAAACTGTGAGCCTGCGCTTTGTGGAAGCCCGCGCCGCTTTGGAGGCGATGCAGCGCAACGAGCCAGACAACCTCATCGCTGTTTATCTGGAAAACTACCTCGATTTCCTCACCGTTTTTGTCAACGACAACCAAGCCGAATACCAGCGTTTGGCAAAAAACATGGAGCCGCGTTTGGACAAAATCGCACGCGGCCCCACCGATTCACCGTGGTTTCTCTACACCCAAGCCGAAATCCGCCTCCAATGGGCCATCACGCGCAGCCGTTACAATGATTTTCTGGCGAGCATGAGCGACATCAAACAGGCATATTCGCTGTTGGAAGAAAACCACCGCAAATTCCCCGATTTTGCTGCGAACAAAAAAAGCCTCGGCGTAATGCACGCCCTGATTGGCAACGTGCCAGAAGAATACCGTTGGGCAGTGAAGGCATTGGGCGGTATGGAAGGCAGCACCGAGCAGGGAATGCGCGAATTGGAAGAGGCACTGGCTTACGCCAAAAAGAACGATTTTGTTTTTGAAGATGAAACTGTGGCGGCCTACTCGTTTTTACAATTGTATTTGAACAACCGGGGCGATGTCGCGTGGAACACTTTGAAAAACAGCAAGTTGAATCCCAAATCAAACCCACTTGCAGCGTATACGAAAGCCACCGTCGCCATGCGCACCGGGCAAAATGATGAGGCTATCCGGCTTTTGCAAGAAAGCCCGACGGGGGCGCAATATGCGCCGTTTCACTACCGGAGTTATATGCTCGGCCTCGCCAAACTTCGCCGCCTCGACGGCGACGCAAACAAGGC
This sequence comes from uncultured Saprospiraceae bacterium, assembly GCA_964481485.1. GTDB lineage: Bacteria > Bacteroidota > Bacteroidia > Chitinophagales > Saprospiraceae > M3007. The sequence goes on along the minus strand of CAYZVM010000333.1, from coordinate 1,956 downwards.
ATTGGAAGCATTTGTCAATAATTTTAAAGGTGAGAACGGCATCAAGGAAGCCTACCAGAAATTGGCGTGGTACCATCTCGCCAACGACAATGAAAGTGGCTATCGCACTTATATGAATTATGTGAAACTCAAAGGCGCGGCCAATTCGGAGGGCGACAAGGCCGCGCTCCGCGAAGCCAATTCCGGCGAAATACCCGACCAACGCCTACTCCGTGCGCGCCTGCTTTTCGATGGCGGCTACCACCAGCGCGGCTACGACCTCTTGAAAAATAATGTGTCCGATTATGCTGCCGACCGCAAAAAAAGCCTCGAATACACCTACCGGCTCGGTCGCATCACCCACAAATTGGGCAAAATTCAAGATGCCATCCGGCTCTACACCCAAACGGTGGACAACGGCGCGAAAGACCCTTGGTATTTTGCTTGCAATGCCGCGCTCCAGTTGGGGCTACTCTACGAAGAAAAAAAGGACGCGCCGAAAGCCC
>CAYZVM010000333.1:0-1371 GCA_964481485.1 uncultured Saprospiraceae bacterium | reverse complement strand
CGGGCATTTTGTTTTTCAAAAACAGAGAAAGAAATCGCCGTCTCCTCGCTGAACGGATTGGGCACAACTTTTACATTTTCAACCACTTCAGGTGAAAATGTGTTCGTCGGCAACGGCAGTGTAGCACGGAACATGGAGCGGCCATAAGTAGCTGCGGCCATCGTGCGCGAAGGCACGTGGAACGTCAAGTCAAGCACTGGCACATTGGGCAAATGGATGCCAAATGGTTCCCAATCGGAGCCGCCATTGTAGGTCGCAAATACGCCAACATCTGTAGCGATATACCAAGTATTGGGGTCTGCGGGGTCTAGGATAAGGTCATTTACCGGCACATCTGGTAGGTTACCAGAGACACTGGACCATGTTTGGCCGTTGTCGGTGGTTTTGTAGATATGCGCCATGTCGTCGAAATGCCGAAAACCGGACAGGCAAACATAAGCGGTGTTTTTCTCCCACAAGTCGGCCACGACGCGAGTAACCCAACGTTTGGGCAGATTAGTAGAAACTTTTGCCCAGTTGGCGCCGCTATTGGCGTTAAACCACACGTTGCCGTCGTCTGTACCCACCCACAAAACATTGCCATCGAGCGGCGATGCGGCTATGGTTGAAATAGTGCCATACACAACGCCATTTTGCCCAGTCGAGCCATTGCTGAGGTCGCTGCTGATAGCATTCCAGTTCAGGCCGCTGTTAGTGGATTTGAAAAGTTTTTCCGCACCGATATACATGATGGTAGGGTTGTTTGGGTCGAAAATGTAGGGCGTATTCCAGTTGTAGCGCTGGCTCGAAGGGGCACCAGCACCATTTGTCCCGTAAAAGCCGCCATATTGGGATTCTGCATACCATAGGCTGCTGTTGCTTGGGTGAACGAGTGTAACAAACCCGTCGCCGCCGAGGATATCCAACCAGTCATCAAGATTTCCGGTGACGGTACGCACGGTGCCGTTGTCTTGTGCGCCGCCATAGAAATTGGTAGGGTTTTGAAAATCAATCTCGGAGGTATAAAACTGCGTGACTGGGAAAGGTTTGTGTTCCCAAGCATTACCTCCATTTGTAGAAATGTAAATGCCGCCGTCATTGCCCACCACTATGAAATTGGGGTTGGCAGGATGAATGTACAACGCGTGGTAGTCAGCATGTAAATAGGTGCTGACACCACCCCATGAACTCCCACCATTGTCCGTTTTTCGCCAGTCCACGCCGAGGGTGTACGCGCGGTCCGGGTTGGTGGGATCCACCCGGATTTGACCAAACCACCAACCGAAAGACGAGTAATTTGGGTTACTGCTGGCGCTAAGCGCTGACCAAGTATCGCCGCCATTGGTGCTTTTAAAAGTGCCTGTAAAAGAACCAGATGTGTTGGCATACACG
>CAYZVM010000332.1:0-3532 GCA_964481485.1 uncultured Saprospiraceae bacterium | reverse complement strand
AACCCTGCACAACAAACAGCCATTTCGGTGGAGCCTGTTGAAAGTCACAAAAGCAGACGTGTTCGACCCACTCGCGCTGCCCTCGGCCATCACCATGATTTTTTGTTATTTCAGTTATGGGGTTGTCCTCACGCTGCTGCCCGATTTGAGCGACCATTTGGGGGTAGGGAACCGGGGGCTGTTTTTCACCCTTTTCACCCTTGCGAGCATCTCCACACGGTTTTTTGCCGGAAAAATCTCCGACAAATTGGGCCGTGTGCCAGTCCTCAAAATCTCAGCCTTGCTCATCGCCGCGTCTATGGTGGCTTTTGCGAAAGCAGATTCCCCGGCTCTTTTTTACCTCGCGTCGGTCATGTTTGGCCTCGGCAACGGCGTGTTTGCCCCGGCCATCAATGCTTGGACGGTGGACTTGGGTCGCCCGGAGCAAAAAGGCCGGGCATTGGCGACGATGTATATTGCGCTGGAAATTGCCATCGGCGGCGGCGCGTTTTTATCGGGCTGGTATTTTGCAAATGACTGGGCGCGAATGCCCGCCGTGTTTTATTTTGCCGCCGCAATGAGTTTCATTGGGTGGGTGTATTTAACGGTTTACGGCAGACGGCACACGATGCACGGCGAACAGCCCCAGATTTGACAACTTTTCAAAAGTTGTCAAATCTGCGTTCGTTTCAAATCAACAAATCCCAGAATCAACAAATCAACTATGAACGACACTAACCGCTCCCTGCTCATCGCCGTGTTGGCCTGCCTTTCGATGGGGCTTTTCGCCAAATCGCCACAATTTTCCGGCGGGAAATCTTGGATAACTTTGACCCTGCTTTTGGCAACCGTGGCGTTGAGTTTCTACGGATTTTGGCTCGGCTTGCGCGGCGCGCGGCAACAACGCACGGCTTGGTCGTGGCTGGCGCCAGCTATCAATGTGCTGATTCTCATAACCATTGTGGCGTTTTTCGGTCTTATTCTGATTGCCCTGCACGATTTTCAATAGATTCAGATGCGATGCGCGAGGTGTTTTTCTCTAAAAAAACCTCCACGCTACAAGCTACATTTTTTTCCTAAAATAAAACCAATACGCACCCAAACCCGCCACTGCTACGCAGATGCCTGCCACTGCCCGCACGGGATTTTCCACCAGTGTGAAAACAATGAACCACAACGAAATGCCGACAAATACCAACGGTGTGAACGGATAGAGTACCGTACGGTAGCCGCGCTCCGCATCAGGTCTTTTTTTCCGAAAAACAAAAATCGTGGTGCCCACCAACATCAGCCCCACCCAATCCATGAAAGTCACGTACTCGATGAGGTTTTCAAACGTGCCCCAGAACAGCAACAGGATGAGCGACCACACACTTTGGGCGAGGATGGCATTTACCGGTGTCCGCCAACGCGGGTGTACCTCTGCGAGTTTTTTGAAAAAAATACCGTCGCGGGCCATCGCAAAATAGATGCGCGGCGCGGTCATGCAGTAAATCCCCGTGGTGCCAAACGTGCTGAGTGCAATCAAAAAAGCCATGAGCATGCCGCCCCACGGCACGAGGTTGTTCATGGCATCGGCGGCGACGGTTTTTGAATGGGCAATTTGCTCCACGGGCAACAGACGCATATAGGCCACATTGGCCAGCACGTACACCAGCGTGACAATGAGCGCACCGAGCACCATGGCACGCGGCACATTGCGCTGCGGATTTTGGGCCTCGCCAGCCATGTAGGAAGCATGGTGCCACCCCCCGATGCTCCACAGCACACCCACGAACGCCAGCGCGAAAGCAGTCCACAAATTCGTCGGCGGGCTGTTAGCAAAACTGCTCGCGGTATTAGCGGCGGCGGCTTCCGGCCCAGCAAAAAACAAACCCGCGCCGATGATGAGTGCCAGCCCCAGCAGTTTTGCCCCGGTGAACAAGTTAGCTATCCATTCGCCGATTTTCACCCCAAAAAGGTTCACGACGGTCAAAAAAACAATCATGCCCACCGCCACCGGCAACTCCAACGGGTGGTCGCGCCCCAAACCGAACAAGTACATCAGATGCTCCACGCATACCAAACTCAGCGCGGCGATGCTTCCCGATGTGCTGATAAACAGAATGAACCAGCCATAGACAAAACCCACCGCGTCGCCATAAGCCTCTCGCAGATACACATACAGCCCGCCCGCGCCGGGAAACATACTGCCCATTTCGGCGAAAGTGAGTGCCCCGGTCAGTGCGGCGATGCCGCCCAGCACCCACAGCGCGATGACGTATTCGGGCAAATGAACGTGCGCGGCAATGCCACCGGGTGTGCGGAATATCCCGCTCCCGATGGTGCTGCCGACGGCTATCATGATAAGGCCGTACAAGGTGAGGCTGCGGCGGAGTTCTGCGCTCATAAGTGGGTGAAAATCTGATAGTATGAGAAAATTGTGTGTGCCGAACTGTGAAAACGAAATACAAGCCGTCGGGGCAAAGTCCGTGTTTTGGGCAATTCAAGATACAAAAAAGCGTGTGCGGTCAGCACCGCACACGCTCGGTCAATGTATTGACTTTCAATTGCTTATTCCGATAAGTAGGCCAATGCTTTGCCGCCTTCGCCCAACAGTTGGAGCTTGTTGCCCACCTGTTTGATGCTTCTCACGTCCTTGAGCATGCCGAGGAATTTGTCTTCCCATTCCATTTGAGGGCAAGCCATTTTAGTCGCCACGCCATCGCCGAAGGTAAGTTTCGAGCCTTTCAGCGTGTATGGCGCGTTGAAATTGTTGCAGCCTGCTTTGCCCGTGATCCTTTTTTCGGCTTCGTCAAATTTGAACCCGATGTTGGCGGCAGCAGGCACCGTCTGGCCGAGCAACTGTGTAACTTTCAAGTCTTTGCCGTAAGGCAACTGGAAGGATTTGCAACCTTGAAAGGCAAGCAGCGCGACGAGCGCGAGCAGCGGGAGAAATACTTTTTTCATTTTGTAATGTTTTGTTAGTAAGAAAAAGGATGGAGAAGAAGCCGTTTGATTTTAGCGTTCTTTGCGGCGAATTTCCGTAAAAAGTCACAATATGTCGTCAAAAAATTCTCGACAAAAATTAGCCTTCGCGCTCATCGTTTTGTTTTCACTCTCGTCATTGCTTATCGGGGTACAGCGTTGTAAATCAGACACTAACGTGCCTGCTGCCAACAATCCTGCCCCGCCGCCTGCCAAGCAAATCCCCACCCCAACTTTCAATGTGGATTCGGCGTATCTGTTTGTAAAAAAACAAGTAGACTTCGGCCCGCGCGTACCGAACACCGAAGCGCACCGCAAATGCGCCGCGTGGCTCGTGAGCGAATTCAAACGGCACGGCATGACGGTCATCGAACAAAAATTCCAGGCACCACACTATAAAGGCGCTACTTTCAACGGCATCAATATCATCGCTCAATACAAGCCGGAGGTGCCGCGCCGCATTCTGCTCGCTGCGCACTGGGACACGCGCTTCCATGCCGACCAAGACACCAAAGACCAGAACAAACCCATTCTCGGTGCAGACGACGGCGGCAGCGGCGTGGGGGTGCTGCTCGAAATCGCGCGT
>CAYZVM010000331.1:0-3569 GCA_964481485.1 uncultured Saprospiraceae bacterium | reverse complement strand
AAGAACCCTACCACTCACCCTTGCAAGCCAGTCTCGAACAGTTGAAAGGTTTGCCACCCGCTCTCATTCAAGTGGCTGAAAACGACATTCTCCGCGACGAAGGCGAGGCGTATGGGCGGAAGTTGGACGAAGCCGGAGTACCTGTAACGCTCGTGCGCTACGACGGCATGATTCACGATTTCGGCTTGCTCAATGCTTTGGCAGAGTTACCCGCTACCCGCTCGCTGTTTATTCAGGCGGCGGCAGAATTGAAGAAATACATAGGGAATTGATTCGATTATTTCGATTAACCGATTAAGCCGATTTATTCGAGTGACTGATTTAGCCTAATTGAATCAATCGAACAATCGGCTCAATCCAATCAATTATTTTCACTTTTTAAACAATCTTACGCATGAAAAAGCAAATTCCTCTGGGGATTGCTGGCGGAGCTATGTTCTCCATCGCCATCCTCGCTGCCATCCTGTTCTCCTCGGCCAATATCGCCGTTGACCCAACTCCCGAACAAAATGCCGCCCCCGTCAAAAACATCGTGCTCGTGCATGGTGCTTTCGCCGACGGCTCTGGTTTTGAGGGTGTTTACAAAGATTTGAAAAAGAAAGGCTACAACGTGAGCGTGGTCGGCAACCCGAACACTGGCTTCGCGGAAGACGTGGCAGCGGTGAAAATGGTGTTGGCTCGCCAAGACGGCCCGGCCATCCTTGTCGGCCATTCCTACGGCGGCGCTATCATCACGGAGGCTGGTAATGCGCCCAATGTCGCCGGGCTTGTTTACATCTGCGCTTTCCAACCCGATGCTAATGAGACGCTGTTGGGGCTGCTGAAATCCGGCCCGCCCGCGCCCAATTCCGGCATTTTGCCGCCCGACGCAAATGGCTACATTTGGTACGACAAAGCCAAGTACCACTCGGGTTTTTGCGCCGACATTCCTAAAGAGCAGGCTGAATTTATGGCCGACTCGCAAATCCCCGTCAACGCTTCCGTTTTTGGGGCCACTATAGCAAACCCGGCTTGGAAAACAAAACCTACATGGTACGTCATCGGTACAGAAGACCAGACCATCCCGCCTGACGGCCAGCGTTTTATGGCAAAACGCTCCGGCTCGAAAGTCACTGAAATCAAAGGCAGTCATCTTGTCTTCATGTCGAAACCGAAAGAGGTCGCCGACGTGATTGAAACGGCTGCAAAATCGGCGGTACGGTAAGTGTTTGACAAGTTGTTTTTGACAGGATTTACAAGATTAACAGGATTAAATTATTCATTTTCAATAAAATAAAAACTTGTAAATCCTGCAAATCCTGTCAAAAAACACGCTCGTCGCAACGCCTCGCCTCAGCATTTCTTCACCATTCAATGAAATAAAAATGAGCAACATCAACTCAAAAACAGTCGTCCTCATTCACGGCGCATTTGTCCATTACAGCGGCTGGAATGATTGGAAAAACTACCTCGAAAGCAAAGGTTACAACGTCATCGCAAAGCCCTGGCCAGCAAAAGAAGCCTCGCCCGAAGTGCTTCGCAGCCAGCACCCTAACAGCCCCATCGCCAACCTGCGTCTCATGCAAGTCATCAACCACTACGACGCCATCGTGCGGGCGCTGCCGGAAAAACCCATCATCATCGGCCATTCGCTGGGCGGCTTGATTACACAGGTGTTGGTCAATCGCGGTCTTTCCGCAGCAGGCATTTGTATCCATCCCGTGCCGCCGCAGGGCGTGCTTCCTTACGAGTTTTCGTTTTTGAAATCCGGTTGGGGCGCATTGGGGCTTTTCACCTCCACGAAGAAAGACTACCTGATGTCGTTCCAAACCTGGCAATACGCCTTCACCAACGGAATGTCATTGGCCGACCAGAAAGAAGCCTACGAAATATCCGTCGTGCCGGAATCGAAGATGTTGACAAGAGACGGTCTCACTTCGGATACCTATGTGGATTTCAAAAAACCGCACCCGCCGATGCTGTTCATCGCTGGCACGGCTGACCACATCATGCCGGCCACGCTCACACACCGCATTTACAACCAGTACGCGAAGTACAAAGACTCGGTGACGGAATTGAAAGAGTACAAAGGCAACAACCACTACGCGGTGGCGGACAAGAAGATTTGGAAGGAATACGCCGACTACGTTTTGAACTGGATAGCCACGCATTGAGCGTGTAAAACGCTGTAAGCCAACATTTTTTAGGTAAAAATCGGAATGCGCTCTTAGTCATTTGACCATCGCGCAGCAGCCCGATGTTTTCAAAAATTTTACAAACACACACCGTTTCAACATCATGAAAATTTCAGTCAAATACCTTTTGCTCTTGTTCATCCCGGCGGCATTTGCCTTCAAATTCGGGATGCAAAAACCCTCACCCGAACTGCTCGACCCCACCAATCACTCACTGATGCTGATTGACCATGAAAGCCAAATGGCGTTTTCCGTGCGCAATCAGCCTGTTGACCAACTGCGAGCCAACACGGCCATCATCGCTGGAGCATCCAAAATCTTCAACGTTCCAACCGTCGTGACTACGGTGGCGGAAAAGAGTTTTAGCGGCCCGGTTTTCCCAGAAGTCGAGGAATTTTACCCGGCAGCCTCCACGACTTACTACGACCGCACGACCATGAATGCTTGGGAAGACGCGCCCACTTACAAAGCCATCACGGGGAAAAACAAAAAGAAAATCGTGATGGCCGGGTTGTGGACGAGCGTGTGCATCGTCGGCCCCGCGCTCTCTGCCAAAGCCGAAGGTTACTACGTGTACGTCATCACCGATGCCAGCGGCGACATCAGCACGGAAGCCCACGAAATGGCCGTTGACCGGATGCAACAAGCTGGCGTGAAAATGATGACTTCCATCCAGTATTTGCTTGAACTTCAGCGCGACTGGGGACGGGCGGCCACCTACACGCCCGTCAACGACCTCATCGTGAAATACGGCGGCGGTTACGGCATCGGCATTCAATACAATCGCGCCATGAAGAAACATTGATGTGCAGTATGGCGGATTTGCAAATCCGCTGTACTGCACTTCGCGAATACGTTTACGAAACCTCGCAGGTTTCGTAAACGTCCGCAAAACTGAAGTAAAGGCGGATTTGCAAATCCGCCGTACCACTCAATTGACATATCCTGCCCATCTTTCAATTCAAGAAGCAGGCGCAAGCCTGCTTCTTTTCCAACAATTTGCCATGAAATTTTTATGCCTTTTCCTTGTCTCAATGCTGTGTTTTGGTATCGCCGCAGCCCAGCAAACTGCCGACCTTATCCTCATCAACGGCAAAATAACTACGCTCGACGAAAGCAACTCGCAAGCCGAAGCCGTCGCCATTGCGGGCAATAAAATCGTGGCGGTCGGCAGCAACGTGCAGGTTTTGAAATTCAAATCCGGGAAAACACAGGTGATTGACGCACAAGGCAAAACCATCATTCCGGGGCTTTTCGACACCCATTTGCACGTCATTCGCGGCGGGCGTTTTTACAACGCCGAATTGCGTTGGGACGGCGTGAAAACGCTGAAACGAGCATTGGAAATGTTGAAAGAACAAGCCGCTCGCACGCCCGAAGGCCAGTGGGTGCGCG
>CAYZVM010000330.1:0-3633 GCA_964481485.1 uncultured Saprospiraceae bacterium | reverse complement strand
GGCAATCAGCCGATTAAAATCGGGGCGCAGACTTATTTGCTAAAATTCTATGAAGGTTTCGGTTTCCAATCTACCGGCGAAGCGTATCTGGAGGACGGGATTCCGCACACGAAAATGATACTTTGAATTGGTTTCGGGGTTCAAGGTTGCTGGTTGCTGGTTGGGGTATTTTCTTGAAAATTAAAAAAAACGGCACAACCCCGAAACCAGCAACCTTGAAACCCAAAACCCCGAAATCAGCAACCCAAAAATATTATGCGCAAATTCGCCATCTCCGACATTCACGGCTGCCAAAAGACTTTTTTGGCCTTGCTCGATAAAATTGCGTTTTCAAAAAGCGACCAACTTTTTTTGCTCGGCGATTATGTGGATCGCGGGCCAGACTCGAAAGGCGTGCTCGACGTTATTTTTGATTTGCAAAAAAACGGCTACACGCTGCGCTGCCTGCGCGGCAACCACGAAGCCATCCTACTCCGCTCCATGTACGACCTCACCGGCCTCGACAACTGGCTGCAAACAGACGGCAAAATGACGATGGACAGCTTCGGGGTCGAATCAGCGGGCGACATCCCGGAGCGCTACCTCGAGTTTCTGCGCGAACTGGACTACTACTTCGAGGTGGACGGCTACATCCTCGTGCACGCCGGGCTGAATTTCAATCTTTTCGACCCACTGGAAGACCAGCGCGACTTGCTGGTGATTCGCCGTTGGTATCCCTACGTTCGCTACGACTGGTTAGGCGAACGCATTATCCTGCACGGCCACACGCCGATGCCGTTTTATGACATTGAAAACCAACTTGCCAACTTGGACGGGAACCGATATTTGGATCTCGACGCGGGCTGCGTTTTTGTGCCTCCCCGCCACACTGACCGGGACGGTCTGGGGCATCTCTGCGCGTTTGACATGACCAACCGGCGGCTGGCTTTTCAGGCAAATGTGGAGTGAAATTGCAGATTTTTAGGAAGCAGTATTTGTGGCAATTGTATCTTCACTGCGTTTATCATCTTTCACAAAATCTACCTTTTCGAATGCAAAACAAACTACTCCTCCCAGCTCTTCTCCTGCTGTTTTCGATACAAAACCTGTTCTCCCAAGCCCGCTACCTCGAGCCCGTGTTCGACCAAGTGACGATGACGCCCAATGTCCTGTACGGCACAAATGCCACCATGCTCACCTTCTCTCAATTTGGGCAGGCGATATCCCAGCCGCTCCTGCTCGACTTCTACGAACCTGCGGGCGACACTTTGGCTGCGCGCCCGCTGGTTATTGTGTTGCCGGGCGGCAATTATCTTCCGCCCTCGGTCAACGGCTCCTGTGTGGGCTCCAAAACCGACTCGGCCATCGTGGAAATTTGCAAACGGCTCGCGAAAATGGGCTATGTGGCAGCGGCGATGGACTACCGGCTCGGCTGGAACCCTGTCAGCCCCGACCAGCAAATTCGCCTTTGGACGCTCACCCACGCGCTCTATCGGGGCATTCAAGATGCCCGCACTGCGGTTCGTTTTTTTAAAAGAAACGCCGTCGAAGGCCTCAACTCCTTCCGCATTGATACCGCCCGAATCGTACTGTGGGGCGAATCCGCCGGCGGCCAAATCGCGTTGGGCGCGGCGTATTCCAATGATTATGCAGATTGGTTGCACCCCGAATTGACGGTGCCTACCGGCCCGATTATCATTCCGCAATTGGACGGCAACATTTGGGGCACGGACTATGGCGTGGTACCGATGGATTTCCCGATTCCGGGCGTTGCCACGCCGGGCGACACGCTCTGTTACCCCAACTGGCCGGGCTATTCTTCTGATTTTCAACTTTGTGTGAGCATGGCTGGCTTAATTCCCGACTTGCCGTGGGTGAACGCCGGGGAAATACCTGCCGTTCTTTTTCATGCCCCAAACGATGTTTACCAACCTTGCACTGATGGGATTTTGCAGGTGGGGCCGCCCATTATTTTGCCAATTATGCCAGTGTCAGGTAGTTGTTCGCTCACCGAACAGTTGGATACTGTCGGCAACAATCAAGTTTTTTCAGATGCCAATATCAATGATTGCATCACCACAAACGCCAACGACCTGACTGGCGGGCTGGAAGGTTTTTACCCTTTTATCGGGCTGGATCCAACAAAAGGGCAGCCGTGGCATTGGGTTGGCCAATGCCCAAACAACCCTGATGCGCCCACCGACGAGGCGTTTGCCCGCCAATATCTCGACACTGTGTTTGCCTATTTTGCGCCCCGCGCCTGTGCCGTGCTCGCGCTTTGCAATGGGCAGTCGCAAAATTCCGGAGGCCTCTGCCAGCCCGCAGTGGTGGGGAAAGTTTATGTGGATTTGAACGACGACGGTTACGATGTAGACGACCCTCCGTTCCCCGGCATCGTGCTCGAAATGCAGCCCGGCGACCGCCACGCAGTATCCAAATCCAACGGCAACTATATCATCAGCGCCCCCTCCGGAAATTACACGCTGGATGTGCCAAATCCGCCAACATACTACGAGACCACCAACACGCCTGTATCTGTCACGCTGCCGACGACCGGCGACACCATAGTGCATATCGGCCTGCGTGCAACAATGACAATCAATGACTTACAGGTGACTTTGACCCCTGCTGCCGACCCTCGACCGGGATTTTACAACACCTTTTTCGTGCGCTGGCAAAACGTCGGCACTACCGTATTCTCTGGCAGCGTGACGCTCACTGTGGATGCCGACTACGATATCATCAGCAGCGACCCGGTCGCGAATATTTCCGGCTCTGCGGCTACTTGGACATTCACCAACCTGCTGCCCTTGCAAGAGGGAAACGCCTCGCTCAGCGTCTATTTGCCGCCGTCTATTCCGTTGGGCATCTTACTCTCCTCCACCGCCTCGGGAGAACTATCCGGTGTGACCGACAACAACTTATCAAACAACACGGCTGGCGTGAGAGAAACGGTCATCGGCTCTTATGACCCCAACGATAAAAGGGTGTCCCCGGAAGGCGACGTGACGGAAAGTATTTTGGCCGACAGCCACAACTGGCTCGACTATACGGTGCGTTTTCAAAACACCGGCACGGCCTCCGCCATCAACGTTTTCATCGTGGACACGCTCTCCGAATTGTTGAATGTCAACACATTGGAAATCATGGGCGTGAGCCATCCCATGCGTTGGGAAATCGGCGGGCAGCACATGGTGACGTGGTTTTTCGACAACATCAACTTGCCCGACAGCGTAAACAACGAACCTGCCAGCCACGGATTTGTGCGTTACCGCATCCAGCCGAAATTCCAGTTTCCCGAACTTTTGAACCAAACGGTCTTCAACTTCGCCGACATCTATTTCGATTTCAACGAGCCGGTGCGTACCAACACGACGGAGACCCGGTTTGTGTTGCCTTCCAGCACGGGTTTGCCAACAGGCAAAGGATTTGTTCAAATTTCGCCCAATCCTGCCCGCGAGGCCATTACAATAACTTGCCCATTCGCGGCGGCCGAGGCCGAGTTGAGCATTTTTGATATTTCGGGAAAAATGGTGATGTTCCAAAAAGTGCCTGTTTCCGGCCAGCGCCTGAATGTACTCGTCAGCATAGGCGATTTGCCGAAAGGCAGTTATTTCCTGAAAATCGCTGGCGGCGGGGAAATGCGGACGGGCA
>CAYZVM010000329.1:0-3760 GCA_964481485.1 uncultured Saprospiraceae bacterium | reverse complement strand
ACAACACCCCGGCACGACTCATGGTGGGGCTGAATATCGCCATCGTGAAATAATCGTCACTCGCCCGCCAAAGCCTTGGCGAAGGTGGGCTCATCAATACAGCGTCATTGGTTAATCGAGCGCGGTCGGGGGTTTCCTGCCGCGCTTTTTGTTTTTGTACTTTTGCCGCACGCCCCTCCCGTTCAACCCCACCCCGACCCTCCCCTAAACGGGAGGGAGCGCGGCACACTCTACGTCTCCCTCCCTTTTAGGGGAGGGTCGGGGTGGGGTTGAACGGGAGAGTGGGGTTGAAACGCAAAATGTTATGACCCTCACCACTTTATACTCTTTCGCCAAATCTCTCCACCTCATCGGCATGGTCTCTTGGATGGCCGGGATGTTCTACCTCGTGCGCATCATGGTCTATCACGCGATGGCATTGGAAAAAGCCGAGCCGGAGCGCGGCACTTTGGCACGGCAATACTCCGTGATGGAGTGGAAATCGTACAAAATCATCCTACAGCCGGCCATCGTTATTACTTGGACTTTCGGCGTTTTGATGCTCTTCATCCAACCCGTTTGGTTGCGCGAGGGCTGGATGCACCTCAAACTGGCTTTCCTGATTTTGCTCAGCGGCTACACACATTCTTTGAAAAAACACATCCGCGAGTTGGAGGCAGGCACTTCCAAATACAACCATATCCACTACCGCGCACTGAACGAGGTGCCGACGATTTTCCTCGCGGCCATCGTTTTTCTTGCGGTTTTTAAAGACCGCATCAATTACTTTGCACTGTTCGGGGGATTAGCAGCTTTTACAGGTCTGATCGCTTGGGGGATTCGGAAGGCCAATCGCGACAATGCACCGCCGCGGCGCAGGGACACCGAGTAAAGCCGTCTTTTTCATTTGCTTTGTTGGCTGAGATGCGGCGGGTGGTGGAGATGTTGTGGGGGGAAGATGTAGGGTGAATGTTCGGGCAAAGCCCGAAGGATGATTTATCACGATGCCATAGCATGGCGCCAGCGAGTCTTTCTTATCGGCTTAATTTTTGAAATGTAATTTTGCTGTTTCAACCTATACTTTTATCAGACCAATTTAAAACTCTAATCTCGAATGGACTTTAAAGATATTATCAAGCAACTTGGAGACCGTGCCTCAAAATTGAAAGAACAAATTCATACCGAAGAGGCGACCAAAACATCTTTGATTTTGCCCTTTATCCAAGCGTTGGGCTATGATATTTTTAACCCAATGGAAGTGAGGCCAGAATTTATCGCTGATGTGGGAATCAAGAAGGGCGAAAAAGTTGATTATGCCATCTTTAAGGATAGTGAGCCCAAAATCTTGGTTGAATGCAAACATTGGAGGCAAAAACTTGATTTGCACGATGGCCAACTGCTTCGGTATTTTCATGTTACAAAGGCCAAGTTTTCTATTCTCACCAATGGAATCCAATATCGGTTTTACACAGATTTATTCGAGCCGAACAAAATGGATCGAAAGCCATTTTTGGATTTTGACATAACTGATATCCGTGAGGCTCAAATCGAGCATCTGAAAAAATTCCACAAGCTGCATTTCGATGAAACAAATATCACGAACGCAGCGAGCGAGATGATTTACACCAATGAAATCAAACTCTTGCTAAACAATGAGTTGAAAAACCCAAGCGAAGACTTTGTCCGATATTTTGCACAACGCGCCTATACTGGAAGATTGACAGAAAAAGTACTGGCTTGGTTTGGCGATTTGGTACGTCGTTCTACTCAACAGGTTTTAAGTGATATTCTTATTGAGAGAGCGAAGTTGGTGATTGACAAGGAAAATCAAAGCGTCGCCCAACAGGGCAATCAGCCCACCCCAAGTGAACCAATTTCTCAAGGAGAAGAGAAAAGCATCGAAACAACCGAATTGGAGTTGGAAGGCTTTTATATCGTCAAAGCCATTTGTCGCCAAAAGGTTGATTCAAGCCGCATCATTCATCGTGATGCATTATCCTATTTTTCTATTATCCTTGACGACAACAACCGAAAACCCATTTGCCGACTGTACCTAAATGGAAACAAAAAATTCGTCTCGACTTTCGATGAAACCAAAAAAGAGATGAAGCATGAGATTCAATCACTGGATGATATTTATGGCTTTTCTTCTCTGCTGCTCAGCACGTTAGAGAATTATGAAAAAGGGAAATAAATACTTGAAATGGGATTTCCCCCGCTCGCGCCGGACTATCCCCAGTGTGAAATCATCCTTCGGGTTTTACCCGCCACTTCCAGACAGAGTAGTCAGTTGGAATATCGGCAACGAGGTGAGGTAAATCTGCTGTTTTTATCTCCAGCAGTATTTTTCAGACACACCAGAGTTTGGTAAAAAATCGTTATCAGGAACTTTAAAACCAAATGCTTCCGTTGGGCAAGCAATTTCCATTTTTCACCAAAAAAATCAAATGCCATGAAACCCTTTTGTTCTTTCCTGCCCCTTTTCTGTTTTGTCGCGTTCAACCTTCAGGCCCAAACAGATTCTTTGCAAAACAATCCCAATGACAAGGTATTAGGAATAGCTGACCAATCCCTGACCATTCCGCCTTCATTCCCCGGCGGAACGGGGCTGCTTCTCAAATATTTGGCATCCTCGATTGTATATCCCGATTCAGCACGCGAAAAAAACATCCAAGGCACCGTGGCAGCCACATTTGTCATCAACAAAGACGGAAGCCTGTCCGAGGCAGTGATTGTCAAAGAAATCGGTGGCGGTTGCGGTGAAGAAGTGCTGCGCGTGTTGGCGCTCATGCCGAATTGGCTTCCAGGCGAAGTAGATGGGCAGCCAGTTCGGGTTCGATTCACACTGCCAGTTCGATTTGCACTGGAAAATGTCAAGTCAAAGCGAAAGAAAAACTGAACACCCCGCTCGCACCGCGCTATGCCCAGTGTGAAATCATCCTTCGAGTTCTACCCGAATCACCCAAGCGGTTACGAAACGCACCCCGTTTCGTAACCGCTTGTTTTTGGCCCTTGCGTTGTCATTATGATGAAAGGGGTGTACCCTACGGATGGGTTTTTGTGTCTTGCACCCTGCAATCTTGCGGCATCATTTTTTCAACTCAAATTTTCAAATCGCCATGACAATCCAATATCCGCACACCATCGAAAACGGACACGGTGAAATACTCACTTTTGACACGGTAGAACACGAACCGGACGGCGACCGCGTCGTCGGTGAAAATTGGGTCAACCCCGGCTTTGGGCCTCCGATGCACACCCATTTTTTGCAGGACGAGGGCTTCACCGTCGTCAGCGGTAAAATCGGCTATCAAGTATTGGGAGGACCGGAGCAGTTTGCCGGGCCAGGCGAAACGGCGATTTTCAAACGCGGGGTGCCGCATCGTTTTTGGAATGCGGGCGACGAGGTATTGCACTGCAAGGCCTGGGTAAAACCTGCGGACAATTTCGTCTATTTTATCTCCGCCATTTTCAATGCCCAGAAAAAATCCGGTAAAGCGCAGCCCGATATATTCGACGCGGCGTTTTTGCTGACACGCTACAAAAGCGAGTTCGATATGCTTGAAATTCCGGCTTTTGTGAAAAAAGTGATTTTCCCGATAGTGGTGTTTTTCGGAAAACGGCTCGGCAAGTACAAGCATTTTGCCGACGCGCCGGAGCCGGTGAAGGCGTGAACATTCCAATTTTCCCCTAACCTCATTCCCGCTCATTCCACTTGTAGGAAGCATGAGATGGTTCAGTTTTGCCGGACACAAAACTCTCTTAAATTTGTGTTCTGATG
>CAYZVM010000328.1:0-3767 GCA_964481485.1 uncultured Saprospiraceae bacterium | reverse complement strand
CAGTCCCGGTCGGATTTGGGGGGCATTTTTGAGAAATTTTGACATTGGGCGTTATCTTTCTACTTCGTTCTGAATAACTGCCGACCTTTTTGCTCACAAATTCACCGCCTTTTTGCACATGAAATTTCTCTGTATCCTCCGCACGGTTTTAGCAGCAACCGTTTTTTCCGCCTTCGCGATTCCTTTTTTGCATGGGCAAAACCTGCCCGACGCGATGTACATTGCTGAAAACGAACACATCCTTTACACCGGCGGGCTGCCGTCCGAAGGGTTGTACGACGAAAGCCAAATCCGCACCTTTCACCTGTGGTTTTCCCAGACCAACTATTGGCAGCAATTGGCAAGCAACTACCAGAGCGGCACCGATTTGCCCGCGCTGCTGGTGGTGGACGGCGACACGTTCCCCAATGTCGGGGTGCGTTTCAAAGGCCAGACCTCGTACAGCATGACCCAGAATTCGCAGAAAAAATCTTTCAACATCACGGTAGATTACTCCGACCCCGACCAAGATGTGATGGGCTACGAAACCCTCAACTTGAATAACTGCTTCCAGGATGCCTCGTTCATGCGCGAGGTGGTGTTTCTGCACCAAATCCGGCGGCACGTCCCGGCAGCCAAAGCAGCATACATCCGCCTTTTCATCAACGGACAAAACTGGGGGCTCTACCCCAATGTGCAGCAACTCAACGGGGACTATTTGAAAGAGTGGTTTTTCAGCAATGACGGTACGCGCTGGCGCGCCGACCGGCCCGATGGCTCATTTGGCGGCCCGGGCGGCGGCTGGGGCGATGGCACGGCAGCGCTCAACTATCTCGGCTCCGACACCACTGAGTATCAAGAATATTACACCCTCAAAAAAGCCAACAAAGCCAACCCTTGGGACGATTTGGTACACGTTTGCGATGTGCTGAACAACACCCCGCTCGACCAGCTGGAAGAAGCCGTCAAACCCGTGCTCGACCTCGACCGCACACTTTGGTTTCTCGCCACCGAAATCGCCTTTTCCGACGACGACAGTTATGTCTATAAAGGAAAAATGGATTATTATCTCTATTGGGATCCCGAGACGGGTCGCATCACTCCGCTCGAATTCGACGGCAACAGCGTGATGAAAACCAACGCCGTGAACTGGGGGCCTTTTTACAATGCCAACAAAGTCAACTACCCGCTCCTCAACCGCTTGCTCGCCGTGCCATCCATCCGGCAGCGTTACCTCGCGCATTTTCGTACCCTGCTGGCCGACGAATTGAACCCGACGGAGGTCAATGCGCTGATAGACCAATACGACGCGCTCATCAACGCCGAGGTGCAGGCCGACCCGAAAAAACTCTACACCTACACCCAATACGGCTCTGAAAAGCAGGTACTCAAAAACTTTGTGCAGAACCATCGGAACACGCTCATGAACAACCCAGAAATGAGCGCCATCGGCCCCGTTGTTGCGAATGCCGTGCTTCACAGCGCCGGTGGCACATGGACCAATCCGGTAGCAAACGAAAATGCCACAGTCACAGCCGCCATCACTTCGGCCAATGGCATTGCCGCCGTTCACCTATATTATAGTGACGCGCTCTATGGCAATTTTTCCAAAATCGAGATGTTCGACGACGGCCAGCACGACGACGGTGCGAGCGGCGATGGCGTGTTTGGGGCGCAATTGCCGGGTTTTGCCGCAGGCACAGAAGTGCGCTTTTATGTAGAGGCAAAAGCCAACAATACCGCTGGCACACTCACCTATTTGCCCGCCGGAGCGGAACATGACGTGTTTTATTTCAAAGTCAGCCCGGCGTGGACGGGCAATAGTTCGGTGGTTATCAATGAAATATTGGCTTCCAACGAAAATGCCGAAACCGACGAGGCGGGCGAACACGAAGACTGGGTCGAACTCTACAACCTGACCAACCAACCTTTAGACGTGAGCGGCTACTACCTCAGCGACAACCCCGCGAACCCGGCCAAATGGCCGATTCCGGCAGGCACCGTCATTCCAGCCAACGGCTACCTCATTGTCTGGGCCGATGAAGACCAAGACCAAGGGCCGCTCCATTCGAATTTCAAACTCTCGGTCGGCGGCGAGACACTCATGCTGCTCGATACAGCCCAGAATTTTTTGGACACCCTCACTTTTGGGCAACTGGAGGTGGACATGGGTTATGCCCGTGTTCCCAATGGCACGGGGCCGTTTGTCATCCAGCCGCGCACTTTCGGGGCAAACAACGACACCGCCTCCTCGATTGGTGAAATAGGCCGCGAAGCGCAGGTGAATCTCTATCCAACCCTCACCAAAGACGTGTTGCACATTGACTTGTTGGAAACGACCTCCGGCCAACTGACCGTGCTGGATATGTTGGGAAAAACCGTGTTGCAGACTCAATTGGCGGCAACGAACAAATTGCGTGTCGGCCATTTGCCGCAGGGCATCTATCTCGCCAACATCCGCGCCGATGGAAAGTCGGCGGCCAAGAAATTCATCGTTCGATAAAATCATTTTCACACACCTACTACTATATTACCTAACCCAAACAGTGCCCTCGCTCCATCTGGATGCGGGGGCATTTTTTGTATAGGAAATACCCTGAAGGCCGATACGGCGTTTTTGCACGAAACTTTCATGTTATGCAAAAACACCTGCTGCTCCTTGCCTTGTTGCTTTTTTCCACGACCGTTTTTTCTCAAAAAAAATCAACTTCAAAAACACCCGCCAAAAACGCCTACGACCTCACCGAGGCATTGGCACAAAAACTCGTCGCGCTCGAAATAAAAGGCACGGGCGGCCATCAGGGCGAAAGCCTGAAAATCATCTGCAAAAACCTTCAGGGCAAATTCATCCGGCTCCGCATCCCGCAGGGGCAGTTCATGGAACCCGTCGACTCCAGTTTTCAGACCCTCGTGGTGGCCGAAGCGCAGACATTGGCAGTCGGCACAAAAACACCTGCCGAGGTGCTGCTCAAAACTTTTTGCGCACAAGCGGGCGACCGCTCGCCCATGTCCGGCTCGGCATTCGCGGTGGGTGCGCTCGCACCAGAAAATTTGCGCAACTTGTTGAAATTCATCGTTGAAAAAGGGAAAGTGGACAAACCCGAAGCACAAAGTGCCGTGTGGTGCGTCACCAGCGGCGGCTCGCTCGGCAGCATTGGCGACGCGGAATTGACCAAATTCACCGCCGACTTGTTGGGCAAACAAGTGCCCGGCTACAAAATCAGGCACCAGACCGTGCAGCAAGTTCCCGGCGAACGCGCCACGCTCGGCAAAGCCCTCATCGTGGAAGGCAACTACCGCTATTACCTCGAAAAAGACGAAAAACTTGTGATGAACTTGCTCGACGCGGAAGGAAAATTGGTGAAGCAAATTTCAAAAGAAGAACTGATGAAAGCGGGCGAACATCGCAGCAGCCTTCACCTCGAAGTCTGGAACCTCACGCCCGGCAAATACATTTTGCGGGTGCAAACCAAAGACGGCCGTGTGATAAAGGATATTGAGGTAGAGTTTTAAGGAACGGTGCCGGAATAAAGCGCCCAATTGGTGCCATCTTTTGCTGCCATATTTCCTCTTTTTTCGCTCAAAAACAGAAAATCTGACACCAAAATCTGTGGCCTGAATTTGATACTTTATTCCAGCACCGTTCCTTATGTTCTGCTACATTTGCCCATCGTCATCAAAACTTTTTTCGGAATGAACCATCGCTCAAAATACTTTCTCCTTTTCTTTATTGTTGGCCTTACCCATGTTTCCGCGCAGGAACTCGTCTCCGCCACCTTGCTCGGCAC
>CAYZVM010000327.1:0-3849 GCA_964481485.1 uncultured Saprospiraceae bacterium | reverse complement strand
TGCGCCGCCGTGATGAAGTCCAAATCCTTCGCGGCCTTCTTCATTTTCGACTCCGATTCGGCAATCATTTTTTCCAACTGACTGCGCGTCGCATAAGCCACCACCGGTTCGGCGGCGAGGGTAAGTTCTTCTTTTTCAACATAATAATTCGTCTGCCCAACATCGCGGATGTCGAGGATGCTGCGCGTGGCGAGGATTTGCTCCCGCGTTTTGGTCACGGTCGTCGGCGTGATGCCGTGCTCCTCGTTGTAGGCGATTTGTACCGAGCGGCGGCGATTCGTCTCGTCTATCGTATTGCGCATCGAGTCGGTGATTTTGTCGGCGTAGAAGACGACAAGGCCATTCGAGTTGCGGGCGGCGCGACCGGCGGTTTGCGTGAGCGAGCGGGCATTGCGCAGAAAGCCCTCTTTGTCGGCATCCAAAATGGCGACGAGCGAAACTTCCGGCAAATCGAGTCCCTCGCGCAGCAGGTTGACGCCGATGAGCACATCGAATTCGCCGAGCCGCAGGTCGCGCAGGATTTCCACCCGTTCCAGCGTCTCCACTTCCGAGTGGATGTAGCGGCAACGCACCCCAACTTTGGCAAAATAAGTCGCCAATTCTTCGGCCATACGTTTTGTCAAAGTCGTGACCAAAGCCCGTTCGCCGACATCCGTCCGTTTTTGAATTTCTTCCAGCAAATCGTCAATCTGGTTGAGCGAAGGCCGCACCTCAATGGGCGGGTCGAGCAAGCCGGTCGGGCGTACCAATTGTTCCACCACAACGCCTTCCGTTTTTTCCAACTCATAGTCGGCGGGTGTGGCACTCACGAAAATCACTTGATTTATCATGCCTTCAAACTCCTCGAAACTGAGCGGGCGGTTGTCCATCGCCGAGGGCAGGCGGAAACCCCAGTTGACGAGCGACTGCTTGCGGGCGCGGTCGCCGCCCGACATCCCGCGCACCTGCGGCAGGGTGGCGTGGCTCTCGTCCACAATCATCAGGTAGTCGTCGGGAAAATAATCGAGCAGGCAAAAAGGGCGTGTGCCCGGCTCGCGGCGATCGAAAAAGCGCGAGTAGTTTTCGATGCCGGAGCAGTAGCCGAGTTCTTTTATCATTTCCAAATCAAACGACGTGCGCTCCTTGATGCGCCGGGCTTCTGCTAGCCGACCTTCGCGGATAAAGTATTTTTCCTGCGCCGTCATTTCGTCCTGAATGGCGGCCATGATTTCGGCGAGCCGTTCTTTCGGTGCCACATAAAGGTTGGCGGGAAAAATGGCAGCATCGTTCATGGAGTTGACACGTTTGCCCGACGCGATTTCGATGCTTTCGATGCTCTCGATTTCGTCGCCCCAAAAAATGACGCGGTAGCCCCAGTCGGCGTAAGGCAGGTTGATGTCCACCGTGTCGCCGCGCACCCGGAAAGTAGCGCGGGAAAAATCTGTCTCCGTCCGCGAGTAGAGGCTGTCCACGAGCGAGTATAGGAACTGGGTTTTGCTCATTTTCATCCCTTTTTGGATGCGGATGATGCCGGTCTCGTAATCCGTCGGGTTGCCCATGCCGTAGATGCAGGAGACGGAGGCCACGATGATGATGTCGCGCCGACCGGAGAGCAGGGTAGAGGTCGCTTTCAGGCGGAGTTTGTCCACCAACTCGTTAATTTGCAAGTCCTTTTCGATGTAAGTATCCGTTACCGAAATGTAGGCTTCGGGCTGGTAGTAGTCGTAGTAACTCACAAAATACTCCACCGCGTTGTCGGGAAAAAAGGTCTGAAACTCGCCGTAGAGTTGGGCGGTGAGGGTTTTGTTGTGGGTCAGCACCAGTGTCGGTTTGTTCAGTTGCGCGATGACGTTGGCCATCGTGAAGGTCTTGCCGGAGCCAGTGACGCCGAGCAGGACTTGGGCGCGTTCGCCGCTTTTCACGCCGTTCACGAGTTGCTCGATGGCCTGGGGCTGGTCGCCAGTGGGCTGGTAGTGGGAAGAGATTTTGAAATTCATGATTATTTATCAGCGAACAGCAGATTCAATTTTTTCATAAAAGAAATTTGCAAGTTCATAAATGGGTTGAAAATCAACCTCGGTGAGGTTTCTGTAAATAGACAAATCGCTCACACTCTTTGTTAAGGTATTTGATAGTTTAATATTATCTCCTGTAAAATTAATTAAAAGAGATAAGGAGTCATCTGTAGCATTACTAATTTCAATTGGATAGTATAGGAAACCTTTAAAATTATAGGTAAGAGCGATTGAGGGGTGGTAAATACCGCTCAAAATTCCTTTGGCAATTTCTCCCCAATTAGGTTCATTGACTATTGATACCTGTTTGAGGCGAGTTTCATATTTGCCAATTGTTACGTCAAAATTTGCAGATGAAAAAAATTGCTCAAAAACAGCAAACTTGTTTTCCATTTCCTTTCTTAAAATTGGGAAATTTTTTTCCAGCCACTTCGTCAAGGTTTCCTCAAGGCTTAATTTTTTTTGCTTTTCACTCTCTTTTTTCGCTTCAGCCTCTCTCTTCAGTAACGTCACTTGCTTCTCCCAATCCCCCACCTCCTCCACACCCTCTCCCTTCCCCGCCCGAACACTCAAATCCAGCGACCAAAGCATTTGCTGTGCGATATAAGTCGAAAACGACTCAAAATCACCCACATCGGCACGTTGCAAGGCGGCTAAGTAGTTTTTTTTGTCTGCCGACTTGATGACAACAGGTGGAAAGCCGTTTCGCAGCAAATGATAATTCATAAGCAGTCTTGATACCCGACCATTGCCGTCGTCGAAGGGGTGGATGCAGACAAAGTCGTAATGCAAACGAGCCGCCACGACTGCCGGGTGCTGTTCTTCCGAGGCTTGGCGATACCACTCCACAAGTTCGGCCATTCTTCGGGGCGTTTCTTCGGGAGAGGCGTAGTGAAACATCTCGCCATTGGGCAGGCGGACGGAGTTGGGGTGTTTTTTGTAATCGCCAACCGTGATAAGCCGCCGAACAGACTGACCGTCAGGAGTGATTGCTTCTTTCCAAAAAGGACGTACCAACAAAATTCGGTTCAAGTCGCGGATATCGGCCTCGGAGAGTTCGCGTTTTTCATCATTTGCCCAATCGCGCACAAGCGCCACGGCTACGTCGTGGGCTTTCATTTCTTCAATTTCCCTGACCGTGTGCGAACCGTTTGGAGCTTGGTCAAAAATCAAAACCAGTTCCGTTTCCTGATAGGTCAGCGTATTCCCTTCGATGTGATTGGAGTTGTAGTTCCATTCCAACCGGAGCTTTTTCCAAAGCCGTTCTTCGTCCTCGCGGCGCATGGGCTGGAGGGTACCGAGTTCCTTTTTGCGCGTATCAACTTCTTTCAGGAGGCGTTGTAAATTCTCAATAGACTTGGTCATGGCTTGTGTTGGAATGGAGGAATTTGAACACAAACCACAAAAATCGGGCTTTGTTTCGGCGTTTAAAAACTTTTTGTATAGAAAAATATCGACAAAGAAGTGAGCATTTTTGGAAGGACTTGTCATCCTCGCTGCCCCAGCAAAGTATCCGTCGGAATATTCAAGTGTTTGTGCCGCCCAGCACTGCCGGCCACCGAACAAGGGCGAGCGGTCTTTCCATCCCTTTGATTACTTTTGCTGCCGTACCGAATAAAGGCATACGCCCGCCACGCTTGGTGTTCTCAACAGGCGTGCCCGCGCGAGATGCCAAATCGAAAGCCGCCCACTCCGCCGCTCCCGCTTGGTAAGAACACCCAGCAGGGCGAAAAAGGAGACAATGCTCCGAATGTATTCAACGAAACATAGCCGGAATATCATTCCGGCATACAATACGCCACCATGCCACAATTCGCCCACCTCCACTGTCACACCCAATTCTCCCTGCTCGACG
>CAYZVM010000326.1:0-3858 GCA_964481485.1 uncultured Saprospiraceae bacterium | reverse complement strand
GTGGTGTATGCCGTGTCGGGCGCCCCCGTCCACGACCCGCAGCAACGGGTCAACGGCTTCGCGCACGTCAATTACACACCCGAAAATCCGCTTACCGGCATCCTGCTTTGTATCAATGGCACAGGCAGCCAGTACCGCTGGATGCGCCAGCACATCGGCGACCCCGGCCTGAGTTATCAGGAAATGGAGCAACTCGCCGCTTCTGCTGGCGTGGGTGCCGATGGCGTGAGCATCTTGCCTTTCGGCAACGGCGCGGAGCGGATGCTCGGCAACCGTTCAGTCGGCTCGCGCATTTCGGGGCTGAACTTCAACCGCCACGAAAAGCGCCACCTCTACCGGGCAGCGTTGGAGGGCATCGCCTTTTCGTTTGTGTATGGCATGGAAGCCCTGCGCGACATGGGCATTTCAGTCAAAATCCTGCGCGCCGGGAACGACAATTTGTTCCAGTCGGCCATTTTTTCCAACACCATTTCCACGCTCGTCGGTGCTGAAATTGAACTGATTGCGACCACGGGCGCGGTGGGCGCGGCAAAAGCAGCGGGTGTTTCGGTCGGCATTTACAAATCAGTGGAAGAAGCGATGGCGAGCGTAGAACCAGTGGGAAAATACGAGCCGGGCGGGGAGAGGGAGGCGTTGGAAGAGGCTTATCGGAGGTGGAAAAAAGAGTTGGAACTCATTGTTCAATATTCATAATGACCATGAGAAGTGGCTGTCCCATAAGTACAGTTGCGTAAATGCCCACCAAATAATGTGTCACGCAAAGGCGCAAAGTTCGCCAAGCGTAGAGTATTCTTTGCGGGCTTTGCGCCTTTGCGTGACATAATTTTGCGCGAAAATTTGACGCAATACTTATGAGGCACCTTCTTCTTAACAACAGCATCTATCACTCATAACTCATCACTCTCAAAATGGGCGAATATTTCAAAGGCATCTCCAAAATCAAATACGAAGGCCCCAAATCCGACAACCCGCTGGCCTTTCGTTGGTACGACGAAAAGAAAAAAGTCGGCAAAAAAACCATGCGGGAACATTTCAAATTCGCCATGGCCTACTGGCACACGCTCTGCGGCACGGGCGGCGATCCTTTCGGCCCCGGCACCAAAAATTTCCCGTGGCTCGAATCCAGCAAACCGATGGAACAAGCCCGCGACAAAATGGACGCGGCCTTCGAGTTTATGACTAAAATCGGCCTACCCTACTACTGTTTTCACGATTTCGACCTCGTGCAGGAAGGATCGACTTTAAAAGAGAGCGAGCGACGTTTGCAAAAAATAACCGACTACGCGCTGGAAAAACAAAAAGAGTCGGGTATAAAACTCCTCTGGGGTACCGCGAATTTGTTCTCCAATCCGCGCTATATGAACGGCGCGGCCACCAATCCAGATTTCGCCGTCGTCGCCTACGCGGGTGCGCAGGTGAAAAACGCTTTGGACGCAACGATAAAATTGGGCGGCGAAAATTACGTCTTTTGGGGCGGGCGCGAGGGCTACATGAGCCTGCTGAACACGAACATGAAAAAGGAACTCGACCATCTGGCGCGTTTCCTGCATTTGGCGAAGGACTATGCCCGCAAACAGGGTTTCAAAGGCACGTTTTTTATAGAGCCTAAACCGATGGAACCGAGCAAACACCAGTACGATTTCGACTCGGCCACCTGCATTGGTTTCCTGCGCGAATACGGTTTGGACAAAGAGTTCAAACTCAACGTAGAGGTGAACCACGCCACACTCGCTCTCCACACCTTCCAGCATGAACTCCAAGTAGCGGCGAATGCCGGAATGCTCGGTTCTATTGACGCGAACCGGGGCGATTACCAAAATGGCTGGGACACTGACCAATTCCCCAACAACGTGTACGAACTCACAGAAGCCATGCTCGTCATTCTGCAATCGGGCGGGCTCGCGGGTGGCGGGGTGAATTTCGATGCAAAAACCCGCCGCAACTCGACGGATTTGGCCGATATTTTTTATGCCCACATTGGCGGCATGGACGCTTTTGCACGCGCATTGCTGGCCGCGCACGAGATTTTGGAGAACTCGGAATACCAGAATTTGCTCACTGAACGCTACGCCTCGTTTGATACCGACGAAGGCCGCGATTTTGAGTCTGGCAAATTGAATCTCAAGGATTTGCACAAAATGGCGCTGCGCAACGGCGAACCGAAACAGCACAGCGGACGGCAAGAATTGTTTGAAAATTTGTTGAGCCGGTATGTGTAAGGTCGAACTTTTTCCCAGACATCCCAAGTTTTCACAACTTCGGATGTCTGGGAAAAAACAAGACATCAACTATTATGAGCAAAATCATTCTCGAAACGCCCCGCCTCATCTTGCGCGAGTTCTCGCCCGAAATGGACGCGGCGGGCTTTTTTGAACTCAACAGCGACCCCGAAGTGCTCCGTTACACGGGCGATGCGCCGTTTGAAAGCGTAGGTGCCGCTCAGGATTTTTTAAAAAACTATGAGCAATACCGGCTGCACGGCTATGGCCGCTGGAGCACGATTTTGAAAGACACGGGCGCATTTTTGGGGTGGTGCGGCCTGCGGTTCATGGAAGATTTGGGCGATGCAGACGTGGGGTTCCGCCTGCACCGGCGCTACTGGGGACAAGGCTACGCCACAGAGGCCGCGCGTGCCAGCGTGTTGTTCGGATTTGAAAAACTACAACTTCCCGTCATTCTGGGGCGGGCTGCCAAAGAAAATATCGCCTCCATCCGGGTGCTGGAGAAAATCGGCCTCCAATATTGGCGCGACACGGATTTGGACGGTGTACCCGCCGTGCTGTACGGAGCAGAGCGGGCGGCCTTTTTACCTTAACGCACCCGCACGGCGCTCATCAGTGTCCGCACACGGCGCTCGGCATTTTTCTTCGTGTCAATATCGCCGAGGCGCTGTAGCCCTTGCCAAGAAGAAAATCCTTCTTCTTTCGCCACCATTTCGCGGAATCCCGCTTCGGCAGGAGAGACGGCGGCTTGCTTTGATTTTTGCTGCGGAGCTGCGGTGCTTGCTTTTTTGGACTTCGCCGGGGCTTTGAAAGAAGGGGTTGCTTTGGCGGCAGCGATGGGCGCAGCGGCAGGGAAATATTTCGTGAGGTTGTACTGCTGCGCCACTTTGCCCACGCTCCATGCGTAGTCGTAACTTTTCACGGCGGTGCTGGCCGGCACGGCAAGGTCACCAGCATGTTCCGATACGTCGCGGTTGAAATCGCGGGCCGTATAGTCGCCGAGATAGGACTGCACGATGACGTTGCTCAACAACAGGTGGGGTTTCAGGGAATGGGTCTCGCTAGCTTCTGCGACGTGTTTTTTCCATTTTTTCGCCGTAGCAATCACGAAATCGTCGTCGCTGTAGAGGGTTCTCAACCTTTCAGTCACAGAAGCGGACTCGATGGCGAGGGTTTTCTTTTCCACCGGATATGCGGCGGCAGCACCCTTCGAGGATTTCTTTTTTTCTTTTGAAATGCGCGACGACGACGACACGGGCTGGAGCTGCGGCAATTCTTGCGACTCGTCCGTATTGTAAGCCGCCACCAATTCTTGGCCATCGTTTTTGTTGGCATTTTTAGAATGCCCGATGTAGGAGAATACGAGAAAACCGGAAACGAGGGCGGTGGCTACAAAGCCGAGGAGTTCGAAAAAACTTTTCATTGTAAAAAAATTTAAGAGTGGAGGAGAAAAAGTTTAGTTGTTAGTTGTTGGTTGCTGGTTGCTGGGAGTTGGTTGCTGGTTTCGGGTTTCGGGTTGCTGTATGTTTCAAAAAACGCACAACCCGGAACCCGAAACCTGCAACCCTTTTTATACCATAATCAACTCATAGTCAATAAGCCAGAGTTGGTAAGTTTCGATAATCATGGTAATCAT
>CAYZVM010000325.1:0-3974 GCA_964481485.1 uncultured Saprospiraceae bacterium | reverse complement strand
TGCCAAATCAAGCCCATTCTCATCAATTCGATAAGCTGCATATTCATTTTCAGTTCTCATCACAAACCAATACCCCTCAAATGTGCAGGAACGAACAGCCGAAAATGACCTTTGGAAATTGTAAAGGGTGAGTTGTATTGACTTCATACCTGCAACAACATCACCTCTTCCGCCATCTAACTTCATATCAATCAGCGAATACCAAACTTGACCGATGCCCCAGCCAACAAAAAGATAGTACAATCCCGATTCGCCCGGATGAGGTACGATAATCGCGTTGTAAGCAGTGGGTTCGGGCGCAGGGTTTAATGTATCGCCATTCGGCATCGGCTCATGGAAACGATTGTAAACCGTTTTTCCATCCGAGTAAAAAAGCAAATTGCCTTTTGCGTCGCATATCACCGCCGAGCCGAGGTCGTTCATCGTTTGCCCATCCGTCAGCACCGTCGGCGGCTCGGTATTGAAATCCAGCCCTGCTTGATTGCCGAAATACCAAATATTCGCCTCGCCCGGCGCACACACATCTTCGGCGCAGTCGCAGTCGGGGTCGAGGCAATCGAAAAGGCCGTCTCCGTCATCGTCGAGGTTGTTGTTGCAGAGTTCGGGCGAGACATAACATTCAGGCGCGCAAAGGGTGTCAACCTCCAAAGTGATGTCGTACACGGGGAGCGTGGCGGATTCTATGGGCGGGGGTGGTTGGGAAGTATAGGATTCGTCACTGATTGTCACCGAATAATTGCCCATAAAGGGGGACAAGTTCTCTGTGGCGCACCCACCTGCAAAACCGGCATCATCAGTTTTGAGCAGCCAGATATACGAGGTGCCAACAGAATCTCTAAAATCGCCGCCCTGAACATAAAAACCGCCGCCGAGCGCGGAGTCAATATCCATGAAATGACTGCCGTCCACATTGTTGTATCTCTTTGCCCACAAAATCTGGCCTGTGGAATCGAAACGGAAGATAGATCCCCTGTACTTCCCACCAGGCAGGTCGCCCAACGTCGCAGTGCCTGCCGCGGTGATGTGCTTGTCGGGGCCTTCTTCCACATCAAAAAAAGAAACCTCTGTTTGACCGGATATGCCTATGCTTTTTGAAAAAAGCAATTGACCATTTGGCGACATCTTTGCCAACCAGCCTCTCCCCAAATCGCTGACACCCGAGCCCAAGCCGTTGACAGCGCCAGCCAACAATAATGCCCCGTCTGAAAGCACTTTTATTTTGTCTATCCCTTCATTTTTAGGCGCTGTAAATTTTTTGCTCCAGACGAATGCTCCGTTTCCGTCAAGTTTCAGCACTACAACGTCCCAATTTGTGGTGCCAGTAACATGACCTCCAATGACATATCCCGCGTCGAGAGTGCGTGCAATTGTTACACCTTCTCGCCGACTGTTTGGAGCAGCTCTATAACTTTTTTCCCAAATCAGATTGCCAGCTGCATCAAATTTAACAACTAAAATGTGGCCTTCATTGGTAGTACGGACACGCCCACAAGCCACAATACTGCCGTCGGGGTTGCAGACTAAATCACGCAAAACGTATTTTGAGGAATCGCTGAAGAAATAACGATACCATAGCAATTCACCATCTCTTGAAAATTTCATTACTCCAGACTGGTCAAAGGAAAAATAGCCACCACCTATCAAAGTGACGGCAGCAAAACCACTGTCCAAGCAAGGTTGGAGCGCAAATACATCAGCAAATAAAGTCGAATCACCGGCCACTTTTGACCAAAGCGCATCCCCATTGTTCTTCATTTTCGAAAAAAACACTCGCCTTTTATTTTGTGTATAAGAGAAGCCGCTCCCACATACAAGGGTACCATCGCTTAATTCTGCAATTCTGCCACTGTTCCAATAGGAAATCCCAGTTGTTCCTTTCTTTATCCCCAGCTGGAACATGGGACTCTTGCAAGAATCCCGCACGGTCAAAAAGACCTGCTGCTCGTCGTGGCAAAAGCCATTGCTCGCCCACAATTCTATCTCGTACACCCCTTCCGGGCTAAAAGCCAACGAATCCAATACCGCACCTTGACTTACCCCATTGACGAACCATTCGTACTGCGTGGCATTTTGGCTGGTATTGGCGATGAATACCGTTTCGTTTTCCCCGGGATTGATGTTGCTCACCCCAAAATCCGCCACCACCGGGCAAGTCACCTGCACCACCACCTGCGCCGAATCGGCATCGCACAACTGCCAGTTGAGCGGCTGCGCCACCAATTTTATGGTGAAAACACCCGTCGCATCGAACAGATAGGCCGCGTTTTGTTGGCCGCCAAACGGGGTGCCGTTGATGGTCCATGAAAAATTGATGGCGTTCTGGCTGTTGTTGTCGAACAGCAAAGTTTGCCCCGCCAAAATTGTCGTATCGCCGGGCGAAAAAGCCGCCACCGTCGGCAGCGGGCAGGGCGGCAAACAGCCTTTGGACGAGAGCAGACTTTTCCGCGTGCCGTTCAGGTAAAAGTTCATGCGGTTTGCCTGACCCGGCGTGAAATCGTGCATACAGCTGAGATTTCCGTAGTCCAGAAAATTCTGGTTCATGTCCGGCTGGTCGGTCGCGAAGCCCGATAACGTATCGGTCGAGCAGGTATTCGCGGGCTGGTCGCAAGGCACGGCGGCAGTGCTTTGGTCGGGCGGCGTGTCGCACACCCGGTCGCCGTTCACGAGGCAATTCCCATTCGCGCAGCCGCCTTCGAAGGTGTGGTAGAGGCCAAAGTAATGCCCCATTTCGTGCGCCAGCCCGGCACCGAAACTGGCGGAAGTACCAACAAGCCCCGACTCAATAACAATGCCGTCCAAGCTGGAGCCGTGAAACGACGGGTAATAAGCATACGCCACTATGCCGCAGCCATAAACAGCCGAACAGATGTCCCGCACCACCCAAATATTGATGTATTCCTTTGGCGCCCAGCGGTTGATGTTTTTCATCGTCCCCTCATTGACCTCGATGTAAAGGTCGGTCAGGAGGCTCTGGTCGCGGGTAATGCCGTTGGTCGGTTGGCCGTCGGGCGTGCGCTGGGCGAGGCAGAATTGGATGCCCACCTCCGCGCCGCTGCCTTGGTCGTAGTAGCCCGTGTTGGCAAAAGATTGGTTGAGCCACGAAATGGCCTGTTGCACCTGCGCATCGGGGATGTTCTCCGGCCCGTTGTCGTGGATGATATGGACGACGACCGGCACGGAGACAACTTGGCTGCCGCGTTCGGCGGCAGATTGGGCATGGTGCGTGAAAAAATCCAGCGCCTCTTGTTCGGCTGCCTGATGCTTTTTGAAAAAAACGGGGTTTTGCAGCGTCTGTTGGTGCAAAAAATCGGTTGCGCAGGGGAAGCCATTTTGGGCTGTGGCGGCTATGGCGAGCAAAAGAGCGATGAAAAGTGTAGTCGTTTGTTTCATGTGAGGAAAATTTTGAGGCCGACAAGTTACTTGATTCCCCCCTTCACAGGCGCGATTTGGCTCTTACAGCTTTTGGCAGAAGATGGCAAAAACGCAGAGTTCCGACATGAGTGGGCGCAATCCCTGCAAGTGAAATCGTTCGGCCACAGGGGAAGAGGGCTATCGGGCGGGAGCAGCCAATTCCGAGAAAACAGCATCTAAGTACACTGTAAACTAAGGAACGATGCCGAAGTAAAGTGCCAGAGAGATGCGCATCTTTTGAGGCCATATTTCCTCTTTTTTCGCTCCAATAGCGCTGCCATGCTCGTTCAAAAACAGAAAATCTGACACCAAAATCTGCAGCCTGAATTTGATACTTTATTTCGGCACCGTTCCCAAAAGGCTTCCAGCACCTACATTTGCCAGAAAAATATTTTCCATGAAAAAAACACAACCATCTTTTTTGTCCGTCATAGCCTTTTCACGCGCCGTAGTTTTAATGGCGGCGTGGACGACGGCCGGCCTTTTTCTTTCTCCCTCTCTTTTTTCGCAAAAAACATCCGTCCAAGACATTGACCGCCGCGTCAATGAACTGCTCGCGAAAA
>CAYZVM010000324.1:0-3998 GCA_964481485.1 uncultured Saprospiraceae bacterium | reverse complement strand
AGTATCTTGAAAAATTGAACCATACTGATTCTGTTTTTCGTTCTCATGAAAACGAACCAAGGATGAGTTGATGCCTATTTCAGAAGCATTGTTTATGATTATAAACTGCTGATGTTTTGTCAATTTCATTTTCTAAAATTTTTTGGCGAAACTCGTCAAATCACATATTCCTCCGATACTGCCCCCCCACCTCATACAGCGCGTGCGTAATCTGCCCCAGTGAGCACACCTTCACCGCCTCCATCAGTTCGGCGAACAAGTTGCCGTTTTGCACCGCTACCTGCTGCAAACGCCGCAATGCGTCCTTCGATTTTAATTCGTTGGCTTTGTGCAAATTGCGGAGCGTTTGGATTTGCGCCTCCTTCTCTTCCTCTTCCGCGCGGATGACCTCTCTGGGCAAAACCGTCGGCGAGCCATCCTTCGAGAGGAAAGTATTGACCCCGATGATGGGCAGTTCGCCCGTGTGTTTCAGCGTTTCGTAATAAAGGCTTTCCTCTTGAATTTTGCCGCGCTGGTACATCGTCTCCATCGCGCCCAGCACGCCGCCGCGCTCGGTGATGCGGTCGAATTCCGTCAGCACGGCCTCTTCCACCAAGTCGGTCAGTTCTTCGATAATGAACGCACCTTGCAGCGGGTTTTCGTTTTTCGCCAGACCCAGTTCGTGGTTGATAATCAACTGAATCGCCATGGCGCGGCGCACCGATTCCTCCGTCGGCGTGGTGATGGCCTCGTCGTAGGCGTTGGTGTGGAGCGAGTTGCAGTTGTCGTAGATCGCGTAGAGCGCCTGCAAGGTCGTGCGGATGTCGTTGAAGGCAATTTCCTGCGCGTGGAGGCTGCGTCCCGAAGTCTGGATGTGGTATTTCAACATCTGGCTGCGCTTGTTCGCGCCGTATTTGAAGCGCATGGCTTTCGCCCAAATCCGACGCGCCACACGACCGATGACTGCGTATTCCGGGTCGGTGCCATTGCTGAAAAAGAAAGAAAGATTGGGCGCAAAATCGTCCACCTTCATGCCGCGAGAGGCGTAATATTCCACGAAGGTGAAGCCGTTGGAAAGCGTAAACGCCAATTGCGAAATCGGGTTCGCGCCCGCTTCGGCAATGTGATAACCGGAAATAGAGACCGAGTAGAAATTGCGGACTTTGTTCTGGATAAAAAATTCCTGCACGTCGCCCATCACCCGCAGGCTGAATTCCGTGCTGAAAATGCAGGTATTCTGCGCCTGGTCTTCTTTTAAAATATCAGCCTGCACCGTGCCGCGAACGGCGGAGAGCGCGTAGGCTTTTATTTTTTCATAAACGTCTTTTGGCAAAACCTCGTCGCCGGTGAGGCCGAGCAGGAGTAGGCCGAGGCCGTTGTTGCCTTCGGGCAAATCGCGGCGTTCAACCCCACCCCGACCCTCCCCTAAAAGGGAGGGAGGCGCGGTGTCCTCTACGTCTCCCTCCCTTTTAGGGGAGGGTCGGGGTGGGGTTGAACCGGCGGTGGGGTTATATCGCGGCCTCGGCAAACCCTTATCATCGTATTTTTCCTTCAACTTCGCTTCCACGAGGTGTTCCAACTTGTTTTCCCGAATGTACTTTTCACATTGCTGGTCAATGGCCGCGTTCATAAAAAACGCCGCGATGGTAGCCGCCGGGCCGTTGATAGTCATTGAAACTGAAGTCTTTGGGTCGCAGAGGTCGAAACCGGAATAGAGTTTCTTGGCATCGTCGAGGCAGCAGACCGACACGCCGGAGTTGCCGACTTTGCCGTAAATGTCGGGGCGGTAGTCGGGGTCTTCCCCGTACAAAGTCACCGAATCGAAAGCTGTCGAGAGCCGCGCTGCCGGAAGGCCGAGGCTGACATAGTGGAAACGTCGGTTGGTGCGCTCCGGGCCACCTTCGCCGGCAAACATCCGGGTTGGGTCTTCGCCCTCGCGTTTGAACGGGAACACCCCAGCCGTGTAGGGAAATTCGCCCGGCACGTTCTCCTGCAAACGCCAGCGCAGGATGTCGCCCCAATCTTGAAATTTCGGAAATGCCACACGCGGAATGCGGGTGTGCGACAGGCTTTCGGTGAAAGTTTTTACCCGAATTTCTTTGTCGCGGACGAGATAGATATATTCGTCGGCGGTGTATTGTGCCTTTTTCGCTTCATGGCCTTCGAGGATGTTTTTGCCGCGCCAGTCGATTTGGGCTTCGAGGTCGGCTTAATGTTTTTGCCGGTTCAACAGAAACTCGTCCTACTATTGGGTGTCGTCGGACGACTGGAGCATTTCGATAGTGTTTTTCAAACTCCACATCTTCCGCGCAATCGCCACCTGCTCCTCTGCATCAAGGTCGTATTTGCGGTTGGTCTCGGCTATTTCCGACAGGTAACGCACACGCTGCGGCGGGATGATGTAGATTTTCTCTGACATCTCGTCCGTCGCGTGGAAGTGCGACTGGAAGTTCGCGCCTGTTTTTTCATTCAATAAATCTATGATACGGCGGTACAGTTGGTTCACGCCGGGGTCGTTGAATTGGCTGGCGATGCAGCCGAACACGGGCATTTCGTCCACCGCCACATCCCAGGCGTTGCGGTTGCGCTGCACCTGTTTGCGCACGTCGCGGAGGGCATCCAAAGCGCCGCGTTTGTCGAACTTGTTGAGGGCGATAACGTCCGCAAAGTCCAGCATATCAATCTTTTCCAACTGCGTGGCCGCGCCGAATTCGGGAGTCATCACATAAAGGCTCAAATCCGAATGGTCCACAATCTCCGTGTCGCTCTGGCCAATGCCCGATGTTTCCAAGATGATGAGGTCGTACTTCGCCGCTTTCAGGATATCCACCGCCGCGTGGACGTATTTTGACAAAGCCAAATTGCTTTGCCGGGTCGCCAAAGAGCGCATATAGACGCGGGGATTGTTGATGGCGTTCATGCGGATGCGGTCGCCGAGGAGTGCGCCGCCGGTCTTGCGCTTGGAAGGGTCAACGGAGACGATGGCGATGTTTTTTTCGGAAAAATCAAGGAGAAAACGGCGGACGAGTTCATCCACGAGGGAAGATTTTCCGGCTCCGCCGGTGCCGGTTATTCCTAAAACTGGTGTGTTCGTAGTGCCGGAATGATATTCCGGCTGTTTTCCCGGAATATCATTCCGGGATACAAGTTGCGGCGCAATTTCTTTTTCGTAAAAATCGGGGTTGTTTTCGGCAATCGTAATGAGCCGCGCTACCACGTTTGGGTCGGGTAATTGTACGCCGGAATGATTTTCCGGCTGTTTTCCCGGAATATCATTCCGTGATACAAGTTTCTTCAATTCGCCATTCAGCGAAAACCCCACCGGGAAATCGCATTTTTCCAACACGTCATTTATCATGCCCTGCAAACCCATTTTGCGGCCATCGTCGGGGTGATAAAGTCGGGTGATGCCGTAAGCCTGCAATTCCTCGATTTCCGATGGCAAAATGGTGCCGCCGCCGCCGCCGAAGATTTTGATGTGACCCGCGCCGCGCTCTTTGAGCAGGTCGTGCATATATTTGAAATACTCCGTGTGGCCGCCCTGATAACTGGTAATGGCGATGCCTTGCACGTCTTCCTGAATGGCGCAATCCACGATTTCCTGCACGGAGCGGTTGTGGCCGAGGTGGATAATTTCCGCGCCGGACGACTGCATGATGCGGCGCATGATGTTGATGGCTGCGTCGTGGCCGTCGAACAAACTGGCGGCGGTGACGAGGCGAATTTTGTTTTTGGGCTGATAGATGGGCGGATTTTGCATGGTGCGCGATGGTTGGGCAGATATGGATGGGTCTTTTTTGCGACTGCAAAAGTACGCTGTTTCGCCGATTTGAAATTTGGCTACTTTGCCTTTTCGCCACCGTACTATCAAGATTGACCACTCCACCGCGCCAAGTCTTCCGGCGTGTCAATGCCCAGCGTTTCCAACTCCGTGATGCCGACGGCAATGCGCAGCCCATGTTCGAGCCAGCGCAATTGTTCGAGCGATTCGGCGCGTTCGAGCGGGGTGGGGGAGAGGC
>CAYZVM010000323.1:0-4066 GCA_964481485.1 uncultured Saprospiraceae bacterium | reverse complement strand
CTTTCCTCCTCATCCTCGACGGCTGGGGCCTCGGCCCAAAACCCGAAGCCGATGCCATCCAACAGGCGAACACCCCCTTTTTTGACAAACTTTGGTCCACATACCCGCACAGCACCCTCGTCACGCACGGCGAGGATGTAGGCTTGCCCGACGGCCAAATGGGCAATTCTGAAGTTGGCCACCTCAACATCGGCGCGGGCCGCATCGTGTGGCAAGAATTGGCGCGTATCAACAAAGCCGTCCGCGAGCGCGAATTGCACGAAAACAAAACCTTGCTCGATGCCCTCGACTATGCCAAAGCCAACGACAAAGCCGTCCATTTCCTCGGCCTCGCCAGCGACGGTGGCGTGCATTCGCACATCGAACATTTGAAAGCCTTGTGCGACATCGCCGCCGAGCGCGGCTGCCCGCGCACTTTCGTCCACGCTTTCACCGACGGACGCGACTGCGACCCAAAAAGTGGGGCGAGGTTTCTTGAAGATTTGCTCCAACACATTGAAAACCTGCCGGTTAAAGTTGCCTCCGTCATCGGACGCTACTACGCCATGGATCGCGACAAACGCTGGGAGCGCATCAAACTCGCGTATGATTTGCTGGTGAACGGTGAAGGCGAACCCGTCGGCAGTGAGCAGTTGGCAGCAGCAATACGCAAATCTTATGAAGCAGGCGTGACCGACGAGTTTTTGAAACCCATGCTCGTAACAAACAATGGCCAACGGACAACTATCGGCGAAGGCGACGCAGTCATTTGCTTCAATTTCCGCACCGACCGCTGCCGCGAAATCACGCAGGTGCTTACGCAGGAAGATATGCACGAGTACAATATGCACACCTTGCCGCTCTACTACGTCACCATGACCCGCTACGACGATACCTACCGCGACGTGAAGGTGATGTTTGAAAAAGACGACGTGAGCATGACGCTCGGAGAAGTGTTGGAAAAAGCAGGAAAAACCCAAGTGCGCATTGCCGAAACAGAAAAGTACCCGCACGTCACGTTTTTCTTTTCCGGCGGGCGCGAGGAGCCTTTCAAGGGCGAGCGGCGCATCATGTGCCCGTCGCCAAAAGTGGCGACCTACGATTTGCAACCGGAAATGAGCGCGCCCGACATCCGCGACGCAATTATGAAAGATATCCGGGAAAATCAGCCGGATTTCATCTGCCTCAACTTCGCCAATACCGACATGGTGGGTCACACGGGCGTTTTTTCAGCCGCCATGAAAGCTGCCGAAACGGTGGACGAATGTTTGAGCAAAATCGTACCGCTCGCGCTGGAATACGATTACGCCTGCCTCATCATCGCCGACCACGGCAATTCGGACTATATGATAAATGAGGACGGCACACCCAACACGGCTCACACCAAAAACCCCGTACCGTGCATCCTCGTCAGCAAGCATCTTACTGGAAATGAAAAACTTAGAGATGGCCGGCTGGCCGATGTGGCACCAACGCTGCTGAATTTGATGGGCATAGAAAAAGGAGCAGAGATGACCGGGCAGAGTTTGGTGGAGTGAACCTAATGCAGCAAAAAAGTTGAACCCAATTTGCATCGCGTTGTTTAAGCCGGTATGTTTGCCGACCAAACGAAGTTTATGAACTTTATCCTCGCTCAAAACGAAACTTGTTGTTGCTGTTGTCTCCTCCTCTGGAAAGGGATGGCAACAACTTTTGGGCGTGTTTGCACCGGCTAACCGGTTTTAAAGTACCCACAGGTTGAAAGCACCTTTTCCCGACACGTTCGAGAAAAGGTGCTTTGTTTTTCCAAAACATCAACATCGCTACCACGAATATGAAACCTGCATTAGAGCAATTTTTTCAACAATTGGATGCCCATCAGGCCACCCATGCAGCCCGGATCCCATCAAAAGCCGACGCGCAACTGCTGGCTGATGCGCTGTTCCAATTCCTATTCCCCATCCTCAACGACGACCCAAAGCCGGCGCGGGTGCAGTACACGACACTTCGCCACGACCTGATGACGCTGCTCTTTCCGCTCATGCAAGACCAAAACAGCAAAGTGGCAAACATCGCCGATGCGTTTTTTGATGTGCTGCCGCCAGTACTCGCAGCCTTGCGGGAAGATTCGGAAGCCATTCTCCAATTCGACCCTGCCGCCACCTGTCTGGAGGAGGTGATTGCGACCTACCCGGGCTTTTATGCCATTGCTATCCACCGGATTGCCAATTTACTGCACCGTTTGGGCGCACCGTTGTTGCCACGTGTTTTTGCCGAATACGCACACAGCAAAACGGGCATTGACATCCACCCGGCAGCCACGATTGGGCACTCGTTTTTTATTGACCACGGCACCGGCGTGGTGATTGGTGCCACCGCTGTCATCGGCGACAACGTGAAAATCTATCAGGGCGTCACACTCGGTGCGTTGCAGGTGGACAAATCGCTCGCCAACGTAAAACGCCACCCCACCATCGAGGACAACTGCATCCTCTACGCCAACTGCACTATACTCGGCGGGCGCACGGTGGTAGGGCACGACTCGGTCATCGGCGGCAACAGCTGGCTCACGGAAAGCGTGGAGCCCTACTCCATCGTGCTGCACCAGTCGCAGGTAAAAGTGCGCACCAAGCCGTTTGAGGAGCCGGTGAATTTTGTCATTTAGGCTCTTCCCCATCCGCCATTTTCGTCATTTATTGCTAAAAACGAGGCTTTTATCAAAAATTCTCACACTTCTCGCGTCTCTCACATCTTTCACATCTTTTACATCTCTCACGCATGAAAGCGAACAACATTCTCGAAACAATCGGCAACACGCCACACGTCCGCATCAACCGCCTGTTTGGCGACAGCCACGAAATCTGGATAAAACTCGAACGCGCCAACCCCGGCGGCAGCATCAAAGACCGCATCGCCCTTTCGATGATAGAAGACGCGGAAAAACGCGGCGAACTCCGCCCC
This sequence comes from uncultured Saprospiraceae bacterium, assembly GCA_964481485.1. Classification (GTDB taxonomy): domain Bacteria; phylum Bacteroidota; class Bacteroidia; order Chitinophagales; family Saprospiraceae; genus M3007. Next base: position 1,147 of record CAYZVM010000323.1, on the reverse strand, counting down.
GGCAGCGTCATCGTGGAGCCGACGAGCGGCAACACAGGCATCGGACTGGCGATGGTGGCAGCGGTGAAAGGTTACCCGCTCATCCTCGTCATGCCGGAAAGCATGAGCGTGGAGCGCCGCCGCCTGATGGCTGCCTATGGCGCACAATTCGACCTGACCCCACGCGAAAAAGGCATGAAAGGCGCGATAGAGCGCGCGGGCGAATTGCTCCGCGAAATCCCGAATGCATGGATGCCACAACAATTTGAAAATGAGGCCAATATCGCCATCCACAAAGCGACGACTGCCAAAGAAATTTTGGCAGATTTCCCCGATGGGATTGATTATTTGATAACGGGTGTCGGCACAGGCGGGCACATCACGGCGGTAGCCGAGGTGCTGAAAGAGGTTTTTCCGAAGCTGAAAGTGTTTGCGGTGGAGCCTGCGCTCAGCCCCGTTATTTCGGGCGGCGCACCGGGGCCGCACCCGATTCAGGGCATCGGGGCGGGTTTTATCCCAAAAAACCTGCACACCGGCGTATTGGACGGGGTGATTCAGGTGTCGAAAGAAGATGCGTTTGAATTCGCGAAACGGGCAGCAGTGGAAGAAGGCATATTCGGCGGCGTGTCGTCGGGCGCGACATTGGCCGCCATCGCGCAGAAACTGCCGGAGGTTCCCGCCGGGGCACGGGTGCTGGGATTCAATTACGACACGGGCGAGCGCTACCTTTCTATCGAAGGTTTGTACGAATGGGAAAATGCGGAAAGCACGATCATGCAGGCCAAAGCGACCGCCTGAAAAGGCTCGCAATACTTGGGGCGGCGAAGTACACCAACTGTGTATTTCGCCGCCATTTTTTTTCATAAAACCCGGAAAGTTGACGACTCTGACCTTCAAGCCTGATTTTTCATAGAAACCGGCCAACATGAGGTAAGATATTACGCTGCATTGCGATTGAAAACTAAATCCGCTTTCAAAATTTCCGCTCCGTCGGCATTTCAGCCGCTCCTTAATTTTTTTCAGCCCTTTTCTCCAAAAATGGCTAAGCAGAGATGCTCAAATGAACGTGGATTAGCACGATATTTGCCCTAATTTTTAATCACACCACAACTTTTTTAACTTTGTTTCCATGAAAGTAATTCTCCACTCAAAAATTCTCTTCCTCTTT
>CAYZVM010000322.1:0-4149 GCA_964481485.1 uncultured Saprospiraceae bacterium | reverse complement strand
TGGATGGGAAAACGGATTGAACGGATGAAACGGATTTGAACAGATTGGTTTTCGTGGGTTTTTTCAAAAATCCGTTTGAATCTCCAAAATCCGTTTCATCCGTTTTGCAATCCTATTGTATGCTCGCAGAGGTCGCAACTTGGGTTGTCCTAAAAACACACCCGTATACCGCACCGCCGCATTCACACCGCCAAACGCCCCGTTTGCACAGTCGCCGTTTTTTTCTGAAAATAATTTGTGCAAAAAAATTCCCGCCCTGCATCCACCCTGAAAAATCTTCCGAACTATGTTGTACCCAATCACAATTCTACTCTGGGCGCTGCTCTCCACAAGCCTCTCCGCGCCCCAAACTCCGAACCCCTCCGAGGCATCGGAACTCAGCAAACTCCAAACGCTGAACGCCGAACTGCCAGCCCGAAACCCCGATTTCCAAACTTCTGACAGCCTCTTTTTCAAAGACCTGAAAACAAAACTCGAAAGCCGTCAGAAAGAAACCGCCCCCGAAAAACTCTACCTCCACCTCGACCGCGCCCTGTATCAACCCGGAGAAACCACGTGGTTCAGCGCCTACGTCCGCAATGCAGGCGACCTCATGCCCTCCCAGCAAAGCCAAATCCTGTACGTCGAACTGCTCGACTCTCGCGGCGCCGTTTTGCAGGAAAAAACCTACCTCGCCTTTGAGGGCGTGGCGACGGGTGAGTTCGAGTTTTCAAAAAACCTGCCTGGCGGCCTCTACAAAATCAGGGCTTACACCCGATGGATGCAAAACACCTCGGAGGTGTTCGAGCGAAACCTTACCCTCCAAAAAGTGGTGCTGCCCAACCTCAACCTCAAACTCGAATTCGAGCGAAAAGCCTTCGGCCCCGGCGACGTGGCAATTGCCCGTTTCGACGCGCACAGCCTCGACAATAAGGCTCTTGCCAACCAAAAAATTGACTTTACAGCGGCCATCAGTGGGCAACAATTCACCACCGGAGAAGTCCAAACTGACGCGAATGGCCGCGCCTACGTCCGTTTTCAGTTGCCGGAAAAAATAGAAACTGCCGACGGTTTGCTCAACATCCAAATCGAACATGGCGGCCAGACGGAGGCCATCTCGCGGGCGATTCCGATTGTCCTGAACAAAATTGACCTCCAATTTTTCCCCGAAGGCGGCGACGCGATTGCCGGGCTGCCGTGCCGCATGGCGTTCAAGGCCATCAACGAATTTGGCAAACCCGCCGACGTGGAAGGCACGGTGGTGAACAGTCGGGGTGAGCGGGTTGCCGCCTTCAGCAGTTACCACGACGGCATGGGCGCGTTCGACCTGGTGCCGCAGCCGGGCGAGCGTTACGAGGCGCGGCTGAGCAAACCTTTTTCTTCAGAAAAAACCTTCGCATTGCCCGAAATTCAAAAAACGGGGTTTGCCCTGCGCCTTCAGGAGCGCAACGCCGAAAGCCTGACTTACGAAATTGGCGCCCGGCATCCGGGCAAGGTATATCTGGTCGGTCAAAGTCAGGACAAGTTGTTCTTTTTCAAAGAAATAAGCCTCACGACGGCAGCGGCTGAAAAGGTCGTTGTTTCCACAAAAGACCTGCCTATCGGCATCGCGCGTTTTACTTTATTTGACCAAAACAAAAACGAACAAGCCGAACGGCTCGCTTTTGTGAACCGCGACCGGGAGCTGAAAATCGAACTCCGACCCGACAAGGAAAAATACCTCCCCCGCGAACAGGTAAAGATGAAAATCCGCGTGGCAGACCATGCCGGGCGACCCGTGCAGGGCAAATTCTCGCTCGCCGTGACCGACGAAAAACTGCTCACGTTTGCTAACGACAAACAGGGCCATCTGCTCGCCAGCCTCCTGCTCGAACAGGACGTGAAAGGCAAAATCGAGGAGCCGAATTTCTATTTCGACCCCGCCGAGCCCAAGTCCGAACAGGCACTCGACTACCTGCTGATGACGCAGGGATGGCGGCGTTTCGAGTGGGAGGAAGTGATGGATGCCCAGCCCGTTGCATACCAGCAGCCGGGCGAGCGCACGGTGGTGGAAGGTCAGTTGTTCCGCAAAAACGGCAAGCCGCTCGCGCAAGCGAAAATCTCTCTTTATCCCAAAGGCCCCAGCGCGACGACCGACCGGGAAGGGCGTTTTTCGTTCAAAAATGTGGACATCGAAAAACATACACACCTGCTCTTTGGGCGCGATGTGTACTACCCCATCCACGAATACGGCTCGAATTATACGTTGTCCGAAAAAGGTGGTCGCCACATTGCCCCAGCAAAAATACGCCGCATGCCAGCCCCTACCGCGAGTGCGCTTTTACAGGGGAAAATATTGGACGACACGGGCGAGCCGCTCATCGGCGCGACGGTGAAAGTGTTGAAAGACAATACGTTGGTGCGCGGCACCATCACCGACTACGACGGCAACTACCGCATGAAACCGCTCGACCCCGGTATCTACGATGTAGAAATTTCCTACACCGGCTACTCGACCAAAAAAACTACGGGGGTGAAGGTTTTGGCCGGTCAAATCACTTTCTTGGACGATGTGATGCGCAGTAGTGTGGTACTCAACGAGGTTAGTATAGTGGACTACAAAGTTCCGCTCATCAAACAAGACCAAACCATGTCGGGCGGCGCACTTACTTCCGAGCAAATCCGCAGCCTGCCCACCAGAAGCATGAATGCCATCGTCGCCACCACCGCTGGAACAACTTCTAAAGATGACGATGGCGTAAAAATCAAAGGCTCGCGCTCCGATGCGACGGAATACTTTGTTGACGGCGTTCGGATGACAGGAGTACCGCCCGCGCAAGATATTGACGATGTACAACTTATAGGCGGCACTTCGGCAGATATGGAAGGGGAGGCACAATTGGAAGAAGTGTCTGTCACGGCCTATAAAATCCCGCTCATCGAGCAGGATAAAACTTCCAGCGGGCAAACGATCAACTCTAACCAGTTGGTGCCGCGTTCGTACGCCCGTCAAAGTGTGTGGGCAAAAAAAGAAGAAGCCAAACCTTCGAGACCGTATCGCCAGCGCGTTTTCAGCCGTGTCCGCGCGTTTTATTTTCCAAAATACGAGTCGCAAAAACAGCCCGTGCAACGCAGCGATTTTCGCTCCACACTCTACTGGAATCCGAATGTTCAGACCGACAAAAAAGGCGAGGCCGAAGTCGAATTTTTCAGCTCCGATGCCATCACGAACTTCCGCGCCACGCTAGAAGGCATTGGCAATCAAGGCCAACCAGGTCGCGCCGAGCAACAGTTTTTTGTTCAAAAACCGCTCAGCATCGCCGTGAAAGTCCCCGCGTCGGTCATTTCTGGGGATGTTTTGAAATTGCAAATCGCCGTTTCAAATAAGACAAACTATGCGGCGGGCGGAAATTTAAGCATCGCCGTTCCCGAACATTTTTCGCTCCTTTCAACCCCACCCCCGACCCCTCCCCTAAAGGAGAGGGGAGACGCGACATCCGCCGTAGATCCCTCTACGACTCCCTCCCTTTTAGGGGAGGGTTGGGGTGGGGTTGCACTCGCCCCCGGCGAAACTAAAACCATCACCGCCGAGTACACGATTGGTATGCAAAAAACAGAAAACCAAACTGTTAGCATAAAATTCTCTGCCGACGAAAACGTGCTGGACGCATTCGAGACCACTGTTCGTACCCTCGACCGGGGTTTCCCGGTCAAGCAAATTGCTTCTGGCAACGCCGCCCAAAATGCTTTCAACATCCGGCTGCACGAGCCGGTGGAAGGAACAGTGTCTGCCATACTCACTGCCTATCCCAATGCCCTCGAAGACGTGCTGAAAGGTATGGAGCGGATGCTGCGCCAGCCATCAGGATGTTTCGAGCAGGTGAGCAGCAGCAACTACCCCAACCTGCTCGTGCTTGACCTCCTGCGCCAAACCGGCACCGCCAAACCTGACGTGGAAAGCCGCGCCATGACGCTGCTGGAAGACGGCTATAAAAAACTCACCGCCTACGAGTGCAAGTCCGGCGGCTTTGATTGGTATGGCCGCGACCCGGCGCACGAGGGATTGACAGCTTATGGCATTCTTGAATTTACGGACATGGCAAAAGTGTTTGCAGTGGATAAAAAGATGATAGACAGGACGGTGTCATGGCTCAAAAGCCGCCGCGACGGAAAGGGCAGTTGGCAGGTGAA
>CAYZVM010000321.1:0-4234 GCA_964481485.1 uncultured Saprospiraceae bacterium | reverse complement strand
AAGTAGAGCGATTGGGCGAAACCTATGCGTTGCTCTTTGGTTTGGTGTGTATAACAAAATGCACAAAATCGTAACTTAGAGCCGAACAAAATTTATACACGATATGGAAACGAAACAAATAGTAGATTCAATACTTGAATCGATGCGGGCGGAGCTCACCGAATTCGTAGAGTCCCAGGGTAAAATCAACTCTTCGCTTGAATATGAGGATCGGGTAGTTGAGTTGTCCAGGCAGTTTGGGACAGAGGTCATCTCAAAGTCGATGGGCCGGATGCCCAAAAGCCGTAATTCAAAAAAAAGGTGTTGACGAGTTTCGGCAAGTTTGAGTTGAAAAAAGGCCATGCCTTGTGCAAAGGCACATCGAAGTATGGGGTCAGTGAGCGGATGCAGGGTTTGATTTGTCTTGTGGGCCAGTCGGTGGTGTATGAGGAAGCAAGTGAGTTGTTTGCTGAAATGATGGGCGTAGAGGTTTGTGCCCCACAGATTCAGCGCCTGTGCGCCGATTATGGGAATGCATTTGACCCACTGATTGCATCGGGTTGCGAAGCGGTTATCCCTCGACTGGAAGGTCGGCAAAAGGACGATGTGGCTTATGTGATGATGGACGGGTCGATGGTGTACACGCGGGAGGACAAATGGCGGGAATTGAAGTTGGGTCGGATATTCTACCATAGTCAAGTGGTTGAAGTTCAAGAAAATAGACGTGAGGTGATGGGTTCTGTGTATGTGGCCCATCTGGGCGGGGTGGAAGGTTTTTTCCCGAAGTTTGAGCGGCATTTGACACCTTACGGCAACAAAGCAATCATCGGCGATGGTGCAAAATGGATCTGGAACTGGGCGGAGGGCAATTATCCCGGAGCGCAGCAGATATTGGACTTTTACCATGCCAAAGAGAAACTGGTGTTGTTTGCCCGCCAGCAATACAAAGAGGAGCACACCCGCTCACGCTGGATAAAAGAGCAGTCGGACAAACTGCTGGACAATCGCCTGGAGGAGGTGCTGTCCACCCTCAAGTCTTGCCGGGCAAGGAATGCAGAGGCTGGAGCCGCCAAACACAAGGCCATCGATTATTATGTCGAGCACGAGGAGCGGATGCAGTACAAAACATACCGGGAAAAGGGCTTGATGATTGGTTCGGGCCCCATTGAGGCGGCACATCGCAGCGTCATACAGCAACGCTTAAAACTGTCTGGTCAGAAATGGTCAGCAGTTGGGGCACAAGCCATCGCCAATCTTCGTTGCTATAAACACAGCGGCGCTTGGAATATGGTGAAAAAGGTTATCGCCGCAGCGGCTTGATTGTGCAGTTTGTTATACACACAACGAAAGGGGGGAAGCCGCCCAATGGTGATAATGACTTACCTTAGCCGCGCCTATGAAGAAGGGGCTTTTTTAGTCAAATTACTAACCTGTGTAAATTGAGTCGGTGGAATACCGGCAAGGATTATGCGTGATATTACTGACCTTATCGGTAGAATTTTCCTCGCTACGATTTTCATTTTTGAGGCAGTGGATTCCACTCTCTACTTCGAAAAAACCAAGCAAGCGATGACGGTCAACGGCCTGAACTGGAATCAGGAAATGTTGCTGTATGGTTCAATTTTTTTGCTAATACTGGGGGGCCTTATGGTTTTGTTCGGCTACCGCTCAACGCTTGGTGCCATCTTGTTATTAGTGTATTGGATTCCAGTGACATTTATAGTTCACGATTTTTGGAACTACCCCAAGGAGGAATTGCGCGAGCAAAGTATTTTGTTTATGAAAAACATAGCCATCATAGGAGGGTTGCTAATGCTTGCTGGCAAAGGCAGCGGGCGATACAGTATCAAAAAGTTGTTGGCAACTACACGGGTTAAATAGCTTTCGTCAAGTCACTTTTGCCCGTTTTAGGTAACGCGAAAACCACGCCGGGAAAAACCGTTTCAGGTAAACACCCAACACTTCTTTCCCACCAAAATATGCCTCTTCTTTGCCTTGTTCAATGGCGCGAAGAATTTTTTGAGCCAACCTTTCAGGCGACATCCCATGTTCAGTGGCATCGTCCATTTTGTTTTGCTTTGATCCATCGGCAGTCAGGGCATTTATGCTGACGTTGGTACGGACAAAGCCTGGACAAATCAGGGTCACAAAAATGGGCGTGTTGCCGAGTTCGGCACGGAGGCTGTCGAAGAACCCGTGCAGGGCGTGTTTGGAGGCTGCATAAGAGGATCGCAGTGGCGTTCCAAATTTTCCAGTCAGGCTGGTAATCGTGACAATATGCCCCAATTGATGAGTCAACATATTGGGCAACAAGGCTTTAGTCAAGGCTACCGTGCCAAAATAATTGATGTTCATCAGTTTTTTATCTACTTCGAGCGCGGTGTCTTTTGCCAAAGAGCGCTGAGAGATGCCGCCGTTGTTTAGCAAAATATCCACTTTTCCAATCTGTTTTAAGATCCTGTCAACGATGCCAGGGATGGTGTCGTGTTGTGCAAGGTCGAGCGGCTGAACGATGACCGACGCCGCACCTGCGTTTGTGCAATCTGCTGCCACACGGTTAAGTTCTTGTTCATTTCGGGCAGACAGAACCAAGTGGGTACCGCGCTCGGCGAAAGCATGGGCCAGCGCCTCTCCGATGCCGGAAGAAGCCCCGGTAACCCACACGCGTTTGTTTTTGAAGAAGTTGGACATCAAAATAAGTGGATAATTAAATGGAAATGGCGATCAAGGACGCTTGCCCCGCTCGCAAAGGTAAAAATGCCAGAGCATCCGCGTACCCACGCTACGCCACGGTCGCCAATGTTGTGTAGCAGCCACAAAGTCGTCGTGGGCTGGGCGCTTAGGCAGGCCTTTCAACACACGAAAGGCTTCTTGCATGGCAATATCGCCTTTGGGCAGGATGTCGGGGCGAAGCAAACATTCGGACAAATAGATGTCTGCCGTCCAGTCGCCGATACCTTTCAAGCGTTTCATTTCGGTGCGAATTTCGTCATCGGGGCGGTGTGCAAGTTTTTCTAAATCAAAAGTTTGGAACAAAATAGCCTCCGCAAGTGCGCGCGAATAGCTGGTTTTTTGCCGGCTAAACCCGATGCTGAGCAAGGTTGCATCGTCGAGGGTCAAAAAAGTATCTGGCGAGACGGTCTCCAACCGCGCTTGCAAGCGCTGAAAAGCGGCGTTGGCAGAAGCCAGCGAGACTTGCTGCTCAAGAATGATATGAACCAATGTAGAAAATCCCGGCTCGCGTGCCCACAACGGCGGATAGCCATATTTGTCGAGCACATGCGCCATAGCGTCGTCTTGCATGGCCAGCCAATGGGAGGCTTCTTTCAGGTTCGTTTCGTTGAGTTTGAGTATCATTGCGCGTGGCAAAACAATTGTGAATTTTTGAGGTTTTTCCGCCAAACTGCATCAAACATGAAAATAGTTACTTTGACCTTGAATCCTGCCCTCGACAAAAGCACAGCCATAGAGCGGATTGTACCAGAACACAAGTTGCGCTGCGCCGCGCTCCAACTCGACGCGGGCGGCGGCGGCATCAATGTGTCCAAAGGTATCCAAAAACTTGGCGGCCACAGCGCAGCAGTGTTCCCAGCAGGCGGCGCCACGGGGCTGCGGCTTCAGGCTATTTTGCAAGAGGCCGGTATCGAAACGCGCGTCCTGACCGTGACAGGAGAGACTCGTGAGAATTTTTCAGTGACCGAAACTTCCACCAATCTCCAATATCGGTTCACAATGCCGGGAGTCGAACTCTCTGAGGAACAAGCAGATGCACTCTTGAGCATCGTTGCCCAATTGCACCCGGAATATCTCGTGGCCAGCGGCAGCCTGCCGCCTGGGCTGCCACAGACTTACTACGAAAAAGTGGCTGCGTTTGCAAAAAAAATAAACGCACGGTTCATCCTCGATACCTCCGGGGCCGCATTGCAGGCTGCTGCCGATGAAGGCCTATATTTATTGAAACCTAACCTCGCCGAGCTCAGTGCTTTGGCTGGCGTGGAAAAATTGGAAATGAACCGGGTGGACGACGCAGCGCTTGACATCATCAAACAAGGAATGTGTGAAGTGGTGGTGGTGTCGCTCGGGCCGCAAGGTGCTTTGCTCGTCACACGCGACGGATTTGAGCACATACCCGCGCCATCAGTGAAAAAACAGAGTACCGTGGGCGCGGGCGACAGCATGGTGGCTGGCATGGTGTGGGCACTCAGCGAAAACAAATCATTCCACGAAATGGCGCAAATTGGTGTGGCCTGTGGCT
>CAYZVM010000320.1:0-4243 GCA_964481485.1 uncultured Saprospiraceae bacterium | reverse complement strand
TGGCCGTTTCGGGCAAAGTGATTTATGCCGTCGTGGTAGTTGGGTGTTGAAAAAACCGCCCGGTTTTTTCGGGTATGCCTTCGGTTCGTTTTTTCAAAAACCTGCCGACCGTACATTTTTTGGCTGCGAGCCGCCCTGCCTTTCCGAAAACCACAAACTTTCGGGGAGGTGGGGCATCAGCTCGAAATTGGAAAATGGTGTAGAAGGGGAGATTCGAGGTTTTTCGCGCCTAAGGCAAGCGCGAAAGTCGCAGTGGGTGGAGGCTATCGCTTTGCCTGAAGGTGGAGGAGATGGTGCTGCGAGAGAGAGTTTTTTCCGCCCTGCTTGGTTGACAACACCAAGCAGGGCGAAACCCGTGCAAGCCCTGCACAATGCGCTCAGACAGCTGCAGAAAAACTTCACCCCAAACAGCAGCCACTATCAATTCTTCACCTGCCCGCCCTTTCCCTCAAAAAAGAATTCGTAGCCCCGGAAAACGGGCCCGAACACACGCTCTTGAATAACCATGAAGGCACCCTTGTTGACTTCGGCGAAATAGCGGTGTACATATTCGCGGTTGTCCGGAGTGACTAACACTTCCACTGGCCAAAAGCGCACCTGTTTTTCCTCACCGCTGGTTTTTTTTAGGGTCACGACGGCAAAAGGAACCAGCGCAGTGACCGAGTCGCGCAAGGGGTTGGCGGTCTCAAATCCCTCGGCGGTGAGTTTTTCAAATTGCAAAATATAGGCCTCTGGCACACCCTTGCGCTGCGGGCGTTGGATGATGGGGGTAGTACTGAAAAAAGGCTTTACTGTATAAGTCGCTTCTTTTACCTTTTCCAACCGGAACGATTCGCTTTTCATCTGCGGGTATTCTACGGCGATGGATTCGATTTCCTCCGGTTTCTCATAAAAAATAGTGCGGTCAATCCACGCGTCGTCGCCCAGCAAGTATCGCACCCGTACCTGCCCGACAAAAGAAGGAATGTGTACCACATAAGGCTGTTCCGCACCTTCCATCATCATGAATGTGCCTTCTTCATCGTTCGTGACACCGCCGACGTAGTAGTTTTTCATCAAATTGCCCGCTTTGTCGTACACCTCAACTTTGATGCCTTCGGCGGCGAGACTTTTGACAATGGTGTTTTCGGCGACTTTTGGCGGGATGTACTGAACATTCAGTTTCGCAATCGTCTCCAGCAAAGTGGCAACCGCGGTAGGGCGAGCGCGGTGTTTGCCATTGTAAAGCCAATAGCCTTCTTTGCGTTCGAGCAATGCCGTTTGCCCGTTGCGGTCGGCGAGGAAGATTTTATAGATGTCGCCGGTGTTCGGCACGGCAAATTGCATATCCCAGGAATTCTGGCTGCCGGTCTGTTTTTTGAGATGGAGGGCATACCAAGCACCACCGCCCAACAACAGGAACAGGGCCGCCAATAGCAGAGTTCTTTTCATAAAACTTTGATTTAGAATAAAAAATGCGCAAAAAAGTCACACAGTAAGGCGCATCAGTTTGGCAGGAAAAACAGATTGTGGGGGCAAAGGTAGTAACGGTGTACGGTACACGATGCACGGTACATGGAAAAAACTGTCTGCCGTGCGCCGTCAACTGTGCGTCGCAAAAAAAAGTCTGCCCCGCATTGCGCAGAGCAGACACATCAAAACAAAACGAAAAACCAACTTTTATTTTTATCAGGAGTTTGGACTTGTTAGACGTGCGAGAAAAAAATTAAGTTTCAGACTCGAGCGCCAAATGTCAAAATGTCCTGCCCCCTAATTATCTACTCGCGGTTTCAGCCGAACGGGGATTTCTTTTTCCTTGCCTTCCCGCACCACCGTGAGTGCGACCGAATCACCGATTTTTGAACGCCCGACCATTTCGATGAGTTCCGAAGCGGCTGTCACGTTTTTGCCATTTATTTTGGTGATAACATCCTTCACGGCCAAGTCAGATTTGGCAGCAGAACCATCCTCATAAATTTTCACCACGGCCACACCCTGAACGTAGTCCACGCCAAGTTTATTGGCAAGATAGCTGTCCATTGGAGCAATATCCACACCGAGGTAGGCGCGGCGGAATTCGCCGTATTTGATGAGGTCGTCGGCGATGCGTTTCACCAAATTGACGGGGATGGCGAACGAATAACCGGCAAAGACTCCCGTGGGTGTGGCGATAGCCGAGTTAATGCCAATCAGCCGACCGTTCACGTCCACCAAAGCGCCACCGGAGTTGCCGGGATTGACAGCTGCATCGGTTTGGATAAACGATTCGATGGCCTTGCCGCCTTTTATGATGTTGATGTCGCGGCCTTTGGCGCTGATGATACCGGCAGTCACCGTAGAAGTCAGGTCGAAAGGATTGCCGACGGCGAGTGCCCACTCGCCTACTCTCACATCGTCAGAGTTGCCGATTTCGATAGCGGGCAAGTTTTTTGCATCAATTTTAATGACCGCCATATCCGTGTTTTCATCGCGGCCCACGAGGCGGGCTTTGAATTCGCGGTTGTCGTGCAAGGTGACTTCAAATTCGTCGGCGAACGCTACGACGTGGTTATTGGTCATTATGTAGCCGTCGGAGGTGTAAATCACACCCGAGCCCGTGCCGGTGCGCGGTTGTTGCTCATAGCCAAAACTGCGGCCAAAAAAATACTCAAACGGGTCTGAGTAGCGGCGTTCTTGTTGGCGTTGTTGAGCCAATTGGCGGCTTTCAGAAGCTTTGATGTGCACCACCGCCGACATGGATTTTTCGGCTGCTTTGGTGAAGTCAAATGGAACGGGGACGCCACCGTAATTTGCCTGGCGCACGACCGGAGCCGGAGCAGTGACGATGGTTTGCGGTTTTTCAAAATAATTTGCCGCGCCGAAGGTCACGAGACCGCCCGCTGCGCCGGCAAGCAATGTTGACCACAATTTATTCATGGATGCTGAGATTTAAAGGTTTTATGTTTGCAAAAATTGTTTGCAAAAAGTGACTTAAAAACGCGATTCCAGATACTTTGCTGCTGGTTTTCGCCACTTTAACGTGGCATTAACCTACCCGAAAACAAATACCGGAACACGGGTTTTTCACCACAAAACTTGTGCTAAACGGCAAAATTTTGACATTATGACAGCCCTAACTGACATTGCCCGACCAATGACATTTTTCGACCGACCAACACCACCGATGAAGCGCCTTTTAGACGAACCGAACGCACTCGAACAACTGCTGCAACCCGAAACCCCGCTCGAACGGCACCTGCTGACAACGGCAGCATTCCGACACGGGCTGCTGTGGGGCGAGCCGCGTTTTGGCCATCCCGAGGGCAAAATCGCGCTGCATGTGCGCGAGGTGTTCGACAATATTGACCTCATCCCCCGCCTCTCGCCCGAGCAACGCGAACAACTGCGGCTCATCACCCTGGCACACGACACTTTCAAATACGCCGAAGACCGCTCGCGCCCCCGCGATTGGGAAAAACATCATGGTGTGTTGGCACGGCGTTTTATGGAATCATATACGACCGACCGGGCGGTGCTGGATGTCATCGAAACACACGACGATGCTTATTATGTCTGGCTGGCAGAACGGCACGGACACGGCCCGGAAGGGAAGACATTGGATATGTTGCTCGCCCGCATGGATTATTGCCTCCAATTGTATTACCTGTTCTTCAAATGCGACACCCAAACGGGCGATAAGACGCAGGCGCCGCTGAAGTGGTTTGAGCGCACCGTGGAAGGCATCGAACGGGTGGCCGTGCGTGAAGAGTTGCTGTGAAATTGGAAGGTTTTGTCGCGGCTATCTGAAATCCAAGTAATACAAAATGAAGCCTTTGCGCGGGTCGCGGGTCACTCTGTCCACATCATAATACACCTCCACGCTGTTGCCGCCGGGTCTCAAGTATTGTGTTTCCACTTGCACAGTGTGGGTGTCTATGGCATTCGAGTTATTGGGAGGGAGGTAGTAAGCGTCTTTGCCGTTTATCAGCGCAAAAGCCTCCACCTGCGTGTCAATACCGCTGGTGCGCACCGTCATAGTCAGTTGAGGTCGGGCGAGCATTTCCGGCGTGAAATAGTAAATGGATTGCCGCGACACGATTTTATCTGCGTTCAAATAGGCCACCTGATTTTGCTGCACAGGCCGGGGGCGGGAGTTGTCCCAGCCGAACACCAACACACTCGCGTCGGGCGCTGCCTGCGGGAAAAAGTGCATATTGCGGTACACAAAATAGCGGCAAGAATCATCCACCAAAATGTTGTCCATGTAATAGTCCGCCAACAGCCA
>CAYZVM010000319.1:0-4256 GCA_964481485.1 uncultured Saprospiraceae bacterium | reverse complement strand
CGGTTATCGTTGTCGCGGTCGCGACTGCCCCAACCGCCGCGACGGTCATCGTCGTCCCGGTCGCGGCCATTTCTTCCCCGGCGGTCGTCGTCGTCACCACAGTTTCTTTTTTTTCTGTTATCGCCACAGTGGTGGTCGCACGAACAGGATGCCCGACCGTGTTTGTTTTTGTGTTTGCCGTAATGCTTGCCATTTTGCTTACAGTCCTTGTTCTTTTTGGATTTCTTGTGTTTTTGGCATTTGTCGCAATCGCAATTGCCCCGGTCATTGCCATTGTCGCGGCTGTTGAAAGCGCTGAGAGATTGCTCGGCGGCTTGACGGACTTTCTGCGCGGCGTCCGTAGGCGATTGGGCGCCAGAATGAGTAATTGATTGTGCCTCTACGGTGATAACGGCTGCGAAGGCAAAGAATACGGAGAAAACGAGATGCTTCTTCATGGGTAAAAAAAGTTTTGGTGAAGATGAATATCCCGTTTGTGCAAGGACTTGGAAAAAGGGAACCTTCGGCGAGGCAATCTTAACAAAACTATAACCCCTAGAGCAAGCGAGGAATGCATACAGCATTCTCCATATCAACAAGTTAGCGCATAAAAAAAACAAACCCCACTCGTCCCGGTTATCGGGAGAGCGGGGCATTGTTCTCATGGTATGAGTCGGTTCTGGAATCGCTGATTAGTTATTATTTCCGCCCTCTTTTTGTTTGGGCTTCGCTTCTGTCGCTTTTTTGGCGTCGGTTGCGCCAGTAGCAGGTTTTGCTTTGGACTTCTTGCCAGCATTTGCGCCGGGCCTTGCTTCGTCGCCGGGTTGGTCGGCAGGCAATACATCCGGAGCCTCTGCCTCACCCGTCTTTTTCATCTTCTTTGCTTTTTTGGCCTTCTTTGCTTTTTTGGCCTTTTTGGATTTGTCTTTTTCCACCATGTCTTTGTCGCCGCCTTTTCCTTTGCCGCTATATGCCGCACCACCGGATTTTTCTTCGGCTTTTTTCATTTCTTCGGTTTTAGCGTTGGCGGGAGCAGCGGGTTTTGCAGCGGGCGCAGGTTTTGTGGCAGGTTCAGCAGTGGTAGATTTTGCGGCGGGTGGAGCTTTGGTGGGTTCGGTCTGTGACCACGCATTGGCAAAAGATATCAGGGCAAAAACGAAAGTAAGGATGAGTGCTTTTTTCATTAGAGAGAGCTGTTGAGTGAAATTCAGATTTTAAACGACATAACGAAAAAAGGTCACAGAGGATTGTCAATTTGGGATTTTGGATTGACCGAAATTGGCGTTCTTTGGCAGGAAATAAAAAATTCACCAATTCGCAGTTTGTCAATGAAATCACCTGACCGCCGCAGTTTTATCCGCCAGGCCGCCACGTTGCTCGGCACTTTTGCCTTGCATCAAAATTTCGCTTCCGCCTTTTCAATGCCCAACCTCGAATTCCCAATGCAGAATCCTCAATCGGATGACGAGTTCTGGCGACAAATCCGCCAAGCCTTTGCTGCCAGCCCCAATATTATCAACCTCAACAACGGTGGCGTATGCCCTACCCCGCGCGCCACGATGGACGCGCTGGACTATTACAATCGAATGTGCAGCGAAGCGCCCTCTTTTTATATGTGGCGCACCCTCGACGATGGGCGCGAGCCATTGCGCTACAATTTGGCCGCGCTTGCCGGTGTCAGCCCCGACGAAATAGCCATCAATCGCAATGCTACGGAAGCGCTCAATACTATCATTTTTGGTTTGAATTTAAAGGCGGGCGACGAGGTGGTGCTTTCCAAATACGACTACCCCAATATGATAAACGCCTGGAAGCAGCGCGAAAAACGCGACGGCATAAAATTGGTTTGGGTAGATTTGGACTTGCCTTCGGAAAATGAAGATTATCTCGCAAATGCTTTTGTATCAAAGTTTTCGGCCAAAACGCGCATCGTCCACATCACCCATGTCATCAACTGGAATGGCCAAATACTGCCTGTGCGAAAAATTGCCGACCGCGCCCGCGTGCAAGGCATTGAGGTGCTGGTGGATGCGGCGCACTCTTTTGCGGTGCTTGATTACAAAATCCCCGATTTGAACTGCGACTACTGGGGCACGAGCCTCCACAAATTTTTGTGCGCCCCTTTTGGCAGCGGCTTGATGTGGGTGCGAAAAGATAAAATCGCTGGCATTTGGCCACTGCTCTCAAATGACAAGCCCGACAGCGATAACATTCGAAAATTCGAGTCGCTCGGCACACGGAGTTTCCCCATCGAGATGGCGATCGGCTATTCGCTTGATTTGCACAACTTTATCGGCAGCGCCCGAAAGCAACAACGCCTTCATTTCCTAAAAAACTACTGGATGGAAAAAGTGCGCGATGTGCCGGGCATTCAATTTTACACCTCTCCACATCCCGATTGGAGCTGCGCCATCGGCAATTTTGGATTCGAGGGCAAAAAGCCCGGCGATATCACCACCAGATTGTACAACGATTGGAAAATACACACCACCGCTATCGAATGGGAAAAAGTCAACGGCGCCCGCGTGACTCCCAATGTCTATACGACGACAGAGGAATTGGACAAGCTGGTAATAGCCATAAAAAAAATGGCCAGTTAGGCTGAAACCCAATACGGCAAAAAAGTTGATTTTTCATTTTGCTGTGCTATCCTCACTGCACCACTATCGGGAATGCTTGCCAACCTTTCGCCGTTTGCACATTTAACTGATATATGCCTTTAGGAAGTCGCAAGCCATCAAATCGAATTGTCGTAAGTGCTTGATTAATTGATGTTTCTATTTCTTTTATCAAACGTCCTTGCATATCAAGAAGGCTCAAACGAACCTCTCCTCCGTCGGCACGGCTTTCTATTTCCACCTGAAAATCACCCTCCGTAGGGTTGGGTAGGATGCGGACGCCGAACTGCTCACTCAAATTGGAAGCACTCACCGTAATCGGCACGACGTGTGTTTTTGACGCCGTCGCACATTGGTTGGCGGCGGAAAGATGCACCGAGTAAGCGCCGGGGGTAGTGTATATATGCACCGGGCTGGCTTGTGTGCTTCCGTTGCCGTCTCCAAAATCCCAAAGGTAAGAGTGCGCATTTTGGCTGTTGTTGTTGAATGTGGCTGCCAACCCGTTTAAATGCACGAAGAAATTGGCAATCGGGCTGGCGAGTGCTTTGACCGTTCGGACAATCGTGTCAGCGCCCACATTGTTGTAGGCTATCAGTTGTACGTTTTTATTGCCGGGGGAGGAAAATTTCACCGCATGGGGCCCTGGGCCGTCGGCTATGGATGGCTGTGCGGACGGGTCGAAACGCCAGTCGTAATTGGCAAAACTGCCGCCAGTTTGGATTGCCTCAAATACCATTGTTGCGCCAGCGCAAACCGAATCGGGAGTCGTTGTAAACGCCGCTACCGGTTGCGTAAGTGAATATGCGACGATGCCGATATTGTCCAAGAAAATAGCATTCCCGGCGCCATTGACGGAGACAAAACGAATCTTGATTTTCTGCCCAGCAAATTGGCTCAGATCGGCAATCTCTGTTCGCCAATCCCCAGCCTCTGTGGGCGAGAATGCGCTGTTGGAAGGGCTGGCGGTACTCAAATCAGGATCGCTTTTTTGCCAAACAATGACTGGCGGCTCAGAAAAATCACAATCGGGTATGACTTCCACCCGCAATGTTTCGACATCGGTGCCGCCCCGGGCGTGGGCAAGGTCGAACGAAAGCCCCGGGCTCGGGATGCCGCTCAAATCCACCGGAATCATGTCAATGTAATCTTCCGCACCGACATTGGTGTAGAAGTAGCAATTCAGGGACAGCGCGCGGGTGGGTTGGCCATTCGAGCCGATTACATTTTGCGAGGTTTTGACCCATGTGAAACTCTGGTCGGGATTGGTGATACTCCAACCGAGCGGTGGAAAATCAAAACCTTGAAAATCTTCTTTAAAATAGCCGTTCACCGGTTTTGCCACCACTGGGAAGGAAAGCCGGAGCGTGTCGTTGAAAAAAGCGTCTTCGGCGGCATAAGTTGACCAGACCTTCAAGTTGATTTGCTCATTTTCAGTAAATAAAATAAGTGTTTGAAAAGTGAAAAAAGAAGTTTCCCCGGGAGAAATAGAAGGTAGATTTTGTGAGACGATGGGTTTATTGTTGACTTGATAATTCAATATCGCACCTGAAATCGTATTTGTGCCTTCGTTCACCAACCTGACCGACACGGGCAGAACGAACGGGCTGCAACGAACATCTGCTTGGCCAGTAGGCACTTCTATCTCCCGCACACCGAGGT
>CAYZVM010000318.1:0-4468 GCA_964481485.1 uncultured Saprospiraceae bacterium | reverse complement strand
CGATGGTACTGGGGCCGTTGCCCCGGGAGAGTAGGCCGATGCCAACTCAATATTAGTCTAATGCCTGTCACTTCGTTGTGGCAGGCGTTTTTTTTGTTCTAAACCTTTTGCCAGCACACGACAGCACAGGCTTAAAAAAACATCTCCGCTGTGTACCCCGACAGTAGGCAAACTGCTGTATTAAGTTTGAATTGGCGATTCTCCACCAGCTCGAGTGCGAAAAAATGTCCCGAAGCCCCGTTTTTCCACCGTACTTTTCGGCCAACAAAAAGAGGTGCCCCGCAACGCGGAGATTTCCACAACACAATCATTTTTACGCACTATGTACCGACACACTGCCCTCGAGCGCTTCCTGCGCTACGTCCAAATAGACACCCAGAGCGACCCCAACAGCGCCAGTACGCCCAGCACCGAAAAACAGAAAAACCTCAGCCGCGTACTCGTGGAAGAACTGTCGGCAATGGGTATCGCTGATGCGGAATTGGACGAACATGGCTACGTCTATGCTACCATTCCGGCCAATACGGACAAAAAAGTGCCTGTGATTTGTTTTTGCTCACATGTGGACACCTCGCCCGACTGCTCTGGCGCTGGTGTGAAGCCCATCGTTCACACTAAATACAAAGGCCAAGATTTGGTGCTGCCCGACGATACCTCGGTGGTGATTCGTCAGGCGGAACACGAGGATTTGATACACCAGATCGGCAACGACATCATCACTGCGAGCGGCACCACGTTACTCGGCGCTGACAACAAGGCTGGTGTGGCCGCCATCATGGACGCGGCGCATATATTATTGAACAACAAAAACTTGAAACACGGCAAAATCCGCATTCTCTTTACGCCCGACGAAGAAATCGGGCGCGGTGTGGACAAGTTGAACATGAAAAAACTGGGTGCCAAATACGGCTACACCATTGACGGCGAAACGGCGGGCAGCATCGAGGACGAGACTTTCAGCGCCGACGGCGCAGTGGTGACGATTTTTGGCGTGTCGGCACACCCGGGTTTTGCCAAAGGAAAAATGGAAAACGCCCTAAAAATCGCTGCTCGTATCGTCGCAAAATTTCCCGACAAACTCAGTCCCGAACACACCGAGGGCAAGCAGGGTTTTATTCATCCTGTGCATTTTGAGGGCAATCTGGAAAAAGCCACTATCAAACTCATCATCCGCGATTTCAGCGACAGCGGCCTGAAACGCCACGCCAAAACGTTGCAAAAGATAGTGGACGGTGTGCTGAAAAGTTTTCCCAACTCCCGCGCTGAGGTCAATATCACGGAGCAATACCGCAATATGGGCAAAGTGTTGCGCCGCCACCCGCAGGTCGTAGACAATGCCCTCGAAGCCCTGCGGCGCGCCGGTTTCAAAACCCCGCTCAAACGCTCCATCCGGGGCGGTACCGACGGCTCGCGCCTGTCTTTCATGGGTTTGCCCTGCCCCAATATTTTTGCGGGCGAACACGCATTTCACTCCAAGCAGGAATGGGTGTCGGTGCAGGATATGGAAAAAGCCGCCGAGACGATCGTGCATTTGGCGCAGGTGTGGGAGGAGCGGAGTTGAGTACTTTTTATATCAAATCCCGCAACACCACCGTCTTTTTCAGCCGTTTGCCGTCACGTTTTATCACTAATTTAATATGCTTGCCAGGCTTTTTCTGTAGCGTCTCTTGGATGTCCACCAGCGAAAGGAAGGAGGCGGGCATCCATCCCACGCGCACGATTTCGTCGCCCCGACGGATGTCGGCCTCTGCGGCGGGCGAGTTGGGCAACACCCCCTGAACCGTGAATTTGTTGAAACTCGAACCCGTGGCAATGAGGCTCAGGCCGCTGCGGTCAAAAACGTATTCGCGCCGGAAATGACGACCGGGTTTCAGCCAGATTTTAGAATTCTGGTAATCAATAATAACCTGAAACCGGCTCAACAAAGTGTTCCCAATCAAGCCGTTGCGGTCGTTGAGGTATTCGCGTTTGTAAGTCGAGTCGAGCGTTTGGAAGTAAGTGACAATGTTATCTTGGGAAAAATCGCCCAAATCAAGTTGGCGGACACGCCCGGTGTAGCCTTCCAAGTAACCGCCCAGCCCCATGCCGATATTGGTTGAAACAGCATTGGCGGGCGGATGCACGAGCGGATGTGTATCGCTGAACAGCAAGAGTGTGAGGCCCGCCCCCGTATCGAGCAGCAATTTCACCTGAGCCACCGAATCCTGTAATATGCGCATTCGGGTGTTCATGTAAATTTTATTGCGGAAAATCTCAACGGGGATTGCCACAAACCCATCTTCCCGGAGCTTGAACGACTCGCGTTCATAAAGCGTCATCACCTTGCGGTCGTAGTTGATTTTGATGATGTACCGTGAAAACGCATTGGCCGACAGGATGCCGTGTATGTTCACCCCGGCGTATTCTTCAAACCGAAAATAATCCTCCTGCAACACCAGAATATCCTCACGCGGGGCGGCGGCTCTGTCCGGAATGTCAAACCGAATCCGGCGGGCGAGATAGGCCACCAGTTCGGTTTTCATATCAGAGCCGGTCACGCGGAATTCGCGCTCGTAGCTCACCCCCAACGCGTCGCTGAGTTCCCTTTTGGTCAAAATCGTATGTTCCGCGCCCGTGTCGAAAATGAATTTTAGGGGCAAAATACCGTTGAAGTGCAGGGTGATAATGATAAAATTGTTCACATACTCGAACGGAATGTCCATCTGTGATTTCCCCGGCGCGATGAAAAAACCGGTCTGCCCGGTAGCCGGAGTCACCGACAAACCCAACATGAGCAACAGAAAAAATACGGCTTTGGACATTTGGACAAGGTGCTTTGCTTCGCCCGGCAATTTAGCCGTTTTGGGAAATCTCAACGGCTCTTTTTGGGCAAACGAGTGTTTCTATCGGCGTTTTGTATTTTGATGTTTTTCGATTTTGCTGCCAATTTTCTAGACCCGAATTCCCCACACCACCGGCAGCAGCACATACAAAAAAGCCAGCAACAGCAAAATCGCCACCGCATCGAGCAAAAAACCCGCCCGCGCCATGTCGCGGGTGCTGAGGTGGCCTGAACTGAACACAATTGTGTTGGGTGCGGTTGCCACAGGCAACCCGAAACCAAACGAAGCCGCCAACGTCGCGCTCAGCAACAACCCGAACGGGTGCGCCCCGATGCTCACCGCCAAGGCTGCCAGCACCGGCATCATCATACTTGCCGTGGCGATGTTGCTCGCCACCTCGCTGAGCAGCACCACGACTGACAAAATCACCAGCAAAATAAAAACGTGCGGCAATGCGGTCAAACCTTTCATCTGCTCGCCCATCCAAATCGCCAGCCCGCTTTGGTCAAAACCTTTGGCCAATGCCAGCCCGCCGCCAAACAGCAAAAGTACACCCCAGGGAATCTTCAGCGCCGTGTCCCAGTCCAGCAAAGGCCGATTGCGCTCATGCGAAGTCGCTGGCAGCAAAAACAAAAAAATAGCGCCCGACACTGCGACCACCGTATCGGTGCAATAATTGGGGATTTTGTCCAATCCCTCGGGCAATGGTTGGCCGGCCAGCACCGTGTGAATCCACTCGTTCAAGGGTTTATACCACAGCAAAGAACCTGTTATCCACGCTAATATCACCACCCCGAACAACCACATCAGCCGCCGTTCGGGCGGAGTGACGGGGCCAAGCAAAGCCAAATCGGCGCGAATGGAAGTGCGGCTGTCGTGCTCATTGTCGAATTTTTTTTCCAACGGAAACATCCGCAGCAACATCAGCCAACACGCCAGCAACAACGTGGTCGCAAATGGCAGACCGAACAAAAACCACTGGCCAAACGAGACTTGAATCCCCATTTTTTGCTGCACATACGAAATAAAAATCGCGTTGGTCGGCGTGCCGATGAGGGTAGCCAAGCCTCCAATCGAGCAAGCATACGCCACGCCAAGCATCAAGGATTTCTGAAAATTTCGTTGTCGCGCCATCTCGCCTTCTGACTGCGCCGCCACCGCAATCGCCACCGGGGTCATCATCACCGCCGTCGCCGTATTGGAAATCCACATCGAAATAAACGCCGAAGCCACCATGAAACCCAGCACCACCCGGGCAGGATTGCTGCCCAGCCACAGCACCATGCGCAGCGCGATGCGGCGGTGCAGTTGCCAGCGCTCGATGGTTTTGCCGAAGAAAAAACCGGCCAGAAAAAGAAAAATGATTTCGTTGCCGTATTCGCCCGACACACTTTTCAGCGGCGCGACACCCGTGAGCGGGAACAACACTAAAGGCAGCAGCGAGGTGATGGCCAGATTGACCGGCTCGGTAATCCACCACACGGCTATCCAAATTGTGATAGCAGCAGTCATTTGTGCGGCGGCGGGCATCCCAGCGGGCGCAGGCAGCGCAGCGATGAGGACAAACAAAAGCGGGCCGGCGAGTAGGGCGAGTTGGCGTTGGTTCATATCGCAAAAGGACAAAACGAACGGCGAAACTTGCGCAT
>CAYZVM010000317.1:0-4490 GCA_964481485.1 uncultured Saprospiraceae bacterium | reverse complement strand
AAAAACTTCGTAAATTTAGGTAGAAGGCTGATTTCATCTTCATTGAAACCATATTCAGCCTAAAAACAAGTCTTAAAACCCTCTGCCTTCCACCCTCTACCTAATTTCTAAAATTGGAAGTAAATAAACGGTTGCACATCCGACGATTTCACCTGCATCACGAGGGCGATAAATAGGGTCAACAAAATCGCCTTTCCCACCAATGGCAATGCCGTCACCACATCTTGTGCTTTCATTTCCAATGACTTGGGCAAAAGATGCAGCGTATAACCCACCGCCATCCAAAACACCACCGCAGCATAACCTGCCAAAAATTCGGGGAAAATCTTGAGCCGGAAATCGAACGCAATTTGGTGCAGCATCGCGCCGACGATGTCCATGTTTTCAGCCCGGAAAAATACCCAGCAAAAGCACACAAAATGGAACGTCCACAAGCCGCCCAATGCCCGGCGCAGCCCGCCGGGCATGCCGTGCACATTTTCGCGCACCCATCTTTCAGCCGCCAGCCCCAGCCCGTGCAACGCACCCCAAATGATGAACCGAGTAGCCGCGCCGTGCCAAAGGCCGCCGAGCAGCATGGTTGTGAATAGGTTGAGGTTGGTGGTCAGGCCATTTCTGCCTCGACCCATCAAAAGTGGGAGCAAGATGATGCCATTTGCCAGTAGCCACACCAGCAGCCACCACCACTCTCCGCCAAATGCTTTGCTCGATGCGATGATGAGGGCGATAAAAGAAAAAATTCCGGGAAAAAACCACGTCCCAAAACTGCTGCCCCGACTGCCGCCGATAGCGATGTAGAGATAATCGCGCAGCCACGTGGAGAGCGAAATATGCCAGCGCCGCCAGAACTCCGTGATGCTCGACGACTGGTATGGCGAGTCAAAATTGATGGGAAATTTGAAACCCAACATCAGGCCAATGGCAATCGCCATATCCGTGTACCCGCTGAAATCGCAATAAATCTGCAACGCATAGCCGTACACGCCCATCAGGTTTTCCAGCCCGGTATATTGCTGCGGCGACTCGAACACGCGCTCCACGAAATTGACGCTGATATAGTCCGAAATGACCGCTTTTTTGAATAAACCGATGCAGAATAAGAACACACCTCGCCCAAAATCCTCCCGCGTCACCCGGAGCGGCTGGCGGATTTGTGGCAAAAAATCCGCCGCCCGCACAATCGGCCCCGCCACCATTTGGGGAAAAAACGTGACAAAAAAAGCGTAATCCCAAATATTGTCGAGCGCCTTCAACTGCCCCCGGTACACATCAATGGTGTAACTCAGCGACTGGAACGTGAAAAACGAAATGCCCACCGGCAGGAAAATATCCATTGACCCGATGCCCGCCCCCGTCACGCCGTTCCACAGTTCGACCAGATAGTTGGTATATTTGAAATAGCCCAACATCCCCAAATTCGCCACGAGACTCAGCACCAATAGCCAATATTTCGCACGTTTCGTTTTAGCCTGCTCTATCCATTTCGCCAAATTGAAATCCACCACTACGCTCGCCACCAGCAAGAGGAAGTAGATGCCGCTGCTTTTGTAATAGAAAAAAATGGAAAAGACGATGCCCCACAAAATGCGCAGCCGGTCGCGCGGCTGCAACAGTTTGTAAATCAGCATAAAACCCAGAAACAAAAACAAAAAAAGGCCGCTGCTGAATATCAGCGGCGACTCCGGGTGATAGACAAACTGAGCGAGAATTTTGTCGAGGTCGAAGTGGAACACAGGCAGTAACGGCCAAATTTATTTGGCCCGTTGGCAAACGGGGGCAAAAGTAGAATCTTTTGAGTTTGTAGAAACCCTTGCGTTGGCGGCAAAAGTAAAATAGGCGGCAGGATTTCATTTATGCCAAGAAATTTCAGCCGATGCCGCACATTTCTATCTTTGCACAGCGTATCAAAACCATCTGAACTATGCTGCCAGCCGAACTGCCTGCTTTCCAAGCCCATATCCAAAACCTCGTGGCCAACGGCTACACCAGTCAAGCGGTTGCCGATTTGCTTGAATGGATAAAAATTCACCGCCCCGGCTGGCGCAAAGAAGCAGTGGCACTGTCCGCTATTTTTGAACACTTGCGATGCAGTGAATTGAGGGGGACCGTATCATTTGAACAAGTAAATCTGACTCGCAATCAAATCAACGACCGGCTCCTCCAACTCACCGACCGGTTGGCCGACGCGCCGCCCAGCGCGGCGACCTATTTTTTCAAAAAGCACTGGAAAAAACTCGCCGCCGTACCCGTCGCGCTTGGTGTGCTGGCTTCCGTCGCCGAATTCACAGGCTACATCGTGCGCGATTTGAAAGAAAAACCGCCCGCCAAAACCACTGACTCGCTTGTTATCCAATCGCCCGTAAACATCAGCACCTCCGGCGACAACAGCCCCGCCGTCAATGCGCCCGGCGGCGATGTGCGAATCAATTACGGTGGCGATGATGGGGAGGAAGCTGCCAAGAAGCCGAAAAAAGACACGCTGAAATAAGTTTCCACACCAAGACCTATAAGGTTTCCGAAAACCTTATAGGTCTTAAAATACCCACCCACCTATGAAAAAGAACACCCTCTTGCTCCTGCTGGCGCTTTGGCTCGGTTCCTTGCCTACCGCTTTTTCGCAGAATACCTCCGGCGACAACAGCCCCGCCGTCATTGCCAAAAACTTCTCCGCACAATACGACGTGCGCCCCGATGCTATACTCGCTGTTCTTTGGGTCTATGAACAGGAAGGCTACGACCCGCAAGAACGCAAACGGCGCACGGAAGCGGTGATAAAAATGTACAAAGAAACCCCTGAAAAAAAGCAGCGAGCCACCCAACTCTCCGATGCTACCAAGACTCAACTCGGCCTCGCGCCCGCGATAGCCGATGCGCTCGACTGGGACTTGTTCGCCCAAAAAAACTACCTCAGTCTCAGCACCACCGGGATGAACAGCCCTGCAGTCGTCGCCGGAGGCGATGTGAACATTTGGTACGGCATACCGCCCAAAGTCGTGCGAGCCTTGGCCGACTTTTTGGAAAAAAATAAAGTAGATATCGCCGACCTCGAAAAGCGGCTGGGGGAGCAGGTGAAAAAATATGAAGAATTGCGCACCGAACTCGCCTCCCGCGCCGACAACGATGCAGTCGCCAAACGCGCCAAACAACTCTTGGAAGAAGGCAATATCGCCGAAGCCGAGCGGATTTTGGAAGAAGACTTTGACCGCGATGCCAAAAAACTCGCCTATAAAGCCTTCGAGTTGGCGGAACTGAAAGTGCTCGCCCTGAAATACCATGAAGCCACACCTTACTATCAAAAAGCAGCCTTGCTGGACGAAAAGAACTCTGAATACCTCTTGGCTTATGGTTTTCACCTTCACGACATTGCTCGCTACGACGAAGCGATTGTTTTTTACCATAAAGCCCTTGCCATAGATACCGTCACCTTCAAAGACCAACCCGAAAAAGCCACAGATCTGTACAACAACCTTGGCTCGGCGTGGCACAATAAAGGCGACTACGACCGCGCCATCGCCTATTTTGAAAAAGCGCTCGCCATCGATTCGGTTGCTTTTGGAAACAAGCACCCAAACGTGGCAACCCGATTCAACAACCTCGGCTCGGCGTGGCGCAATAAAGGCGACTACGACCGCGCCATCGCCTATTATGAAAAAGCATTGCCGATTTTGATACAAACTTTTGGAGAAAAGCACCCTATGGTAGCTGGTGAATTCAACAACCTTGGCTTGGCGTGGCATGACAAAGGCGAATACGACCGCGCTATCGCTTATTATGAAAAAGCATTGGCCATTGACTCCGTCGCTTCCGGAAACAAGCACCCCAATGTCGCTATTAAATTCAACAACCTCGGGGGTGTGTGGAAGGATAAAGGCGAATACGACCGCGCCATCGCTTATTATGAAAAAGCACTCGCCATTGATTCCGTCGCTTTCGGAAATAACCATCCCGCAGTAGCGCGTGAGTACAACAACCTCGGCTCGGCGTGGGATGCTCAAGGAGAATACGACCGCGCCATCACTTATTATGAAAAGGCATTGGACATTGATTCCATCGCTTTTGGAAACAAGCACCCAAACGTGGCAACCCGATTCAACAACCTCGGCTCGGCGTGGAAGGCCAAAGGCGAATACGACCGCGCCATCGCTTATTATGAAAAAGCATTGCCGATTTTGATACAGTCTCTTGGAGAAAAGCACCCCATGGTAGCTGGTGAATTCAACAACCTTGGTGAAGCCTACCGCCAGAAAGGCGAATACAACCGCGCCATCACTTATTACGAAAAGGCATTGGACATTGATTCCATCGCTTTTGGAAACAAACACCACAAAGTAGCCACTCGATACAACAACCTCGGCTTGGCATGGGATGCCAAAGGTGAAGACGACCGCGCCATCGCTTTTTTTGAAAAAGCACTGGCCATTGATTCCGTCACTTTCGGAAACAAGCACCCCAATGTCGCTATTAAATTCAACAACCTCGGGGGTGTGTGG
>CAYZVM010000316.1:0-4609 GCA_964481485.1 uncultured Saprospiraceae bacterium | reverse complement strand
TTCTCTGTGATATAATAACTGACTATAGCGGTAGAGGCAGTTTTATTATCCAGGATATAGTTTTCATAGATTTCCACGTCGTTGGTAGCGAGTATCATTACACCGGTGCCGGGCGGTACTTGGCCGACGATATTGCCTTTTGGGGCGAAGTTTTTATAGTTGTTCTGGATGATTTTATTTTTCCAAACCTTCACATGGCCGCCACGCTTTTTTGGCAAATCGGGCAGGTCAAACACGAGTATGCCGCCAGTGTTATAGGCTGCGAAATTTTCAAACACCCAAGCATTGGTTGTGTTTTCGATTTCGATGCCCGCCACGTTGTTTTTTGCATAACATTTCGTGACCCACACGCTGTCTGATTGGCCGACATAAATGCCCGCGTCGGAAGCACCAATGGCGGTGCATCGTTCGATGCGGACGTTCTGGCACTGCACGGGATAGAGGGCATAAGCGCCGTTGGTTTTCTTCGGTTCGCCATTCCAACGTGCGGTGATGTCGCGAAATATCAGCCCGCGTACCGTTTGTGTTTTGATGAGGTCGCCTTTCGAGTCTTCGATGGTAAATTGTTCTAAAACAACGTTTTCCGCGTTGGTGACTTTGATGCCTTCGGCACCTTGTTTCTGATTTTTGAACGACAAAATCGTTTTGTCCTGACCTGCACCGCGAATGGTGATGTTATTTTTTGCGTCGAGCGAAAGGGTGTTGGAGAGGTCAATCTTCCCGGCGGGCAACTCAATCACGTCGCCGTCTTCGGCGAGGATGAGTTGGGTTTGGAGTTGTTTTTCCACGTCCGGCTGGGCGGAGAGGATATTGCTGAAAACGAGCCCCAAAATGGGCAAAAACAGTCGTAGCATCGAAATTTTCTTTTGCCCAAAAGTACGATCTACGACGGATTTGCAAATCCGTCGTACTACAAGTCGGTCGTGCAAATAAAAAAACTCCGACAGTTGCCTGCCGGAGTCTCCGCATTATATCATTACAATGTCCGCCTCGTTTAGGCGATTTGGACATTCACTGCATTCATGCCTTTTTTGCCACGCTGGGTTTCAAACGTGACGGTGTCACCTTCGCGGATTTTGTCAACCAAACCGCTAACGTGAACGAAGATTTCTTGGCCGGTGGCCGAGTCAACGATGAAACCAAAACCTTTGGTTTCGTTGAAGAACTTGACGGTTCCTTTAAACATTACTGAAAAACTTTAAAAAATGAAAAAAACTTGGCCGAAGCCGACGCAAAGATATAGGCAGTTCCAGAAGACCAACAAATAATTTTTTCAGTAGCGTTTTACCGACTCGATGATGTAGAGCGGGCGGTTTTTGATTTCGCTGTAAATATTGGACAGGTAGATGGACATGATATAGAGATTGAGGCAGGTGATGGCGAAAAATACCGACATCAACACCACCAGCGATGCCCAGCCAGTGAGGCTGCTCGTGACGTGTTCGCCGAAAATATCCACATTGGTGAGTTTTACTTTCACAGCATTGAAAATAGCGACTCCCGCCACAATGACTGAGAATAAAAACACCCACAGCAGCAAGGTGCGCAAAAATGTGGTGAAGGAGGTGATGGCGACCAGCGAGGTGCGGAATTGTCCCCCAAAAGTCGCTTCTGGGTCGGGATAAAGCAGTTCGTCCACATCGAGCCAAGCCGTGTTGTAGCCCACGAGGGCATAGTTGGCTTTGAGGTAATGGCTGTTTTCACGGAGGCGGAGGAGCGAGTTGAGCGCCCGGCGGCTGATGATGCGGGTGTGGTGCGCGCGCGGGTCGAGCCGGAGCCCGGAGTACCGCTGCATGATGAAGTAGAACACTTTGTACAACAAGCGATTGGCCAATGGCAACCGCCGTTCGCGGGCACGGAGATAAACGATGTCGGCTCCGGTTTGGCTGCGCTCCCAGAGCTGGGTGACGCGTTGGGGTTTTGCGGAAAAATCAAATTCAAAAATGACGGTGTAATCGCCATTGGCGCGGTCGAGGCCGGCGAGCAGGGCGTTGTCGCGGCTGACCGGGGCGCTGAGGTTGAGCAGGAAAATGTTTTTGCGCAGGTCTTCGGGCAGGGGCTTTATCACTTCGTCAATCAGTGCTTGGTCGCAATGGTTGTTGACCAAAACAAATTCAAAATCAGAGAATTGCGCTTTCAATTCGGCGTACAAACCTGTGAGCCAAGCCGACAATTCGCGGGTTTGGCGGTTCGATTGTATGACGTTGACGACGGAAATGAAAGAGTGGCGGACGGCTGTGGTCATGGGGCAAAAATAGGGTCGTTGGGGTCATTAAAGGTCATTTCGTTGATTTTGCGTTTAAATAAACAGGGTCGGTTTGTTCCCGAATATAGAATAGCAGCGTCTCAATATCTTCGTCGTTCAGACTTGGAAAGTCATTCATCAACGTAGGTTTCCACTCTTGCCAAAGTTCGACGGCACGCGGATGGTTTTTCTGTACCATGGCCTGTGGGTCTCGAATGTACTGGTAAAGATCCTTTTTCGGATAAGTCGCCCAGCGCATTTCCACTCCGCCCAGCGCGGGGCCGGCGAGATTATCTACCATGTTTTTGTTGTGGCAGGAAGCGCAGTTGAGGAGAAAGAGTACTTTTCCCTTTTGAAATTGTGGCGACAGAGATTGACTGCCTTCTGTGCCGCATTTTGTTGCACAGATTGTGTCAAACTTCATTGTTTTTACAAAAATAACAAATGAAAGAACGACGAGCAAAAACGTAAGCATCGCGTAAAGCATCGCTTTCGTGTGGAGCAAATTTGATTCTATGTTTTCCATAAATCTCGGTTTTTTGTCAAAAATAAGGTCCGAAACATCGAGGTGCAAACCACCGAGCCTTCTTTATAGCCGCACTAAATTCAAAATAATCCGACCTCTTTGCGTTTTCCATCAATTGGCTAGTCACACCAAAAGGTTGTTCAGGTCGGAAAATAATGTGTTTCTGACCTAAACAAACCTCCTACACGAAGGTTTTTTTAATTCAAGTTGGGCGGCTGCACAACTTGAATTAAAAAAACTCGACCCCTGCTATTCCCGCACCACCACTTTTTTTGCCAATAAACGCCCTTCAGAAGATTGAATTTGCAGAAAATAGATGCCTGCGTTGAGGCCATTGCGGGCAAGTGAATATTGGTGCCGCCCTTGCGGGAGTTTTTCATTTTCCAAAACTGACTGCACCAAACGCCCTGCTTCATCATATAGGCCGATGCTCATCATGGCAGCATCGGGCAGTTCAAAAGCAATTTGGGCAGTGCTTGTCAATGGGTTGGGGGATACCGAGACCTTCCATTCCGGCATCAACTCTTTTGTAGCCGAGGTGCCACCCAGATTGGTAATCATCCGAACCCGTTTAGTGCCAAAATCCGACACATACAGCGTGTCGCCCGTGGAAGATGGCCGGATGCCGTTGGGTCGGTTGAACTTGGCAACAGAAACGTCGCCGTCGAGGGCGCCGATGGTGGAGCCCAGCCAAACCGCGTAATTGCCTTCGAGGTCAATTTTGTAAATCTTGTGCGCCTCCATCGCTGTTGCATAGAGCGAGCCCTTGGTGTAGGTTAGAAACCCAATGAATTGACCCAAAGGTGGTTGCGTGAAAAAAGTGACTTGCCCATTGGGCGTCACCTTGAAAATTTTGCGGTCGCTGAAATTGGCGATGTACAGGTTCAGGCTATCATCATAGCACATCCCGACCGGCCCGTTGAACTGTGGATGTGTGAGGAATGTGCTGAAGGAGCCATCTGGCGCGACCTTCCAGACTTCGTGCGTGATGTAACTGGTCACCAGCAAAGTGTCGCTTCCCGCTGCCCGAAGGACGCCAGAGGGCCCCGGTAGAGAATCAACAAATACTTCTTTGCTGCCGTCAGGAAAAATCTTGTAGAGTTTATTGGCGGTATTGTCGGCCATTATCAGGGAGCCATCGTCATTGAGGGCCAAGCCGTTGGGGTTGCCAAACCCGCTCGCAAAAATACTTTCCCCTCCATCCGGTGTCAGTTTGTACACTTTCGAGCCGATGTAGTTGGAGCCATACAAATTGCCGGCGGTGTCGAATATAATGTCGTCGTCAATTTTGGAAGCGTTGGTGGTAATGGTGGTGACGGTTTGGGCGTGGAGCGATGCGAGGCTGACCCAAACAGCCAGCAGGGTGGCGGTCATGTTTTTCATAACTTGTGTTATTTGTTTGGTGAAAAATCAGCGGCAAAAAAAAAGGCAGCAGGTTCGTTGGAGTATCAGCTTCCATTAAGAGGTAAACCAGGATGATCAGACCAAGACACTACTCATTTCGCACAGTTACAGAATGGCTTACCTAACGGTTACTCAGAACAGCAGCCAGGACAAGAGAAGTATTTCTTACAGCAAGATGAGCATCATCAAAACCCTCAGAACCCCAACTTCATGTCAAAAGTGATGTTATCTGCTAGAGAGCCGGCTGCCGGTAGACACCCACTGCCGCCGGATTTCTTTTTAAGAAAGGGACTCAATCCTCTAAAACAGTCGCATACTTCTTATCAGATGCTCAACTTCCAAGCACCTCCCGTTGTTCAGCCAACCGTTCAGCCAACAATTCAGCCACCTGTTCAGCCAGTCGTTCAACAAGACCCAGAAAAGATTAGGCTACA
>CAYZVM010000315.1:0-4616 GCA_964481485.1 uncultured Saprospiraceae bacterium | reverse complement strand
TACGTGTCGAGCCGTTCGGCGCTGTGGTGCATTTGGTGAAATATGCGCCACAAAATGTTGTTGCTGTGCATGGAACGGTGCCAAACATACATCCCGAATTCGTACAACAAAATGCCCGCGACGGCCCCGCCAGCCACACCGATGCTCGATAAATCGAACAACTGTGCTTGGGGCAAAAACTCCGCCCACAGCAGGGGCAGGTAACTGGACAAATAGAAGAACAGGAAGAAAAACACAATGCCGCGCATTTTCCAGAATTTGATGTTTGGCAACTGTTTGGCTGGGAAAACCGCTTCGTAAATCATCAGCAATACGTACATTGCTATGATGGATAGCGATATGGGGTCGAGCAAAATTTCAAGTGGTGTTGGCATGATGTAGATTGTGTTTAGTGATTGAATGGATGGGTTCGATGGTGCCGATCATGCCATTGGTGGCTGAAAAGGGCATCAACACAAAGGTTTGCCCTTCGGCATCTTTTCCGAATCCCGGAATTGAGTAGAATGGGTGTGATTTTGAGTGGTTGGATATTTTTGGGCTGGAAGTCGGGGGGCTATGCGTTACCGCCCGACTTGTTTTCACTTTTTCAGGACAGCGTTTTGTCCCCAAGTCGTGACATTGGAATTTGTGATTTCTATCAAAACCTGCTTGGCGTTGTCAGGATTAGCGTAAGGCAAGCCGGGCGCGGGGAAACCATTTTGAATGAAAGAAGCGATGTCGGCGGCGACTTCATTGGGAGCGCCCCAGTGCAGATTATGACCCAAATCACTCTCTTGCATACCCGACGCGGGCAGGGGTATTTTGCCGTAAACTTTGTAAATGATGCGGTTACCGTTTGTCTCGGCGGCAGATTGGAAGGCCTCTTTTACCCATTGCTGGTCGGGCTCTGCCAGAAAAGCGTTGTCCTGCGTCGCCCACAAAATCAGCGTCGGCTTTTTCAAGTTTTTCAACGCCTCGCGGTTGTCTATTCGAGCCAACGCGTTTATCGCGCCAATCCAGGCCCCCAACTTTACATTCGCTGTTTCGGACAAAACAGCCTGCAAAAAAGCGTCCGCCGCGATGGGGTCAACGACCCACAAGTTTTTCAGAAAAGCCATGGCGTCTTTGCCTAACTCGTTCGGCGTCAGATACCAGGCATCGGCAGGCCAGTGAAAACCGGGGCGTTTTTCCAACTCGGCGCGAAAGATTTTCTCAACCAATTCGCCGATCAGAAAATCGCAAATGACAGCACTTTCTTTTCCATTGACAAAAGTGCCGATGAGCACAAGGCTATTCACGCGCCCCGAATGATGCAAAGCCAATTCCTGCGCGATGGCACTGCCCATTGAGTGACCTACGATGTGGGCTTTCGGTATGTTCAACTGATCCATCAGCGCGATGATGTCGGCCGCAAAATCTGTAGGCGAAAAACAGGTTTTCGGATGTTCGCGGCACTCGACGCTGTCGGGCATGGATGATTCGCCGTGACCGCGCAAGTCGGGCGCAATGATGCGGAGTTGTGGATTTTCTTTTTCTAAAGCAGGGAGGACGAACTGAAAAGAGCGCCCCGAATCAGTGTAGCCATGCAAGAGAATCACCAGCGTTCCGAGCGGATTGCCCGCTTCGGCATATTTCATCGTGATACCGGTGCGAAGGTTGATGGATTTTTTCTGCGCGCTGAACGCGACGAAAGGGTCTGGTGCCTGGCTCCATACAAACAAAGGCATAATGAGTGCCAGCGATACAAAAAATGTTTTCATGCTTAAGATTGTTTTTGTCGCCCCCTCGTCCCCCCCTGAAAAGGAGGGGTCGGGGGGGGGAACAGAGAGGATCGTTTTCTGCCACAAAGAAGGGGGCGGTCGGAGCGGGTGCGCAAGCCCGTTTCGGCAAGGCGTATCACTGCTTCGATACACTGAAAAAACACACGGCAAGTGGCAGAAAACGAGGAAAATAGCAGTTGAGCGGTCGAAAAACACAGGTTGCACCCGTTGAACTAAGAAAACCCGCCGTTGACCGAAATAGGAGAGACGTTTGGGCACAAAATAACCTACTTTCGTTGTCGTGAAAAAAACGAACTGGTACATTGTCGCAGGGCATTTCCTCTACTGGCTGCTCTTTTTTCTGTTCGACTGGCTCGCCACCAGCGGCAAGGTGGGGCGTATCGAATCCGAAATCCTGCTCAAAGAGGCGACTATCAACTTCGTGTCTGCCGCGTTGCTGGCTTACAGTTCGATTTACTGGTTTAGAGCCAATTGGTTCGACGGGCGCTACCGGCGCTTGATTGTTGGGGTTGTGGTTTTTATACTGCTGGCTGGTCTGCTCAAACACGCGATGAAAACCGTGTTTCTCTACATCCCGATGTTGGAAACACACATTTCTAACGTGCCTTCGTGGCTCAACTATTGGAAACCGCGTTATGTGTTGGGCAGCATCGTGTCGCCCATGTTGCAGGCGAGCATCGTAGTGATGGCTTATTTTTTCCAACTTTGGACACGCCAACAAAGGCTTATTGAAAAAGCAAAACGCGAAAAAGTGGAGGCGGAATTGGAATTGCTGAAATCGCAGGTAGAGCCGCATTTCATTTTTAACACCCTGAACAACATTTATTATTTGGCTCAAAACAGCCACCCGCGCACGGGCGAAATGATTTACCGGCTGGCGCAATTGCTGAGTTTTATGCTCTACGACAGCCGGAAATCGCTCATTCCAGTCGAAAAAGAACTGGACTACATCCGCGATTATGTGAATTTGGAGCGCATCCGTTACGATGAAAACCTCGATATTTCGGTCAACGTTTTTGGCGCGCTGAAAGACGCGATGGTGCCGCCGCTTTTACTTTTGCCATTAGTGGAAAATGCTTTCAAACACGGCATCGCGCCGGTGGGGAAAGGCTGGGTTCGGGTGGATGTGTCGCGGCGCAACGGCTGCATCGTGTGCAAAGTGGAAAACAGTGTGCCGGAGCAAATACTTGAAAAATTGGAAAAAAGCGAGACCTCCGGGCTGGGGCTGCGAAACTTGGAAAACCGCCTGAGCGCCTTGTTCCCGCAAAATCACGAACTAAAAATCCTGCACGGCAAAGAGTCTTTTCTTTCCGTGCTTTCGATACCTCTTTAATTTTCAACACAGAGGCACAGAGAACACAAAGGGCAAAAAACTCCGTGCCCTCCGTGCCTCTGTGTTTCAAATTCTTATGATAAACTGCCTCATTGTCGAAGACGAGCCGTTAGCGGCGGAACTTTTGAAATCCTACATCGAGAAAGTCCCCGATCTGGCGCTGGCCTCCCATTGCAGCTCCGCAGTGGATGCTTTCGGCGCGCTCCAACGCCAGCAGGTACACCTCATGTTCCTCGACATTCGGATGCCGCGCCTCACCGGGCTGGAACTCTTGAAAACCCTGCAACACCCGCCGCCCGTCATCCTGACGACGGCCTACCGCGACTACGCCGTGGAAAGTTATGACTACGACGTGCTCGATTATTTGGTAAAGCCCATCCAGTTCGACCGTTTCCTGAAAGCCATTGGAAAATATTACCAGCGCCAATCGGCTCCGACACCCGCCCCCGCCGCACAGACAGACTCGTTTGAACAGGCCTACCTCTTTTTCCGGGTGGATCGCGAGCAGCAAAAAGTTTGGCTCAAAGACATTGTTTACATAGAAGGCTTGGGCGATTATGTCAAAATTTTCACCGCCACCGGGCCGATTGTCACCTACGAACGCCTCTCCTATTTGGAAGAAAAATTGCCCGAAGAGCATTTTGTGCGCGTACACAAATCTTTTATTATTTGCACAGATAAGATGCAATCCTTCTCCGGCTCCACCATCAAAATCGCCGGAAAACAAATTCCCGTCGGGCGGATGTACAAAGACCGGCTGGCGCGGTTTGGGAGGTGATTATGTACCTATTTTTTGCCATGCACGGGTCTTACGAAACAGATGGTGCGGGGTAGTAAGACCCGCGCACGGTAAACGGCAAGATGTTAAAAACTCCCCTCCCGAATCCTATATGCCGATGGCGTAAGCCCAATCTCCTTTTTAAAATATCGGTTGAATGAAACCTTGTTGTTGAACCCCGACTCGTAAGCGATCTGGATGATCGTGTGTTGGCTGTATGCGGGATCTGCCAACAGACGCTTGACATGTTCCACCCGATACCGATTGATTAGTTCAAAAAAATTGACCCCATACTGTTCGTTGATGACCTGCGACAAGGCATGGTGCCCGATGTTGAGATAGGCAGCCAAATCTGTCAGGCGCAACTCATTTTCCCTAAATACCTGCTCTTCGCTCAACAAACGTTCAAGTTGCCGCTTGATGGATTCACTTGCCCCGGGCGTGAGGCCGGAACTTTGATATTTTTTCACAGGCAAAAAATGGCCAATGGGCTCGCTGCGGAACACCCGTTTTTGCACCAAGCCCATATAAGCAACTGCCATGATACCAAGCGCCATGACAAAACTGATGGCGTAATCCCATTCTGGGTTAAAAAACGAACAGCCCACCAACACAAAATAGGATAAAAAAGCAAGCGTGTACAGGAGCATCCCCTTAGCCACAATCCTCGTCCACACTTTGATATTGGCGTCTACCTGCCATTCATTTTTGGTCACATCCCAGATGCGAACGGAGTAAAAAAGCA
>CAYZVM010000314.1:0-4643 GCA_964481485.1 uncultured Saprospiraceae bacterium | reverse complement strand
TCATATTATGCTAAGCCCCCAATCTGCCGCACCAGTGGATTCATGCAACAAAGCCCCGTCAGTAGGAAATTTGATTCCCCACTAATTACAATTTCTGCTTTGCCGTCAATGATTTGTACGAAAGTGTCGAACGGTGTGGTTTTTTCAGTTAAACCTTCACCACTATCAAACGACATTACGCTGATATTTCCTGTTGATTTTTTCAGAATCGTTTTGCTGACCACGGCATTGGGTATGTATTCGATTATCTCCACCGTGATGTGTGCTGTTGATTTTTCAATTTCGATGGCTTCCATGCTGTTGTTTTTATTTTGCGTGGCTTACGGTGCTTAAAATGTGATTCGCCTCTTATTTTGACATTGTATAGAACTATGAAAAAGCACCGTTT
Source organism: uncultured Saprospiraceae bacterium (assembly GCA_964481485.1). Classification (GTDB taxonomy): domain Bacteria; phylum Bacteroidota; class Bacteroidia; order Chitinophagales; family Saprospiraceae; genus M3007. Next base: position 4,255 of record CAYZVM010000314.1, on the reverse strand, counting down.
AGAAACTGTTTTAAAACCCCTCACCGGGCTGAAAGACTCATCTTTTGCGGCTATACTTCGGCTATTTTTTGGCGAATATAGCCCCGATATTAGTCAAAAAATGAGCCTTGTCTATCCACAAAACCTGAGCCTTTCAACCTCGGCAGGAGTTTTAAAACAGTTTCTTAGCAAACACTTCGCTAAACGGCATCTCTTATAGTAATCTGGTAATTAAAGCCCCGCGATAATTTCGTGCAGTTCTTCTTTCGTTTTACCAAGTTTTACTTGAATCTTTCCAAGCATCTCATCTTTTTTGCCAGATTCAAACATCAGGTCATCGTCCGTCAAGACTGCGAATTTCTGTTTGAGTTTGCCTTTCTGCTCGTTCCAGTTTCCTTTTACTTCTGTCTTGTTCATTTTGTTGATATTAATAGTGAAAGAATTTTCACTATGCAAAGGTGGGTGCTTTATGGTCAGGTATCGTTACATAATTCCATAGAAGAGTTACATTATTCACAGATGTTTGTTTGGGAGAGAACACAAGGTTATATCGCAAGTGGGTTAAGAGTGGTTTAGATAGTTTGCTCCGAAAACCAATGACTTGAGATTCAAATTTTAAACCGCCTAAACTTTCTAAACCACTCCAAACCGACTATATTTACTTGCTCGGAATAATGTCAATGATAACGGTACGGTTGTAAAAGCGCTCTTCTGGAAATCTATTTTCAAAAGGCGACAAAGTTTCGTCTTCACCGAATCCGTACACTTCAAATTTGATATCGCCTCTGCCTGCTTTCGACAGGCTGCTTGCAAGAATGTTTTTAACTTCATTCGCACGGGCCAATGACAGTTTTTGGTTGTAGGCTTCATCCCCAATAATGTCAGTATAGCCATGTACAATGACCAGCGCATCTTTGGGGATTTTCGGCGTCACGATATCGGTGAGGTACTTTTCGTAAATAGAAATGGCCTTCGATTCGTCGAATTCAAAAATCACGCTGTATCTCATGCCTTGCTCATTTTCAGGCGGGGTCCAAAGCACCATGTTCACCGTAGTTTCCTTCTTTATGGTCTTGCCGTCTTTTGTTTGACCTATCATCGTCACTTTGTAGTCACCTTTAGGGCGAGTACCCAAAACGAATTTGCCTGGCATACTCACTTTTTCACTGATAAAAGGCCCATAAGACTGCAATTTCCCCTTTTCGTCCCTGATTTCCAATGACCACGACGAGAATGCTTCTCTGGCTCCTTCTACATTGAAAGTAACGTAACTATCAATCGGCGCTTCCTGCACGCCTATTATTTCTACGGGCCTTAGCGAAGCACCCGTGCCGCTCTGAAATTCCATCAGTAAAGCCGGCGAACTGCTCTCGATGGAGACCCTGCGATCTCCCGCACGGAGCAGCCCGAGGTCTTGCGTGGCACCTGGCTGTTCAGATGGGAGTTTTGGCTTGTCGCGCCCTTCTATGCTGATTCTGGAAGCGTTGATGCCAAATATGCTTACCAAGTATTGCTTGACAGATTCAGCCATCGCATTGCCGTCTTCGGGGCCTTTTTCTGACGACCCGACCAATTTGATGGCGGTCGAAGGATTTTTGCCCATGCGGTCACCAATTATGTTCAGCACATTGTAATAGACTACCATTCCTCGTTTTGAACGGCCCGACAGATTTTTGGGGGCAAACACTTCCAATTGGTCTTCTTTGAAGTCTTTCACTTGGTCTTTCCGCAGCATCACATAACTGTTCGGTATCTCTGTGGAGCCTTCATTGAAGAACACATAGTTTAAAAGCGGGAACGTTTCCCTTACCCTACGCTCGATCGGAACATTCCGGGGTGAGTTGACCGTAAACTTGAACTCGGGTTCTGGGGTAAAAACCACAGCTGTTGGAGGCACCGAAATATCGCGGCCGCGCCCGAATTTAAGGACAGCACCCACTCTCACCGTGGTCAGATTCCATGACTCTGTGGAGCGAGGCTCCTGACCAAAATACGGCTGGTAAGAAACGAAAGGCGAGATGACACTTTGAATCTGGGAGTTCTGTGACGAGAGCGGAATATCATACCCCGCTCCGATTTGCATGGAGATAAGTGTTTTATTGGCATTGCCAAAATCTCCATCCACATCCGGGGTGCGCACTTGGTCGGGGAAATCAGGATTGATACCCTGCTTGTAGGTGAAAGAGTTGTCCAAATTGAAAGCAAGGCGTGGGCCGGCGTACAAGTAAAAACCTTGTTTGAATGGTGCGAAACGCAAGCTCGGCTCCACTGTGATATAACTAAGATTTGTCTGTAAATCCGCAGGGCAGTTGCAAGCGCTCACTTGTTCTTCAAACAAACCCTTGCGATTGTCGTATCCAGCTTGCAGCATTATACCCCATCTCGAATCCGGATGATGAAACTCCACCAAGGGCGCAAGGTAAAGCCCTACATCATTGCTTTTGTTGAAAGCAACTGGAGCAGTGAAATCTGAGTTCAAACGTTGGATGGAGGCGTCGTGAAAATTAAAATTTGCACCGCCGGCTGCGCCAAACCACCATGATGGCTTGCTGAATTGAGATTCCTGCGCGTGAAGAGTTGCCTGAACGCTCGCTAATATAAAGGCGATGAAAAGGACACTCTTAACAGTTTTAGCATTGGGTCGCCACACTAAGTGCGTCGCCCTGATATTGTTGGTTTTGTTTTTCAATTTTATTGATTTTGAACTGTGAAAGAATTTTTGCCTTACAAAGATGAGTGATTTCCAGATATAAAATGTTATACAAATCTATAGAATAGTTACATGATTCACACATTGAAGCATTAGCGTAAATCAAGTAAATTTTGTTTTTAAACACACAAAAGCCCGTCTCTAATAGAAACGGGCTTCGTGTGTTAACAGCAGAGGTACTATTAATTTATCAGGACTTATTATCAGAATAAGAAAGATAATCCGATATAAGCAGCATTTGTATTGACACGCGACCGATCAAGAAGATAATAAGAATCAGTAGTAATTGTATTGCTATTGTCGCTGATGTCAAACAGGCCAAGAACACCCCGGTAGCCAATGCCTAAACGAATCGTGCGATCCGGATTGAGCCCAAAGTCAAGGCCTGCACCATAGGCAAAGCCAACGTCACCTTTCTTTGCGGCCAGTATGGCATCCGGTTCATCCGTGCCATTATTGCCAGACGTGACGAGGCTGCTCCCAACGCGAATCCCTATTTGCGGGCCTGCTACAATATTAAAATTGACTGGGTTGTTTTTTCCTGTGTTGAGCGTAAGCAATAAAGGGATATTGACATACTTCAAATTGACCCTTCTTTCGAGCTCCCGTTCGTTGTATTTCTGTGCAAGCGAGCTATAAATAAGTTCCCCTTGTATGCCAATATGTTTATTGAAATTGAACCCCAAAAACGCCCCGAAGCCAAAGCCAAGTGTTGCTTCTCCTTTTATTTTCCCTCCCGAAGAGCTTTGTACATCGAATGAAGAAACTGTTGGCATGAACCGCAAGCCAAATTCAGCTTTTTGTGCATTCGCCGCCAATACGCCTCCAAAGACGAAGGCAATAACGGAGAGGCTCATGATGATCTTGTTTTTTAAATTTTGCATAGTTTTGAATTGAGAATGAATTGAAGCACAAAGGTGGGGGCTTTTATTCTAGCAAGTATTACATAATTTTAAGAAATAGTTACATCATTCACACAATTTTCAATAACTATGATAGAGGGCGGGGGTTATAAAATATTTGACACCTGCTATGCTTTTCAATAAGAACGCATCTTTTCAAAAGTGGAATATACCCCTCTTTTTTAGTTTTTTATCCGATGGGCGCACCAGCATATCGCTTCTCAAGAATCATATACCTTTTCAAATTTTCACTATCAACTTAATAGATATGAATACACAATATCCCCATCCTGCTCAAAACTCTAACTTGCGGTAGGCAATTTCAGTTTTGAGCAGTTCGGTGTTTTTATGCGAGTCAAAAAATGCTGCCCGCCCAAAAATTCCCTGAAAATCACTACCAAAACCTTCCCTCGTTTGTCCCCATCATGGAGAAACAACAAGGTCAACTCACCCACAGCCTCCGCGCCGCCGACGACACGAAGCGCAACGAAATCATGCCCATCAGCGAGTCGAACAATCTCGCCGCGCTCATGGAAGCGCTGGAATATTTCTATCAGAAAACAAAAAACCGCATCTCCTACGAGTACATCGCCTTCGAGCGCTTCAACGACAGCCTCGAAGATGCCGCCAAATTGGTGCAACTCTGCCGCCGAAAATTTCCCGT
>CAYZVM010000313.1:0-4846 GCA_964481485.1 uncultured Saprospiraceae bacterium | reverse complement strand
CCGTAAACCGGGCCAGCACCGTGCCGCCACAATTTTGCATCCTCGAATGGAAACCCACGAATGCCCGCAACGAAAAACCCATCGTACTGGTCGGCAAAGGCGTGGTGTACGATACGGGTGGCCTCAGCCTGAAACCCACGGAGGGCATGGATTACATGAAATGCGATATGGCGGGCGCCGCCACGGTGGTCGGTGCGATGGCCGTAGCAGCGCGGAGCAAACTCCCGGTTCATCTCGTCGGCCTCGTCCCAGCTACCGACAACCAAATTGGCGACCGCGCATTTGCCCCCGGCGACGTGATACGGATGTATTCGGGCAAGACTGTCGAGGTACTCAATACCGATGCGGAAGGCCGCATCATCTTGGCCGACGCGCTGCATTATGCAAAAAAATACGACCCGGAATTGGTACTCGATTTTGCCACCCTCACGGGTTCGGCGGTGCGGGCACTCGGCACGCAGGCGATTTGCTACATGGGCACAGCTTCGCAAGAAGTGAAAACCAACTTAGAATCAAGCGGTTGGGCTACCTATGAGCGCTTGGTGGAGTTTCCGCTTTGGAGAGAATTTGGCGAGGACATCAAGAGCCATATCGCCGACATGAAAAACATAGGCTCCAGCAATGCGGGCATGATAACGGCGGGAAAATTTCTTGAACAATTTGCCACTGATTATCCGTGGTTGCACTTAGACATTGCCGGGCCTGCCTATCTTCGCACTGCCAACGGCTACCGGACCAAAGAAGGAACGGGGGTCGGTGTGCGTTTGATTTATGATTTTTTGAAAAAAAATTACACATCGGGGAAGTAGCGGCGGGTAAAAAAACTTTCACTTTGTTCGCGCCTCTCGGCCCTTTCACCTCTGAAAATGAGCAACATAACCATCGGAATTTCCTGCGGCGACATCAACGGCATCGGCCTTGAGGTCATTTTGAAAGCCTTGGCAATCAAAAAAGTGGGAAGCAATTTCAATATAGTCATCTACGGCAGCACCAAAGTCGTCGCTTACCACAAGAATATCATCACCCAAGAAAACATCCAGTTTTATTCCGTCTCGTCGGCTGCCGAGGCACTGCCCGACCGCATCAATATCATCAATTGCTGGCCCGACAACGTGAATATCACGCTCGGCAAACCCACCGATTTGAGCGGGAAATGCGCGTTTCAAGCACTCGAACGCGCCGTGAAAGACTTGAAGACGGGCGAAATTGATGCTCTCGTGACGGCACCCATCAACAAAAAAGCCATGCAACTGGCTGATTTCCCGTTTATTGGCCACACAGAATACATCACGAGCGAATTCAAGGCAAAAGACTCGCTCATGCTCATGGTGTCCGACGCGCTGAAAATAGGCGTGGTGACCAACCACCTTCCGCTCAAAGATGTCGCTGCCGCCATAACCAAAGAAAAAGTGCTGCGCAAAATCCTCATCATGGCCGAGACTTTGCGCATTGACTTCGATATGCAAAAGCCAACAATTGCGGTGTTGGGGCTGAATCCCCACGCGGGCGACGAAGGCGCTATCGGCACAGAGGACGACAGTATCATCCGCCCGGCCATTGAGGATGCCAAAGCAAAAGGTGTTTTAGCTTTCGGCCCATTTCCGGCGGACGGCTTTTTTGGCTCCGGGCAATTCCACAAATACGACGGCATCCTTGCCATGTACCACGACCAAGGCTTGGTGCCATTCAAAGTGTTGTCGTTCGGCGACGGGGTGAATTACACGGCGGGTCTCGCGTCTGTACGCACTTCGCCCGACCACGGCACAGCGTATGATATTGCCGGCAAAGGCGAAGCCGACGAGGGTTCGTTTATCAAAGCACTTTATCTTGCCGCCGATGTGGTGCGCAACCGCAATGAGTACCTCGATATGCACGCCAACTCGCTGGAGCGGCGCAAACAAAAAGCCCTTATCAGCGAAACTGGCGAGGACGAAGTGCTGGAAGACGTGATTCCGGAAGAATAAGTTATTGGTTATCAGTTACTGGTAGTTAGTCCCGTAAAAAATCTCGACACCAATAACCGATAACAAATAACTAATAACCAACTCAACAAAACGAAAAATATGAACGCCATTCTCGGCATAGATGTAGGCGCATCCGGTATCAAGGGTGCGCTGGTGGATTTGGACAAAGGCAAATTGCACGGTGAACGATTCCGAGTCCCCACCCCCCAACCCTCCACGCCTGAAGCCATGAGCGACGCTGTTGCCGAAATCGTCGAGTTTTTCAACTATAAAGGTATAGTAGGCTGTGGTTTTCCCGCCTTGGTCAAGCACGGCGTGGCTCAATCAGCGGCCAATATTGACAAATCGTGGGTCGGGACAAATATCGAGACCGTTTTTGGTGAAGCCTGTGGTTGCCCTGTGTATGCTACCAATGATGCCGATGCGGCGGGTATGGCCGAAATGCGTTATGGCATTGGCAAAGGGGAAATGGGATTGGTCATTTTGATTACCATCGGCACGGGATTGGGCAGTGCTATATTTTACAAAGGGACAATGATTCCCAACACCGAACTCGGTCATTTGAAATGGAACAACGGCAAATCAGCCGAACTGTATGCCTCGTCTGGTGCGCGGGAACGACTGAAAATAAGCCGAAAAGAATGGGCGGCCAGATTCAATGAGTATCTCCAACACTTGGAACTGCTGTTTTCTCCCGACCTCTTCATCCTCGGCGGTGGCGAGAGCAAGTTTTTTGATTCCTACAAAAATATCCTTCAAACAAAAGCCCGCATCCTGCCTGCAAAATTGCTCAACAACGCCGGCATCATCGGAGCGGCGGCGTATGCAGCAGAGCAACAGTGAAATTTGTTTAAGTCGTTGACAGTCAATCGGCTATTTCGTTGAACTACATCGAATGCCCCTTCCTTAATTCCCCTCAACAATCTCCCGGCTTTTATTTTCTTCTTCCTCCAACAGCTTGGCGCGGCGACGCTGCACCCTTGCGACCACCAAGATGCTGACTTCGTACAACAAATAAAGCGGGATGCCCACCAATGTTTGCGACACCACATCGGGCGGGGTGATAACGGCGGCAATGATAAGAATAACGACCACCGCGTGACGCCGGAAAGACCGCATGACCGTGGTGCCGATCAGCCCGATATTGGCAAGAAAATAAGCCACTATCGGCATTTCAAAAACCAATCCCATGGGCAGGGTGAACATCGTCATGTAAGTCACATAGGAGTCGAGCGTGGGCGACACTTGAAGTCCGTCGAGGGTGTAGCCCGCCAAAAAATTGATGGAAAACGGCGCAATCACAAAATAGCCAAATGCGATTCCCAGCAGGAACAGGAATGAACAGACAGCCACCACCCCACGTACAGCGCGGCGCTCCGTATCAAGCAATCCCGGGCTGACAAATTTCCAAAACTCCCAAAAAACATAGGGGAACGCGCCGATAAAGCCCAGCCAAAACGACACATACAGGTGTTGCATCAGCACTTCGCCCAATTGCCGAGTTATGATTTCGAAGTTGATTGGCGCAAAACACATCTTGTCGCCCAGCCCCACAGCGTGAGAAAGCCAACAGAACAACCGGTAGGTAAAAAAATCAGGGTTGCGCGGCCCAAAAATCAGTGTGTTGAAAACAAAATCTTTGTTAAGAAAAGCCACCACGCCTATTACGCCGATAGCCAATACCGAGCGTAGAATATGTTTGCGCAATTCAGATATGTGGTCGAAAAAAGACATCTCGCCGTGCTCCTTGTGCAGGCGCTCATGTTCGTGTTGTTGGTCGAGTGGCATAAATTGGAAATTGGAAATTTGAACTGGGTGTTGGGGTTTCATCTTATTTTCGACAGGGCAAAGGTAAAATCTTAAGCCGTCGCAAGGCAAAAATCACAGGCAATAACGCCCCTTGGCCAGGTGCGCGAATAATAATTAACATAAGCACCAGTCCTGCAATGCTATTTATTCGCCAATTTTGCACCTCTTTTTTATCGTTTCGTTCTTCAAAGACGAAATTTTTTAACGCAATCGTGAACTAAAATCCGGTTACTGAATCAATGAAAAATCTCCTGCCTTCATTGCTGCTGCTTGCTTTGGCAAGCACAGCCTCCGCTCAGCGCAATTCTTACTTTGAAGCCGGCTTTTTGTTTGGGCTGACTAACTACTCAGGCGACGTGTCAGAATCCGCCATTGAAATCTCCGAAACCCAACCTGGATACGGCCTTTATTTCCGCTATCATTTTTCCAGGTTTTTTTCCGCCAAAGCCCATGTTTACTCCGGCTCGATTTCAGGGGATGATGCCAATTCGTCCACGTTGAAAAATAGGAGCCTCAAGTTTTCTACCTCTATTATCGAGATCGGCACAGTCGCCGAATGGAAGCCTCTCGGAAAGGAGCGCTACTCCGGCACAGGCATCCACAATTTTTTTGTCACGCCTTACATCTTCGCGGGCTTGGGCGTCACACTCACCGATGCAAAGGCTGAATACTATGGCGAGCCAAATTCAGAATTTGCCCCGCCTTATTCACTGCCCGAAGAGGGCTTGCGCAAGAAGTTTTTGTTGGCACCAGTTGGCGTAGGGCTGCGAGCCGATATGTTTGAGCGTTTAGTCGTAGGTTTGGAAGGTGGTTGGCGGCCCGTCTTTTCCGACGATTTGGATGGTATCCGCCGCAACGGCAACCCGGGGAAAGGTGATTGGTACTACTTCGCCGGTGTCACCGTTTCGTTTATTCTGAGCGACCCGAAACGGCACAATAGATAACATGCGCATCAATTGTTGGGACATATTCTGACGCAGGCCTTTTGGCTTCCGGCGGTTTTCTACCTTTGACCGGCCTAAGTCAAAAGGCCATTTTTTTCTCCATGCAAAACGGATTACTGCTCGCCTTTA
>CAYZVM010000312.1:0-4870 GCA_964481485.1 uncultured Saprospiraceae bacterium | reverse complement strand
TGAAAATCGGATTGGAAATTATTGAAAATGAGTGAGTTTGTTCAAAACGAGGGGTAAGTTCCGGCATTTCCGGCATTTTTTGGGAGCAATGGGAAAAATTTAATTGGAAGTGTAAAATTTCGGCCTGCACAAAAACAAAACGAGGAACCTGCCCTAAAGCGAGTTCCTCGTTTCCAACATTGTAGCAGCAAGGGGGTCGTTTTATCCCTTAGCCCGCACCGAGTCCAAGATGGCTTTGAAAGCCGATGGGTGGTTGAGTGCCAAATCGGCCAATACCTTGCGGTTCAAGCCGATGCCTTTTTGGCCCAGTGCATGCATGAAGCGGCTGTAGTTCAAACCTTCGGCGCGGGTGGCGGCGTTGATACGCGCTATCCACAGGCGACGGAAGGTGCGTTTTTTGAACTTGCGGTCACGAAAAGCATACTGCCAGCCTTTTTCAAGCGTGTTTTTGGCCACAGTGTACACTTTCGAGCGGGCGCCAAAGTAGCCGCGGGCGGCTAACATGATTTTTTTCCGGCGGGCGCGACTGGCCGGGTTGTTGGTTGCTCTTGGCATGAAAATTTTTTTTAGTGCAACACCGGGGAAGAAGTTTGAAGTTTGAAGTGTAGCGTTTGAAGCATTTGCCGCAAACTGTCTACTACAAACCGCTCACTGCCTACTCTTTGTCCGGTGTCCTCGTTAAAAAATGTGGTTTGTCATGCTCCCGCGTTCGGGAGATGATGATTGCGGCGACAAATCAGATGACCAGCAAGCGTTCGATACGGGCGTGTTCTGATTGGTCTACAATCACGCTGCCGCGCAGATGGCGCTTCTGTTTCTTCGTTTTTGTGCTCGCAATGTGGCGCAGCCGAGCACGGTTGCGCTTTACTTTACCTGTGCCAGTCACCTTGAATCGCTTCTTGGCGCTGGAGTGGGTTTTCATTTTCGGCATATCAAAAATGATGAGTGTTAAAAAATGGAGCGCAAAGGTAGCACCATCGCCCAAAGCGCAAAAGAAAAGTTCAAAATTGTTCGGAAAAGGCTCAATTTAATCTCCGTCTTTTTTCTTCGGAGGGCCGCCGCCAGTTTTTTTCGGCGTGAGGATTACGTTCATGCGCTTGCCTTCCATGCGGGGCAGTTGTTCCGCCGCGCCGTATTCTTCCAATTCTTTCAAAAAACGCAGCAAAAGCAGCTCGCCCCGGTCTTTGAACACGATGGCACGGCCCCTGAACTGGACGTATGCTTTCACTTTGTTGCCTTCACTGAGAAAATTTTTGGCGTGGCGCACTTTGAACTCAAAGTCATGCTCGCCCGTTTCAGGGCCAAAGCGGATTTCTTTCAACTCAACTTTTACCGTGTTTGCTTTCAGTTCTTTTTCCCGTTTCTTCTTTTGGTAAAGGAATTTGTTGTAGTCCACGATGCGCACCACGGGCGGGTCGGCGTTGGGAGATATCTCTACCACGTCAAGCCCCAGTTCTTCGGCCCATTTTTGCAGTCGGGAAGTAGGGTAAACGCCTGGCTCGACGGTTTGCCCGGCCACCTCGCTAATCTCATCGAGGTTTTCGCCCACGAGGCGCACTTCATTTGCCTTGATAAAACTGTTGATATTGTGTTCGGGTGGGCGTGGTCCGCGGTTGAAAGGACGGCCACCGCCGGGGCGAGAGCCACCGGGTTTGCTGCCTGGTGGTTTGGGACGGTAAGGTTTAAAAGCCAATTAGTGAGTTGGTTTGGTGAAAAAATGGAGGCACCCAGCATGAAAACCGTGTACCCATAACTTCTAATGTGACACAAAAGTAAAGTTATTCTGTGTCTCAACAGATTAAGCTACGCGGAAAAATTTTTTGTTTTACGTTTGAGGTTCGATTCAACCGACGGAATCATGTCTTTTTCCAAAGCCCGCTTGCTTTCTATTTTCATCCTGCTCGCCGTCGCGGTCGTCCTCCCGATGCGTTGGGTGGATAGCCATTTGAAAACTGACGAACCCGCCTGCCATTTTTTAGGCTTTGCGATTGACTCGCCAGTTTTGTGTTTCGAGTTTGCATGGACGGCTGAAAAAGCCAATGAGATGCTCGATGATTGGGGCAACAAACTGCACTTTCTGGCCTTCGGTTTCGGCCTTGATTTTTTATTCCTGCTCCTCTACCCTATCGTATTATTCCTTGTTTTACAATTAGTTGCAAAATACGCCCCGCATGAATGGCTCAAACGCTTCGCCACTTTTTTTGCCCCCGTCGCACTCACCAGCGGCCTTTTCGATGCGGTGGAAAACGTTTGTTTGCTGCGCTACATTTTCGGGCATCATGACGAATGGCTGCTAAAAATGGCTGGCGTTTTCGCGGGAATCAAGTTCGCATTGCTGGTGGTTGGCGGGTTGATAATTTTGCCCGGCCTGCCAAAACTTTTTAAAGTCAGTTGGCAAAAATTCACGCAGTGGATTTCAAAAACATTCATAATTCATAATTCATAACTTATCATTCCTACCTACGCCGACATCATCCTCCCCCTCGCGCTGCCCAAACGCACCTACACCTACGCCGTGCCCGACGTGTTGGCAGCAATGGTGCAGCCCGGCGTGCGCGTGGAAGTCCAATTTGGCCGAAGCAAACTTTACAGCGGCCTCGTGGAGCGCGTCCACTCCGAAACGCCTGACTATCAAGTAAAAAACATCACCGCCATACTCGACGAGGTGACGGTGGTGACGCCCCAACAACTCCAACTTTGGGACTGGCTTGCCGACTATTACTGCTGCACACTCGGCGAAGTGATGCAAGCCGCCCTGCCTGGCCACCTGAAACTCACGAGCGAAACCAAACTCGTTTTTAACCCCAATTTCGGCGACGATTTTTCGGAACTCAGCAACGACGAATATCTCATCGCCGAAGCCCTGCACATCCAAAATGAGGTGACTATAGATGACGCGCGGAAGATTTTGAACAAAAAAACCGTGTTTCCCATCATTCAAAATCTCTTGAATCACGGCGTTCTGTTCCTGCGCGAGGATTTGCAGGAAAAATTCAAACCCAAAAAAGTCGCCGCCGTGCGCCTCGCCGAGCCATATCGCTCGCAGTCCGATTTGCTCAAAGAAGTTTTTGCAGAAATACAAAACAAGGAGCGACAGGTCGAAATCCTGATGGCTTACATGGCTTTGAGCCAGCGGCAGCCCGTCGTGCTGCGCCAAGAGGTGTTGCAAAAAGCCGACGTGTCGCCCTCCTCGTTTGCGACTTTGGTGAAAAAAGGAATTTTGGAAACCTATGACCGCGAAGTGAGCCGGGTGAGCGGTTATGAGGACGAACTCACCGACGCGGGCGAACTTTCCACCGAACAACGCCGCGCTTTTTCGGAGGTAAAAGACTGTTTTTCAACAAAAAACGTCACGCTGCTGCACGGCGTCACCGGCAGCGGAAAGACGCGCATCTACCTCGAACTCATCCGCGAAGTCGCAGCAAAAGGCGGCCAAGTACTCTATCTTTTGCCCGAAATCGCCCTCACCACCCAACTCGTCAGCCGCCTCCAGCGCATTCTCGGCAACGACATCGCCGTCTATCATTCCAAAATAAATTACAACGAGCGCGTCGAAGTGTGGCGCAGCGCCGTCGCAGGCAAACCCGTCATCATGGCCGCCCGTTCGGGGCTTTTCCTGCCGTTCCAAAACCTGCAACTCATCATCGTGGATGAGGAACACGATGCCTCTTTCAAACAATTTGACCCCGCACCGCGCTACCACGCCCGCGACACCGCCATTTATTTGGCAAAACTCTACGGCGCAAAAATCCTGCTCGGTACAGCCACGCCCGCCCTCGAAACTTACCACAATGCCACCACCGGCAAGTATGGCCTCGTGGAACTCAACGAGCGTTTTGGCGGTCTCAAACTGCCTGAATTTCAACCTATTGACCTGCGCGAGCAATACAAAAAGCGGCAGATGCAAAGCATTTTTTCCACGCCTTTGCTCGAAGGTTTGCAAGCCGCGCTCGACAACGGCGAGCAGGTCATCTTATTCCAGAACCGGCGCGGTTACTCGCCCATACTCGAATGTCAGACCTGCGGCTGGACGGCCATGTGCCGCCACTGCGACGTGAGCCTGACCTTTCACAAACACTCCAACCGCCTGCAATGCCACTACTGCGGCTACCAGCGCGAGCCAGTGAGCGTGTGCCCCGCCTGCGGCAGCGGCAAAATCACGCTGCTCAGTTTTGGCACGGAAAAAATCGAAGAGGAACTCAAAATTTTTCTCCCGAAAGCCCGCATCGCCCGTATGGACTTGGACACGGCAGGCTCGAAAACCAACCTCGCCGCCCTGCTCAACGACTTCGAGGAAAAACGCATCGACATCCTTGTCGGCACACAAATGGTGACAAAAGGTCTTGATTTTGAGAACGTTGGCGTGGTGGGCATTCTCGGTGCCGACCAGTTGGTCCGCTTCCCGGACTTCCGGGCGGGCGAACGCGCCTATCAACTTTTGACCCAAGTGGCAGGTCGCGCGGGTCGCAAAAACAAACAAGGCCGTGTGCTGATGCAAGCCTTCAATCCCGCGCATCCTATCCTCCAAGAAGTTTTGAAAGGTGATTTTGCGGGCTTCATCCGGCGCGAGATGGGCGAGCGGCAGGAGTTTCGCTACCCGCCGTTCACGCGGCTAATTCACCTGACACTGCGACACAAAGACGCCCGCACCGTCCACGACGCGGCGGCGTTTTTTGGAAAATTACTGAGAGAAAAACTCGGCGAGCGCGTGCTGGGGCCAGTGCTGCCGCACATCTCGCGGGTGCGTGGTCTGTACGCTGAAAACATCATGCTGAAACTGGAAAAATCCGCGCCGCTGCTGGCAAACGCTAAAAACCTGATTCGCCACTCCACGGAAATCATGCTGGGGCGGCAAGGCTTCGGGCAGGTG
>CAYZVM010000311.1:0-4881 GCA_964481485.1 uncultured Saprospiraceae bacterium | reverse complement strand
CGCCTTCGCAAGCAGCGGCTCGGCACGCGCATGATCCCGCAACTGCACGGCAAATTCCGCTTCGCTCAACAGCATCGCCACCTCCGCCCGCTGGGCCTTCGTGGGCTCAGCGGCACTGGGCGTGGCATCTTTCTTGCCGCAGCCGGAGAACGCGAGCGCGGCGACTGCGAAACCTAGAGCGAATCGAAATGGCGAGGTCATGCGAGGTGGTGGGTGCGCGTTCCCTTGAGCGGGAGCCCGCGCGGAGCAACGAGAAAATGGGCAGGGCCCTTCCGGCCGCAAGCCGGCGCGGCCGGTTCCGGATCGGTCCGATCCGAAGGATCCGACCGATCTCCTCCCGCGACCGTTCAACTCAGGTCCGGCGGCACCGTGGCGATGGCTTCCTCGAAGGTGCTGATGCCTTCCTTGACCTTCTCCATGGAGTCCTGGTGGAGGGTGCGCATGCCGGCGCGCTGGGCTATGCGTTTCAATTCGGCGGACTCGGCCCGCTTGTTGATCGCTTCGACCAGTTCCTCGTTGGTCACCATCAACTCGTGGATGCCGACGCGGCCCTTGTAGCCGCTGTTGCCGCACTTCGGACAGCCCTTGGGATTGGCGCGGTAGATCGGGCCGCTCCAGCCGATGGCCTTTTCCATGATCTCCTTCACACGCCCGTCCGCCTCGCCCTGCTGGCGGCACTGCTTGCACACGCGGCGCATGAGGCGCTGCGCGCACACGCAGAGGAGGGACGAGGAGATCATGAACGGCTCCACCTCCATGTCGGTCAGACGGGCGATCGTGGACGGCGCATCGTTTGTGTGCAGCGTGGAGATCAGCAAGTGACCGGTGAGGGCGGCCTCGACGGCGATCTCGGCAGTCTCCTTGTCGCGAATTTCGCCGACGAGGATGATGTCCGGGTCCTGACGCAGGAAGGCGCGCAGCGCAGTCGCGAAGGTCAGGCCGATCTGGCGGTGCATCTGCATCTGGTTCAGGCCGGGCAGCGTGTATTCGATCGGATCCTCGGCGGTGCGGATGACGAGATCCGGCGTGTTGATCTCGTTGAGCGCGGAATAGAGCGTCATCGACTTGCCGGAGCCCGTCGGTCCGCAGTGCAGGATCATGCCGTACGGCTGGGAGATGCACGCGCGGTAGCGTTCGAGATTGGCCGGGGAGAAGCCCAGCGCGGTCATCGGCAGCGTGGACTTCTGCTTGTCGAGAATACGCATGACCACGCCCTCGCCGTGGTTGAGATGCTTTTGTGACTTTCAACAGGCTCCACCGAAATGGCTGTTTGTTGTGCAGGGTTTCTTTCAAATTGAGCAAAATCAGTACAGACAGCGCGGCCAAAACGGCAGATGCGTAGAACATGGGGTTCGGGTTGCCCTCAAAATACTTGACCATCCAACTGCCGAGCGGCGGCGAGGCCGATACGCCCAAACTGAAGCAGATGCCCAAGATGCCCATCGCCTCGCCGAGCCTGCCCGGTGGCACGATGTCGGCCACATACGCCGAGGTTCCGGTCGGTTTGAAGCCCGTGCTGAACCCGTGAAAAAAACGCAACACCAGAAAACCGCTCACAAATGCCAAGACCGGATAAAGCAGCCCGCACACAATGCACGCCAATGTGCCAATATACATCACCGGGAGCCGTCCGATGGTGTCAGTCAGTTTGCCGCTGAAGGGGCGCGATACCCCGGCGGTGATGGTGAACAGTGCGATAATCAGCCCTTTGTGTTCTGCGCCGCCCATGCCTGTAAGGTAGGCAGGCAGTTCCGGTATCATCATATTGAAACTGGCGGCAAACAGCGCGTGGGAGACGCAAAGAAGCAGAAAAGCGGAGGTGTAAAGTCGGGTGGGGGCGGCGTGTTTCGGCATGGCGATTTTAAACGCCGGAAGGTCGGGAGAGTTCCATTATCGGGAAAGGAAAAACGTGCAGAGATGCCCAATCACGGCTTCGGGATTTCCCGAAAAAGATAATCTACGGCGATTTCAAACCCGTTGAGCAGTTTGGAGCGAACGGTATCGTCCGTATATGCTTTTTGCAGAAGAACGAACTCTTTTCGCTGATTTTCAAATACTTCTACTGTCTTCTTTTTGGTATCCACCAACCAAAACTCGCGGACGTCGTGGAGCTCATACACATACTTTTTCTCCTCTTGGTCATATTTTTTATTGGAAGAAAGAATCTCCACCACAAGGTCGGGCGCACCTTTGATTTTGCGGCCATCCTGAATAATACCGAGCCGCTCATTTGAAATAAAGAGGATGTCGGGCTGATACACGTTGTCCTCATCCAACTCCACATCCATCGGGGCTTCGAGTACGAGGCCGAGATTGCGCTCTTCGACAAAATTAAAAATTTTACTGACAAGGCTCAAAGAAGCGCGTTGGTGGGGGATTTCAGGCGAAGGGGCCATGATGAGGCGGTTGTTGACAAGTTCATAATAAGGGGGGCCGGGCGGCAAGTTTTCAAAATCCTGCGCGGTGTAGTGTTTGTCCACTCGAACGACAAAAGTTTCCTGTTCCGATGCTGTTTGAACTCCCATGGCGATTGATTTTGCTACAAAACTACATCTTTCAATTTTGATTTCAAAAACCCCGTCAGCACCTCCAGCCCGCGCTCGAAGTCGCGGTTGTTGTTCACCACAATGTCCGCTTCGTCCCGGTAGGGCAGGATGTATCTTTCAAAAGCAGGCGATACGTGGTGTTGGTATTTGTATAAAACGCCTTCGAGCGGGTCTTCCCGCTCGGCTTGGTCGCGAACGATGCGGCGGATGATTTTCAGGTCTTCTTTGGCGTTGATAAAAACTTTCAAATCAAGGAGCGGCGCGATTTTTTTGAAATGAAAAACAAACAAACCCTCGATGATGATAACGGGCGCAGGCCGGATAGTCAAGGTCTTCGTTTTTGCACTGGGATTATTGAACACATATTCCTGAATCTCGACGGTTTCGCCTGCCATAAGTCGCTCGATGTCCTGTCGCAACTTTTTCTTGTCGAATGACTTGGGCAAATCAAAATTGATTTCGTCGTTGTGGTCGCGGCGTTGCTGTTCGTTGGGCAGGTAGTAGTCGTCCATCGAAACGACACACACTTCTGTCTCCGAAAATGATTCGCGCAGCCGCCGCACAAAACTCGTTTTGCCGCTGCCGCTGCCGCCGATGATGCCGATGAGGTAAGGTCGCATGGTTGCTGGTTGCTGGTTATTCGTTGCTGGTTGTTGGTTGTTCGTTTGTAGAGTTGTTTTTTGTCATCCGCCAAGAGCAGAGCTGCCTGCTCTGCATTCTGCTCTACGAACTAAGAACGAACAACTATCAACCCACAACGAACTGGCGGCGAAAATAGGCTTTCGGGCAAAATTTCGGCAAACCAAACCCTCGGCGTACTTTTCGCCGAAATAGACATCGAGTTTTCAAAAGCCTTATTTTCTCTCTGCATGGATCTTTTCAACAATGTACTGCGCGGCCTGCTGGGCATGGCCTTTTTATTGGGCGTTTGTTATTTGCTCAGCCGCAACCGCCACGCCATCAATTGGCGGCTGGTGGGTTCTGGCATCGCGCTGCAATTAGTGTTTGCGCTTTTGGT
Source organism: uncultured Saprospiraceae bacterium (assembly GCA_964481485.1). Classification (GTDB taxonomy): domain Bacteria; phylum Bacteroidota; class Bacteroidia; order Chitinophagales; family Saprospiraceae; genus M3007. The sequence goes on along the minus strand of CAYZVM010000311.1, from coordinate 1,317 downwards.
GCTCAAAGTGCCGGGCGTGAGTTGGGCTTTTGACCAAGTCGCCAAATTATTCACTTTTGTCATTGCGTGGTCGGAAAACGGTGCGCAGTTCCTTTTTGGCGATTTGGCCACCGGGCAAAAAGGGTTCGGCTACATTTTCGCCTTTCGGGTGTTGCCGACAGTCATGTTTTATTCCGCGTTATCCGCTGTATTGTTCTACTTCGGCATTTTGCAAAAAATCGTGTACGGCATCGCGTGGGTACTCACGCGGAGCATGGGCATGAGCGGCCCCGAGAGCCTCGCTTCTGCTGCCAATGTGTTTATCGGACAGACGGAAGCACCGCTCATTATCCGTCCTTACCTTGCCAATATGACGCGCTCGGAAATGCTCTGTTTGATGACGGGCGGCATGGCGACCATCGCGGGCGGGGTGTTTGCAGCTTATGTCGGGTTTCTCGGTGGCGGCGACCCCGCGCAGCAGCTTTATTTCGCCCGTCACCTTTTGGCGGCATCCATCATGTCGGCACCGGCTGCTATTGTTTGTGCCAAAATGTTGATGCCCGAAACCGAAAAACAAGACTTGGAAAAGCTCCAACAGGCGGATACCCATGTGGGCGACAACTTGCTCGACGCCATTTCGCGCGGCACCACCGACGGCCTCAAACTCGCTGTAAATGTGGGCGCTATGCTCATTGTGTTCACCGCTCTGGTGTATATGCTCAACTGGATTTTGCAAAACAGCATCGGCGAATGGACAGGGCTGAACGCACAAATCAACGCGGCCACCGAAGGTCGTTTCGAGGGCCTCACTTTTACTTATGTGCTTGGTCTGGTGTTTGCGCCATTGGCGTGGATACTCGGCACCCCGTGGCAGGACAGTGCCGCCATCGGCCAACTATTGGGCATGAAAACGATGATCAATGAATTTGTGGCCTACGGGGCGCTCGGCGACCTTCAAAAGGTGACGCAGCTCGACCCAAAATCGGTCATCATTGCCCTATACGCCCTTTGTGGTTTTTCCAATTTTGCTTCTATCGGCATCCAAATCGGCGGCATTGGCACCCTCGCCCCCAACCAGCGCAAAACGCTCACCGAACTCGGCTATTGGGCGCTCATCGGCGGTTCGGCGGCGTGTTTTATGACAGCGACGATTGCGGGGATGTTGATGTGAAACAAGGTCATTAGGGGTCATTGAAGTCATTAAAAGCAATTTCTTTAATGCCCCTTAATGACTTTAATGACTTTAATGACAAATGACGCACCGCCAACTCTTCCTTCGCCATGTCGCCCAAACATCGCCCGCGCCGCTCGGCCTCGAAATCGAGCGCGCCGAGGGCT
>CAYZVM010000310.1:0-4941 GCA_964481485.1 uncultured Saprospiraceae bacterium | reverse complement strand
CGCCATTTGCAACTTCGAAATCAACTTGCCCTGACTTTCGCAAGAGGTCTATTATGTTTTCTACAGGTTTGCTTATATCCGTTCTTGTTCGAGCCCAGTCTCCCAATCGAGAATATCATGTCGAAAATTCGGGAAATTATTCGGTACAGTCGATGGATACACTATTTGCTTCTCATTTAGAATATGTGATAAACGAAGAAGGGCAGATGGTACAACAGACTGAGAGTCAATTTGAACGGTTCCTGAATTATGTGAAAAATTTGGAAGAGCAATCGGAGCAGCCGATCGACGATGAATTTGATCTCAACGTGCTTTGTGTCGAAACTTCGGAGGGACAAATACCTGAGATAGTTGACTCCCTGTCTCCACCCTTGTACTATGTTTGCTTGGTCAAGATATCAGCCAATTATATAGCTGTGAAATACGACGCAGACCCCAAAAAGGTTGAAGAATATTGGTCGGCGGCGTGCGATCTTCAATATGACATAGGCATTCCTGCACCTGTATTGATGGCTATCGCGCTGAAAGAGAGTTCATTCAGCAGTCCGCTTTTTCTTCAAACTGGAAACCCGCTCGGCATCAAAGTTTCAGATACATGGGTTGGCCCAACATTTTCTATGTGGTGTGATGGCCGAATAACACTGTTTCGTAAGTACAATTCCGCCGAAGAAGTATTGCTCGACTTTAGTGAACTAATTCACAGTCGTTGGTGGTATAACGATGCCCTGGCTTGCCCATTCGATGATTTCAGATGCTTTGTCGAGGCTCTGAAAAAAACAGCGGCTGAACCTGGTTATGCATTAGACCCGTACTGGGCTGAGAATATATTGCGTTTGATAGAGGAAAATAATCTCGAACCTTTTTGCAGACGTTAATGGCCGCACTTTTCATTCGGCGATATTTTGTCCGTTTCTAACGACACTTTCGCGGAAGCCAACGATTGAAAGCGGATGATAAAAGAATCGCTTTTTACCTTTGGTCTATCAAAAAAAACGACGGGTTTTGATTTGACGGGATTATAAGGCAAAATATTTTGATTGTCTTATTGATCCCGTCTTTTTACCATCCTGCTTTGATAAATACATAACATAGTAAAAAGAAGTTTTGTAAAGGTGTAACATTGGTTGGAAGATTGTTTTCATTTGGTTTTTGGAGTTTCAGCCGTTGGACGCAAGTCCGGCGGCTTTTTTTGTGGATAAAATATTCAACAGTCTGGCGATACAGCACGTTTCAAGTTAAATGGATAAATTCAAGAAATATAGTTAACAAAATCTTACCGATATTTTACCGGCTTTTAACGACAGATTTACAATATCCAACGAATCAAGAAAGGCGCCTAAAATCACTGTCACTATTTTTGACCTATTAATTTTTAATCCACTTTCAATATTTCTCGTGTAATCAAACATGCTAAGTGATACTACTTACCTCATGCTGGCCCTCATTCTATTCGGCCCTCTTTTCTACAAACCCCAAGAAGAAAATTTGGGGTCAAATAAAAACTCTGCTAAAGATGCCTCACGTTGAAAATGGTTCTTTCCGTCTCCTCGGGCTTAGCAGCATCAATCAATATTTCATACAATTTTCATTTACATAGAAAGCAATGCATCAATACCTGATCTTTTTTTTCGTCATTTTATCATCTTTAATACATGCTCAGAAACAATATCCTGTGGAAATTGGCGCAGGTTTCGACATCACCACTTACGGTGGTGACTTGAGTAATACAGAAGATGAATTGAATATTAAAAATATCGGATTTGCTTTTTCTGCCTATTTGCGCCGTAATATGGGCAATAACCTTGCACTGCGTATGAATATAATGGCAGGCCAATTGAAAGGCGATGACAAATCGTATGACAAGCCTGAATGGCGCCATACCCGAGGTATTTCATTCATCAGCCCGTTCGTCGAAATTTCAGTTTTGGGTGAAGTTTATCCCTTCGGGCTTTATAAAAAACATGCTGATACAGACAACTTTGGAGTTTCTGACAAGCAAGCAATCCAATCCCGTCGCCGCATTATTCCATATATTATGACAGGTATTGGTGCTGCATCCCGTAATCCTACAGTTGAGTGGAATGAAAATGATGATAACGGAGTAACGAGTGTTTCTATGAGGCAACTTGACAAATCAGCCAGGGCAAGGGGTATAAGTTTCGTGGTTCCGTTTGGCGGGGGTATTCGATTTGCAATAAACGACCGATTGAATCTGGAACTGGAAGCTGTGCTGCGTCCGACATTTAATGACTATCTGGATGGTGTGAGTCAACGTGGTAATCCCGATGTAAATGATTGGTTTTTTACAGGCGGACTTACCTTGAGTCATGCCATTAGCGACAATGATGACAAGAAAAGCATACCACCTGCTCCCGCTTTTGCCCAAAAAAGGGAGGATAAGCAGGTTGTGACAGACCGAGACAAAGATGGTATCATTGACGACAAAGATGCCTGCCCGGATCAACCCGGTTTTCAATCCGTGGACGGTTACCCTGATAACGATAGCGATGGCATTGCCGACAAGGACGACAATTGTCCTGAACAGGCGGGGAAGCCAGACCTTGCCGGGTGCCCGGATACTGATGGCGATGGAATAGCCGACAAAGATGACGGATGCCCTACCGTTGCTGGTATTGCCGTCAACCTTGGATGCCCCCAAGTTGCATTATCATCTCCCGATTTGCCGCATCGATCAGTCTATTTCGGCACCTCGAAAATCATTTGGCATAAATCCTATTATACTGTGATGGATGAAGTAGCAATCACCCTTAAAAGTGATCCGAAACTTCTTGCGCGCATTGAGGGTCATGCTGACAATACGGGAAAAGGAATAACAAACTTTCTCATCTCCGAGCGCAGGGCAGAAAATTGTTATAATTATCTCGTTTCCAAAGGTATTAGTGCCAGTCGGCTTCGCTATGTAGCATTTGGTTCTGACCGCCCTGCAACGTCGAACGACAATCAGCAGGGCCGCCGACTCAACCGGCGCGTAGATATTTATTTTACTTATTAATTCAAGTTACATTTTCATAGTTGTTGCACCTCCCCTGCATCACTGAGCCGTTTTTGAGTATCCATTTTTTTTATCAACAAAATCGCTTCAAAATGAAAGAGATTATCAAAGTTTTTATTTTTTCGCTGTTCACTGCCAATGTATTTGGGCAAGATGTTCAGTTTCTGGTGCAAGATATTGCTTTCAATACCGCTGACACTGTTCGGGCAGAATTCCGAGTGTTTGGCTTCGATAGTATCAGTTGTTACCAGTTCGCCCTCAAGTTCGACACTGCTGTGCTGCACTTAGAAAGAGTGGTGTTGCCTTCTCCAACTGCCATTCCAATGGCGGACTTGGACGAAGAATTTTTTACAGACGGCGTTGACACGCTTTACGCGCCCGGCTGCATTCAGGGTAATTTCGGTCTGTGCAAGGCAGTTTTAGGAGAGGTTCGACATGTGTGGTCAAACCCTTACTCATCCACCTGTGAAAACGGCAGCTTGATTTTCACACTCGTTTTCACGGCAAAAGCCAACAGCCACCTAAGCCAATCAATCGTGGTCGCTCCGTACATTATTTCGAGCGCAGCCTACGCCTTCCCGCTGCGGAGTATATCCATAGGGGTCAGTTTTGTTGACAATTCATCGCAGACAACTTCAATCAACGACCCACTGACCACCGAACCGATAGTTGCCTATCCTAATCCATTTGTAGAGGAAACAACTATCACATTTCATTTAAAATCGCCGGAAAAGGTGCAAATGGTGATAAGCGACAGTATGGGAAAACAATCATTTGCAATGCTTTATGATGGTGTATCTGGGCTAAACTCTGTCAAATTAAAAGGTTTACTTCCCGGCCTGTATTTCTTTGGAATGGCGACCAAATCCGGAATAAGAACTACAAAACTAATTTCTCGATAAGACACAGTTGCCCCCCCCATCCAAATAGATAACTGGCTGTTGGTAATAAAGCCTTACCATTGACGCGCTGTTTTCAGCAATGAAGACGGGCGTTTTTTTTCTATTGAATCTTCACCTCCAATAATCCCGAAGAAATCCGCATCGAACATTAGTACGTACAAGATATGGACGGCCAGGTGGTGCCGCTAAGTGGCCCGATTTACTTTTGTCACTTCAACCTGGCTTTCTAAACTGCCACCTTTAACTCTTCGTGTCAACCGCCTGAAGGCGGAAAAGAAAACCTAAAAAAACTCCACAACCTGTTGGAACATTTGCGCAAAAAGAAAGATTTTACCGTGGAGAACCATTCACAGAAAAATAAAGGCAACTGATATGCCCACCTTTACTTTCATAACCGACTACCGGGGCGACACCTATACCTGTGTGGAAAGAGGAAATCGTAAGAGGAGGCTATTTCCAGCATCTGGACCTAGCCGCATTTGCCAAAGCCTTTGACGCGGACATTGACGAATTACCGCCGCTTCCGATTGATGAAGTTTCCAATGCCTGATTCCATCTTTTGTTCGGGCGGAACATGCTCGATTTACATATCGTTCAAACTGAGACTACAGCTTCGGCGGCAAAAATGATACCGATAGGAGCCGTTGCTTGATGAAAAAAATCGGCTGGAAAAGGAAAGCACTTGTCAGGCAAGGTTCGGAATTAAACATTTTTTTCTCCGTATTTTGAATATCTGACACCAAGACTGACACCAAGTGCAAATTACAAATGCCCAAGTATTTGATTGATAGAGACTTGGAAGTGCCATAGTGAATCCCTCCCCCTTCGCTTCACCCGCCGAAGCCCTGAGTATTTGGGGCAAAGGCGAGCGCCAACAAACACAGCCCGTCCGCCGAAAGGCGCGACGGGCTGTTGTATTTCAGGAATATCAACCCGCCTGCTCATACGCCCTCTTTATCCAATCAAACACCTCTGGCGTGATGTCGGCAGCCGATTCGATGCGGATTTTGTGCGAGCACATTGTGT
>CAYZVM010000309.1:0-4955 GCA_964481485.1 uncultured Saprospiraceae bacterium | reverse complement strand
GCGAAGGTAGGCGTTTTGGAGGTCTCGGATTGGTTAAGAAAAAAGGTTGTGACCCGTCGCTGATACGTCGTCTTTATTGCCGGAAAAGATTCAAAAGCTGCGCTGAACTTTGAAAGCCAGTTTTTGGTTTACCTTTGCCGAAGTTCTTTGAAGGTTGTTGAAAAAATTGCCACGTTTTTGAAATTTGATTGAATGACAAAATATGACCCGCCTACGCCAAGTTGGGCAAGGATGGGTGATGAATATGACCCGCCTACGCCAAGGCTTCGGCGGGTAAAGGGGCTGCTTGGTATTGACGGGAAAGTGTAGTCGTTTCGTAAGCATGCCGGAGCATAGCTGGTTACTCCGTAAAAAATAATGGCTAAACAATAGTTGGCAACACTCAGTATGCCATGGCTGCCTAATTCTAGGTAATTAGAAAGCCTTTGCGCCGCGTGGGTCGCAACCAAGTTGCTGCCCTTTTGCCTTGATGCCTGCTACATAGGCCGCCGCGCATCAAAACAAAGCAGGATTGCCCGAAGGGATGTCTCGACCGGAGGGTGAAACACAGAGGATAAGGTGCGGAAGTGTCCGTTTTTGAACCAACCCGCACTCGAAAAATCAATCAAGAACTAAGCATGTAGAAGGCGTTACGGCGCTTTGTCCGGACGCGGGTTCGAATCCCGCCAGCTCCACAGAAGTTAAAGCCAGTTGTTTGGTCATCAAGCAACTGGCTTTTTTATTTCACCCAAAAAGATACAAGAATCTCAAAGGTGGTGTAAAAACTCGCAGGTAGTTTTGCCATTTTTACACCTACTTTTCTTCCCATGCCACCGCCCGTTGCCGGGAGGTACCCAGCCCCTCAATGCCAAGCTCCACGACATCGCCCGGTTTCAGATAACGCGGCGGCTGAAAACCCAACCCCACCCCAAAAGGTGTGCCCGTGGAGATGACATCGCCCGGAAGCAGGCTCATAAACTGGCTCAGATAACTGACCACCTCCGGGATGTCGAACACAAAATCGGCGGTCGTGGAATTTTGCATCATCTCGCCGTTGACCATCAGCCAGAGGTGCAGGTTGTGCGGGTCAGGGATTTCGTCTTTGGTGGCCAAAAAAGGGCCGAGCGGCGCAAACGTGTCGCAGCTTTTCCCTTTCACCCATTGCCCGCCGCGCTCCAATTGGAAGGCGCGTTCGCTGTAATCGTTGTGCAGCGCATATCCGGCCACATAATCCATCGCCTCTTCTTTTGTCACATAACTCGCTTTTTTGCCGATAACGACCGCCAATTCCACCTCCCAATCTGTCTTTTCAGAACCTTTTGGAATAATCAAATCATCGTTCGGCCCACAGAGCGCTGTGGTTGATTTGAAAAAAACGACCGGCTCTTTGGAGACTTCCATGCCGCTTTCGGCGGCGTGTTTGGCATAATTCAATCCGATGCAAATGATTTTGGATGGCCGGGCGATGCAGCAGCCGAGGCGTTCGGAAGGAGCGATTTTTGGACAATTTTTTTCATAACTTGAAAGCCAGTCCTGAAGGCGGCGCAGACCATCGGTGGCAAAAAATTGCTCCGTATAATCCGCGCCAAAAGCACTCACGTCAATGCGCGTGCCGTCGGCCAATTGCACCCCGGGCTTTTCGTGGCCTAGTGCGCCGAATCGAATCAGTTTCATAAAAAAGTTGGTTTAAGGCACTAATTTGATATACCCGCCGTCCACCGGATAATCGCAGCCGGTGATAAACGCCGCCGCATCGGAGCAAAGAAACAGCGCCAAATCCGCCACTTCTTCCGGTTTGCCCATGCGTCCGATGGGTTGGGTTTTTGACAATTTTTCAAACATTTCCGATTCTTGGCCGGGGTAGTTTTTCGCCAAATAGCCATCTACAAATGCCGTGTGCACCCGTGCCGGGGAAATACAATTGCATCGGATGTTGTGCTGCAAATAGTCTATCGCGACCGAGTACGTCATGGTAAGCACCGCGCCTTTTGTCATGCTGTACGCGAACCGGTCGGGGATGCCCACCGATGCCACGATGGACGCCATGTTGAGGATGACCCCGCCGCCGTTGGTTTTCAGGTGCGGGACAAAAGCATAGAGGCAGTTGTACACACCTTTTACATTGACTTGGTACAAACGGTCGAAGTCTGCCTCAGTGGTTTTTTCCACATTTCCGACAAAACCGATGCCCGCGTTGTTGACCAAAATATGAATCGGATGCTGCGCCTGAATGGCGTTTGCCAACTCGACGACCGCTGCTTGGTCGGCCACATCGCAACGATGCGCCGCCGCCTGCCCCCCCTGCGCCGCGATTTCACGGACGGTCGTTTCCGCCTGTTCCTGCTGAATATCAAGCACATGAACATACGCACCGTTCGCAGCAAAAGTGAGCGCGATGCTTTTGCCGATGCCGCTCCCGGCGCCGGTGACTATCGCGACTTTGTTGTCTAATCTGAAATTGCTCATGGAGGAGGTTGAGATGGTTTGATGGTTTAGAATGGTTTAGAAAAAAATTTAGAGTTTCGGAGATTCAGGTCAACGCCCTGTCCAAATGAACGTATCCGCCATCCACCACGAGCCATTGCCCGGTGGTGTGTGCGGAACGAGCGGACAGCAAGAAAACGGCGGCGGCAGCGATTTCTTCGGCGGTGGTCATGCGGTGTTCGAGGGGGATTTTGGCGGTGATCTCCGCTTCTTTGGCCGCCGGATTGTCGAAAGTCGTGTCGAGCCAAGTTCGGTAGAGCGGCGTCATCACTTCGGCGGGCAACACCGCATTGACGCGGATACCGTAGGGCAGCAACTCGGCGGCCCATTCGCGGGTGAGCGCCAATTGGGCGCCCTTCGAGGCGGCGTAGCCCGAGGTGCCACCCTGCCCGGTGAGCGCAACTTTAGAACTGATATTCACGATGGCACCTCGGCTTATTTTCAAATAGGGCAGGGCAAAATGCACCAAATCGTAATAGTGCAACAGGTTTTTTGACAAAGAATCTCGAAATTTTTCAGGGCTGCCGTGTTCCAACCCGGCCCCGTCATTCGCCCCAGCGTTGTTGACAATGCCATCAATCCGGCCATATCTGGCGACAGTTTCTTCCACTATTTTTTTGCAAAAAGACACATCTGAAAGGTCGCCGGTGATGAAGTGCGCCTGTTTGCCCGCGTCCAAAAGTTGTTGCAACAAACCTGCGGTGGCCTCCACCGAACGGGTGGCAATCACCGGAACAGCGCCTTCCTCCGCCAATGTGCGGGTGATGGCCTCGCCGATGCCTTTTGAGCCGCCGGTGACGATGACGACTTTTCCTTGAAGGTGCAGATTCATGCGTTTGGTAGTTTAAAGATTGTAAAATTCAATCGCACTGCCGCCCCAGATCCTGTCCTGATCCTGCGGTGAAAAGGAGTGCAGGTGTTTTTCCAAAATGCCCTTGATTTCCCCGTAATCCCCGCCCAACAAACAGACCGGCCAATCAGAGCCAAACATCAACCGACCTGCGCCGAAAGATGCGCACGCAAGGTCGAGATACGGGACGAAATCTTTGTATTTCCATTGCGCCCAATCCGCTTCCGTGACCATGCCGGAGAGTTTGCACCACACATTTTCGCACCGGCCAATTTCACGCATCAGGACTGCCCAGCCCTCGAAATAGCCGTCTTTGATGTAGGGTTTTGCCAAATGGTCAATGACGAATTTTTGGTTCGGAAAAGTTTTGACCAACTCCAACGCCGCGCCCAATTGGTGCGGAAACACCAGAATGTCGTAGGTGAACCCGAATTTTCCCAAACGCGCAATGCCTCTTTTGAAATCGGGGCGGAGCATAAAATTCACATCCGGCTCGCCCTGTACGATGTGGCGAAAACCTTTTATTCTCGGAAACTCCGCAAAATACGCCAGCCGCTCTCCGGTATTTTCCGCCCGCAAATCTACCCAGCCGACGATGCCTTTTATAAAATCGTGCTGCGCCGCCAACTCAATCAGGAAATGTGTTTCGGCCTCCGATTGGTCGGCTTGCACGGCGATGCAGCCATCCACGCCATTTTCGGCCAAGATGTTTTCCAACTCCGCCGGCATAAAATCGCGTCGCAGGATGTGCATATTTTCGTCAATCCAGCCGTCCCGCACGGGGTCGTATTTCCAGAAATGTTGGTGCGCATCTATGACCATCGTGCTGGGATTTAAGGGTGAAAGGTGTAGGTTTTTCCTGCTTCTGTTTCAAAATCCAGTAGTACCGTTTTTTTCAAAACAATCCCCTCCAAACGCGCCGCCGGGGAACGCAACGGGGTTTTGACGGCGGGCATTTGGAAAAACGGGTTGGGATTTGGGCCTTCAGCGAGAGTCAGCGCGATGTCGTTGTCCGATTTCAAAATATTGGGCACCCGGAGCCGACATTTTCCACCCAAATTTGATTGGACGCTCAGGCTCGCGACCACGCCGTTTTCCCAAGAAATGTCAATTTCAAAACCGCCGCGCACCCGCAAACCTTTGACGCTACCCTTTTTCCAAGCATCCGGCAGCGCGGGCAAAAGGTGTATAGCGCCGTCGTGGCTTTGCAGCAGCATCTCGGCGATGCCAGCCGTGCAGCCAAAATTTCCGTCAATCTGGAATGGCGGGTGCGCATCGAAAAGATTGGGGTAAGTACCGCCGCCGCTCGTGGTGCTAGCCGGCGAAAGTTGGTCAGTTATCAATTTCATCGCGTGGTTGCCATCCAGCAGCCGCGCCCACAGGCACACTTTCCAACCCATAGACCAGCCAGTGGAAACATCGCCGCGATAGAGCAGCGAGGTGCGGGCGGCCTCGAACAATTCGGGTGTGCGAGAAGCCGAAATTTGGTTGGAAGGATACAGCCCGTAGAGGTGCGACACATGGCGGTGCTTGTCGTTCGGGTCGTCCCAATCGTGCAGCCATTCCTGGAGTTGGCCGTGTTTGCCGATTTGCATGGGCGGCAGCCGAGGCACCAATTCCCGCAAAATCACGGCAAAAGATT
>CAYZVM010000308.1:0-4965 GCA_964481485.1 uncultured Saprospiraceae bacterium | reverse complement strand
TCCAACGTAAACCCAAACGTGCTGCCCTGACCTTGCGTGCTCCGCACATTGATGGTCTGTTTGTGTGCCTCCACGATGTGTTTCACGATAGAAAGCCCCAACCCCGTGCCGCCTGCCTCCCGCGAACGGTGTTTGTCGGCTCGATAGAATCGGTCGAAGACGTGCTTCATGTGTTCTGGGTCAATGCCGATGCCGTTGTCGCTCACTTCCACCAGCACATAAGTCTCTAAGTCATAAAAACTTACCTTCGTGAGGCCGCCTTCTTTGCCGTATTTGATGGAGTTGTGTACGAGGTTCATCAATACTTGGCGGATGCTTTCTTTGTCGGCACGGACGCGAAAATGTTGGTTCGCGCCCTCTTTGTAAGTGAGGCGGACATTGCGCTCGCGGGCTCGCATCTCAAGGTCGGCGTACACCTCGTCGGTCAGGTCGTGCACATCGAACTCGCGCAAATCGAGTATCATCTGGCCGGATTCCAGTTTGTTGATAGTCTCGAGGTCTTCCACGATGGCTTGCAGGCGATCCACATTTTTAGCGGCGCGTTGGAGGTACTGCATATTCACCTCCGGGTCGTGGATGGCACCGTCGAGCAGGGTGTGGATGAAACCTTGAATGTTGAAAATCGGCGTTTTCAACTCGTGCGACACATCGCCGATAAAACGGCGGCGGTAGGTGGCAAGCCGTTCCAGTTCCTCAATGTCGCGGTCGTGTTGTTCTGCCCATTCTCCCACCTCCTGCTCCACGTCCGTGAGGATGTTTTTCCCCATGTCAATTTTCCCCGCCTTGAAGTCCGAAGGAAGTTTGTGGCGATGTATGATTTTGTAAATCAATTTGATACGGCGAAAAATATAGTGCCGTACGAGGTAATAGTTGGCTAAAAACGCGACTGCAAAAACACTTATCACCAATAACCCAATGCTAGGCCACGAGATGACAAGGATGCCTGTGACTTTGCACATGAGGGCAAGCACCGTCATGAGTGCGGCAGAAATAGCAGCGATATAAATGGAAAGTTGCTGGGGAGTCTGGTTTTTGAACATTCTTCTACGGTGGGCGGCGGATGTTTTTTGTCATTCTGCCAGAAGGACAAATGTAAAATCAAAAATCGAACTTATACCCAATCCCTTTCATGGTTTTGATGTAATCCTCGCCAAGTCGCTCGCGCAGCTTGCGGATGTGCACATCGATCGTGCGATTGCCGACGATGACATCGCTGCCCCAAATTTTGTCAAAAATCTCTTCGCGGGTAAACACGCGACCCGGTTTGGAGGCCAAAAGCCAAAGGATTTCAAACTCCTTGCGCGGCAGTTCGATGGTTTCTTTGCCCCTGAAAACCAACACCTTTTGTTTGTCAATCACCAAGTCGTGCAGTTCAATGGCCTCGCGGTCGTCATCGGCCATGCGGCTGGCACGGCGGAGCAGGGCATTGATGCGGCTGATAAGCACGCGCGGTTTTATCGGCTTGGTGATGTAGTCGTCGCCACCCACATCAAGTGCCGTGATTTGCGAAAAATCCTCGTCGCGGGCGGTGAGAAAGGCGACGGGCGTCATGGCAAATTCTTTGCGGCCACGGAGGATGCGGCAAGTCTCCACGCCATCGAGTTCGGGCATCATGATGTCGAGGATGATAAGGTTAGGCTTTTCGCGCTCGGCGACTTCTATAGCCTGCTTGCCGTCGTTGGCCGTCACCACCGCATAGCCTTCTTTTTTGAGGTTGTATTGCAGGAATTCGAGGATGTCCGGCTCGTCGTCCACGATGAGAATTTTTTTCGCAGGCGCGTTGTCCTTCATAGAGTTCTGATTTTGCGCAAAGGTAGAAGCACTCGAAATGGCTTCGTTTAAGGGCAAGTTTAAGTCTGCGTTAAGTTTCTTGGAAGTTTTGAGGGGCGCGAAGCGCAAAAGCCGATTTTGAAATCCACCTTTTTATGCTCCTTCCACCGTTTTCAACACTTGAAAAGCCTTTCCCAAAAATGCCGTCAGGTCGCCCGCCGTCAATGCTTCTTGTCCCAGTTCTTCCGCCGCCAAATCGCCCGCCAGCCCGTGCAGATACACGCCCAGCAGTGCCGTATCGCGCGGCGAATACCCTTGCGCCAACAATCCCGTGAGCATGCCCGTCAGCACATCGCCGGAGCCGCCGGTCGCCATGCCCGGATTGCCCGTTGAGTTGAACCAACAAGTGCCGTCGGGGCAGGCGATGGCCGTGTGCGCACCTTTCAGGATAATAAAAACCCCGTGTTCTTCCGCCTTAAAACGCTGTAAATCATTGCGTTCAAAATTATTGGATGTTACCCCGAACAACCTTTCAAACTCCTTTGGGTGCGGCGTAAGGATGGAATTGCGCGGCACAAACCGCCACCACGCGGGGTTCTGTGCCAACAAATTGAGGGCATCGGCATCCAACACAAGCGGCGCGGATGCCTTTTGCAAAAGCTCCAACAGCGCCCCGGTAGTCTCCGGTGCCTGACCGATGCCGCAGCCAACGCCAACAGCAGAATAAGGCCGCAAATCAGGTGCTTGTACCCAAAAATTGGCGCGCCGGCCCGCACTGTACATGGCTTCCGGCACGGCGGTTTGCAGCACAATGAAACCACAACGCGGCGCATGGACGGTGAGCAAACCAACCCCCGCCCGCAGACAAGCCCTCGCCGCCAACACCGCAGCGCCCATTTTGCCATAACTGCCCACCACGAGCAGCGCATGGCCATAAGTTCCTTTGTGTGAGAATTTTGTGCGCGACTTCAGCAGCGTGCCAGCTTCTTTTTTTGTCAAAAAATGAAAAGGCGTTTCGGTGTTGGAAGAAAAATCGGGGTGCAGCCCAATACTGCCGAACGACCACTCCTGCACCCTGTCGGCATTTTCTGGGAAAAAGAAAGCGAGTTTGGGCGTTTCAAAACTGAATATCCGAGTGGCGCGTACGACAACCGCACCTACGGGCGTGTGCCGGTCGGCAAATAGCCCGGACGGCAAATCAATCGCGACAATCTCGTTGGGCAAACCATTCAGCCAGTCAATCACTTGCGCCCATTGCCCGGTGAGCGGGCGGTTGATGCCAGAGCCAAAAAGGGCATCAACGAGGAGGGCATTTTTGGGGAAATCGAGGTTTTTCAAGTCATTCGGGTCATTCAAAAAAATGACTTCAAGACCTTGTGGAATGACCGTTAATTGTGCCTCGAAATCCGGCGAACGGTTCCCGCTGAAGTCACAGACAACCACCTTTGCCTCCCACATTTGCCAATGCAGCAGCCGAGCCACCGCCACCCCGTCGCCGCCGTTATTGCCCGTTCCGGCAAAAATGACGACCGGGCGCTGCGGGCTAGGATAAACCGCGACGAACCAGTCCACGAATGCTTTTGCCGCCCGGTTCATCAATTCTACCGAAGCAATCGGCTCGTGTTCAATGGTGTGTGCATCCCAAGCGCGGATTTGTTCGGTGTTGAAAATTTTCATTGTATCAAATGTCTTTGCCATTCTGTTGGAATGACAAACAAGGCAGTTTCAATATTGAATACTCCTCGAAATCTGGTCGAGCGGGATGTAATTATAGACCGTCAGATTCTTTTCCGTTTCGTGCAAATTTTTCAAAAACTGCTCGTTCAATTCGCGGAGCGGGCCTTCGTTGGATTTGTTGAAATTGTAGCGCACATCTTTCAGCAAAGTCACGTTGCGGGCCACGAAGAACATTTGACGCTCGTACTTGTGCTTGAAGATATCCCACCAAGTCACCATCTTCCTGCGGTCAATCGGCGGGATATTTTTGCTCGCAGGGGGCGGGACGCGGATGCAAAACGGCATGTGGTTGATATTGATGGTGCTGTAGTCGTAGTGGTCCACCGCGTGGCCAATAGACAAATCCCACACGACGCTCGAAATTGCTTTTGCCAAAATGTTTTCCTCTTCTTTGTTGCGGATGCGCCAACCCGTTTTTGTCTCTTCAAAAATTTCATGCCCTGCCGGGAATTTTGGCACCCAATGTTTGATGTAATCCGCCCACACCATGATGTCCACATACTCCTCCTGTGGAATCTGCGCAATCACTTTGTGAATAAAATCATTGACAGTGTTATAGTACGCCATCAAAAAAGTGCCATAATCGGAGTGGAATGTCCGAGGCTCCATTTGATACTCATACATCGGGTAGGATGGGTTTAAAATGACATTGCCGTTGGTATCTTCCGACGGGTCGTTGAGCATCCCGTGATAGCCATAAAGGAACAGCGTCATCAAACCGTTGGCATTGGAAGGCAAGGCCGCGTAAGGCATGCCGTGTGGGTTTTGCACGGGCGAAGTTTTGGAGTTCAGCACGTTGTGGTTCAATTCCAAAGACAGTTCGAGGTGCGGCAACAGCAGCCGGAGCAGCACGCTGTCTTTCGGCAGTGCGGATTTTGTGATAGCGTTGATGCTGTCGTATGGGAAATGCAGGTTGGCGTGTGCCGACAGCGAGATGCGCAAGCTCGCGCCCTGCATCACGAAATATTTGGCGAGTTCCCACGCATTGCCGTCTTCCGGCGTGAGCATCAGTTTGTTTTCGGGAAAATAGATGGCGACCGCCTTCCGCTTGCCGTTCACCAATGGGCCTTTGAACAGCGCAATCGTCGGCTCCACGTACACACCCGGGTAGGTGAGTTTTTTCAAATCTTTCACCAACGTGAAATCCGAAACCCACCACGATTGGTTGGGTTCTTTTTTCATGAACTCGGCGAAATAGCGGAGTTTTTCGTTCTGCGGGCATTTCTCCGGCTCGTTCAATTCGTTGGAGACAAACTTGCTCAGCGACGAATGCGTGAGGTATTCTTCGTATTGCTCATCGGAGAGCGGCTCCAGCGCGCGGTGTTTCCATGCATACCACGCGGCGAAAGGCCAATAGGTCAGCACCGTGAAAAAATAGCGCAGACCGGTGGTGCGATTCCAATGGCGGATTTCGTCTTTCGGGATGTGCACCACGCCGGGCGCGAACCCAAAAGGGTG
>CAYZVM010000307.1:0-4968 GCA_964481485.1 uncultured Saprospiraceae bacterium | reverse complement strand
TGCCATCGTTGTCGAGGTCAAGGAAAAGGAGGAAGCTGATGTCAATGTTTGCGCCGGAGCAGGCATCTGTCGCTGTGATGCTCAAATCGGCGGGGCCTTCGCAAAGGTCGTGTATTTCGTGCGTGGCATCCCACCAGTAAGATTCGTTCCAGAGGAGCGGGTCGTTGGCGGTTTCGTCGCAAAATTCTACAGGGCTGACAGGGCAAGTGATGGTAGGTTTCTGTCCGTCTTTGACTGTAATTATCTGCTTGTACTTGTAGCAGTTTGCGTTTGCGTTGTAGAATATCGAGTAGTTTGTCTGTGGCGCACCGGGTGTTATGGACACTACTGTGGCGCGCCAAGGATCGCCGGGCGTTGTGATGGGCGACACGATCGGGCCAGGCAGGTTGGTCGGGTGGTTAGAGGTCGTATTCGGGTTCGGGTTCGGGACGATGACACAGCTGCCATTGGGATTGTAGGTACACCAGTTGATGATAGTCCAAGTGCGCTCTATTTTGTAACAAGCGTCTGATACGACTGTGAAAGTTTGGTCTTCAAAAGAAACACCCAAAAGCTCACAGTCTTGCCCCCCGAAGAAAGTGGGTTCTCCGAAAGTGCCAGAACCATCACATTCTGTGATGACGACATCATTCGGGAATTTCACATAGTAATCCTGTTCATAAGTGACCACGATGCGCTGGGAGCATTGGCTGCTCTGAGTGCCGCAGTCAAAAGCTTGGAATGTGCGCGTGATGGTGCCTTTGTTGCACACCGTATCAAACAGGTTGTAATTGACCGAAGTTATGATGGTGTCGAGGCAACAGTTGTCTGTAGCTGTGGCAGTGCCATACGCCCACAAAGACGGGTCAAAACTTTCGCAGCTCACTGTGATATGGGGCGGAGCCGAACAAACGGGCTTGATTTTATCATCCACAAATACCTGCACCATACATTCATTCGAGTTCCACTCTTCATAATCGAGGTCTACTTCTCCTGCTTGCACCGGCACGTCATAGACACGGAAAATCACCGTGATGGTGTCGCCAATATCTTCGCAGCAGAATTTGACTTGGTCAAAAAAGCGGTCAACCACTTGGCAACCATTGGGATCCATGCGGCGCACTTTGAAAAACACTGGCGAACAATTGTCGTAAGAGCCGTCGTCGAAAGTCGAGGCGTTCACAAATACCATACCGTTGCCAATCAAGGAAACTTGGGTGAATTCATCACAGACAGCAGTGGGCGGTGTTTCGTCCTCTACCGTTATATCAAAGGTGCAAACTGTGCTGTTGCCGCAGTCGTCGGTGACGATATACTTCATTTCGGTGACCCCGATTGGCAAGTTTTGAGCTACGCCCAACACGCCGAGCGTATCGGGATGCCAAAGGTTGTTGCCGGGAAATGTGGTCAGTGCGCCATTAAGCGAGTATCCAACTCCGTTGACCTCCCATTCTGCGCGAATAGAGGCTATTTGCGAACAGTTGTCCGAAATGATGACATCCGGTAAATTCCAGTCACTCTGGCAATCGTTCGGGTTTGTACCGACGGTTAAGTCTTCTGGACATTCCACTTCTGGCCCCGTGTCATCGTTGACTTTAATGAGCTGAATGTGGTACACAGGATTGGTCAGCGGAGGGGTGGGCGAAGTGGGCAAACACCAATCGTACACTGTCCAAGTACGGAGAATTTTATATGTCCCGTCACAAATAGGAAGTATTTGGTCGGAGTAGGTAGCATTCAATTCGCAAAAAGTAGTGCCGGGGTAAATGTGGAATTGTTGTCCAAAATCCAACACATAAGGCGTCCCGGTAGCGGAAGGCGATGTCACCCCATCTTCGCAGCTGACGGTAATATCGCCGGGGAATATCAAATCATTGATATGGCGGCGCTCAAAATAAATGTACTGAGTGCATGTGGCTGCATTGCCGCTTTGATCCACTACCGACCATACACGTTTCACATAAGCACTGATGTCAGACAGGCCGTTGATAGTGGCCGTGCAGGTGAGATCGTACCAAGTGTCCGTGTAAGTTTGAGTCGTGTTGGTGCAGTTTTCGTTCACATCGGGATAAGCTGCCGAAATACCCAACTCATCGTACAAATAGCCCGGCGTGTAAGTGGTAATAGCGCAGGAAAGCGTGATGTCCTCGCAGGTAAGCACCGGAGCCAATTTGTCTTCTACATGGATGTACCCCCAGCACATATTCCCGGAGACGAGGTCGCGCACCCGCACTTGGATGGTCTGATTGATGTTGGCGGATGTGACGACAAAGTTGCCGCTTGCAGGCACCCACACATTGTTGATTTTAGCCTGCACCTGAAACACACCGTTGGGGCAGCCACCACCTTCGAGAATCATGTCTGCCGTGAGTTCTGATGCGCAAGTTTGGTCAAGAGAAACTTGCACCAAGTTGTTGCACACCAAGGTGCATTGAGCAGAAGCGTTGATACTGACCGTCAACGCAATGGCCAATGTCACGAACCAGCCCAACAGTTTAGGAGAGGATGTAAAATTCGTTTTCGTCATGAGATTACAAGAAAAAAAATTTGATGAACTAAGTATGAATGGTGAATCAAAAATGTCCTGATTGAGGCTTTTTGGAGGCGGTACTACGTGCAATAACATTTGAAGGAGGATAGTCCGCCCAAATGTTTGTTGTTTGATTCAAGAAAACCAAGATGAGATACAAGAGGGTTCATTGCCGGGCAAAACAGTTTGCCACTAAATCGGCAGGAATGCCATCGGAGTTTGGCCGCAGGCGTACCTTCTGTATATCATTTGGACAAAACAGTACAACCGAGAGATTAAAAAATGATTCAGATGACGCCTCAAAGGTAGAAATAAGCACCGCACTCACAAATATTTGGCAAGAATAGAGGTCAGATTTTGACACTCATTTTCGTAAAGCGCACAAAAGTAGCGGCTTTCCATTACCCTGCCCTACCGGGCATAGGGTATTTTCTGAAAAACAGCGCAAATTGCCGTCATTCAGACAAGATTGTTTTCAAATGCCATTTTGATGAGGGTCGCCGTGTTGTTCACACCGAGTTTGCGCATAATGTTCTTCCGGTGGACACTTACAGTTTGGTCGCTGATAAAGAGCTTGGCAGCGATGTCCTTATTGTTCAATGCCTGGCCGATATAGCGCATCACCTCTATCTCGCGGCGCGTGAGGCCATACTTGCGGGCAAAACGGTTGTCGGGCGAAACATTGTCCGAGCCGTTGCCTTGGCGATAATCCACCAAAGCAATACCGTGCCCGAGATAGGTGTGCCCTTCTATTACTTCTTCGATAGCGCGAAACAGCTCGTCCTTCGTGCCGGATTTGAGCATATAACCATCGGCGCCAGCTTTGAAAGCAGCTTTAACCAGCCGGGGGTCATCATACATCGTCATCACCAGCACCCGGGTGTTGTTAGAGCCTTTTTTGAAAGAAGGCATCATTTTGAGGCTGTCTGTCTCTGGCAGGTTCAAATCCATAAGCAACAAGTCTGCATGGCCTTCGCTGAGCATTTGTGTCAATTGTGAGCCGGTACGGGCCACACCTTTTATCGTGTATGCAAACTTCCCGCCCGGGTTGGACAGCACAGCCTGCAAGCCTTCCACGAAAATAGGGTGGTCGTCGGCTACCAAAATATTGAGGAATCGCATGGCGGGATGATAGTGTTATGTTAAGATTTTGAATCTGCAATTTCCATACCATACTGCTTTTTGGTAATAAAGGACACGTTGTTTTCGATACTTTGACCTGCTCCTGACAACTTTGCTTTTATTGCAGCCCAAAAACAGCAAACTTTCAACCGCAACTATCAACCAGTAAAAATATGCACCCTTTGTATCCGCACCTTTTTTCTCCGCTCGATTTGGGTTTTACCACCCTGAAAAACCGCGCCCTCATGGGCTCCATGCATACCGGGCTGGAAGAGCACAAAGATGACCTGAAAGCACTGGCTGCCTACTTCGCTGCCCGCGCCAAAGGTGGCGCCGGGCTGATGGTCACAGGCGGCATCGCTCCCAACCGCCAAGGCTGGCTCGCGCCATTCGGGGCAAAATTGGCCACTCGCAGTGAAGCCGCAAAACACCGCAACGTGACTTCCGCTGTTCATGCCGAAGACGGGAAAATTTGTCTGCAAATCCTCCATGCAGGGCGCTATGGAATGCACCCGATGCTCGTGGCACCCTCGCCGTTGAGGTCACGCATCTCGCCTTTTCGCCCCTGGGAAATGAGCCCGCGCCTCATCCGCGCCACCATCAATGATTTCGCAAATTGCGCCGCACTCGCCCGCGAGGCAGGATACGACGGCGTGGAAATCATGGGCAGCGAAGGGTATTTGATCAATCAATTCATCGCGCCGCGCACCAACAAACGCCGCGACGACTGGGGCGGTTCTTTTGAAAACCGCATCCGTTTTCCGTTCGAAATCATGCAAAAAGTGCGGGAAAAAGCAGGAAAAGATTTCATCGTCATCTTCCGCGTCTCCATGCTCGACCTCGTGGAAGAAGGCTCTACTTGGGAGGAAGTGGAGCAACTCGCCCTCGCGCTCGAAGGCGCGGGCGCTACCATGATCAACACCGGCATCGGCTGGCACGAAGCCCGCGTGCCAACCATTGCCACGCTCGTGCCGCGCGGCGCGTATGCTTGGGTCACAAAACGGCTCATGGGCAAACTCCGTATCCCGCTCATCACGACCAACCGCATCAATACCCCCGAAAAAGCAGAAGAACTCCTCCGCGACGGCTTCGCCAACATGGTCTCTATGGCGCGGCCTTTCCTCGCCGATCCGGATTTCATGCAAAAGGCTTTTGAACGACGAGCGGACGAAATCAACACTTGCATCGCTTGCAATCAGGCCTGCCTCGACCATGTTTTTCAGAAAAAAGACGCGTCGTGCCTCGTGAATCCGAGGGCGTGCAAGGAGTTGCAGTTTCGTTCAACCCCACCCCCGACCCCTCCCCTGAAAGGGAGGGGAGACGCGACGATAACCGTC
>CAYZVM010000306.1:0-4999 GCA_964481485.1 uncultured Saprospiraceae bacterium | reverse complement strand
TTGGCCTTACCCATGTTTCCGCGCAGGAACTCGTCTCCGCCACCTTGCTCGGCACAAAGACGCAGGCCCAATTGCTCGCCCAATTCAACATACCTTTTATCCAATTCGGCGCGAAATACTACAAAATCACCTACACCACGCCCGATGTGCAAGGTCTGCAGGATACGGCATCGGGTCTGTTGGTCGTGCCAGACAATCCCAACAAAGTGTATCCGCGCCTCGTCTATCAGCACGGCACCTCAGGCTCGAAACAAGATGTCCCGTCGGTGACTTACAACAACAGTGGCGGCGAAGGGAGTGTTGGTTTGTTGTTTGGCGGGTTGGGGTATGTGGCGTTGTTGCCCGATTACCTCGGTTTGGGCGATTCGCGTGGATTTCACCCCTACGTCCATGCCACGAGCGAAGCCTGGGCGGCGGAAGATATGTTGCGGGCGGCAGCGGAGTTCGCGCAGCAAAACGGGATGCAGACGAATGAGCAATTGTTCATCACCGGCTACTCGCAGGGCGGGCACGCGGCGATGGCTTTGCACCGCGATATCGAAAAGAACTTGAGCGACGAATTCACTGTCACAGCCGCCGCGCCCATGTCGGGGCCGTACAGCATTGGCGAGGTGATGCGCGCCCTGATTTTGACGGACGAGGTTTATTTTTACCCGGCGTACATCCCGAACACGGCTCTTTCGTATCAAACGGTTTATGGCAATATTTTCAACCAAATCGAAGATATTTTTAAGCCCGAATACGCCGGTTTGATTGAACAGTTTTACAACAACCAAATCACCTTGACGCAACTGAACAGCCAACTTATCGCCGCGCTCACGGCAAATGAAGGTGCATCGCGACCGTTCAAAATGTTGCAAGACAGCATCGTACAGGCCGTGACCAACGACCCCAACCACCCCATCAATTTGGCGCTGAAAGACAACAACACTTACAACGACTGGACACCGCAGGCGCCCATGCGCATTTCCTACTGCATGGCCGACGACCAGGTGCCGTTCGAGAACAGTTTGCTTGCTCGTGATTCCCTGCTCGCCGCCGGTGCCACCAATTTGCAAGTGCAAGACGTAGATGCCGATGCCGACCACGGCGAATGTTATGTGCCGGCGATGACCAATACCCTCCTTTTTTTCCTCACTTACCAGCAAATCGGCAATGTGAGTTCGACTCGCCCGCTCGAAAGTGGGCAATTGGGTCTATTCCCCAACCCCGCCCAAAGCACCTTCACGCTGAAAGACCTCCCCGCCACCGGCCGTCTGACGATTGTCAATTATTTCGGCCAAGTATTTCTGTCAACGACTTTGAACGAGGGCGACCAAACCATCTCCGTCGAACACCTGCCCGACGGGGTGTACATGGTTCAGTTTCAAACAAAAAAGAAGGCGTGGCGGGAAAAATTGGTGGTACAACATTGATTTTCAAATTTTTATGAAAAAAATTCTGCTCTTCGTTTTTTCCCTCGGCTTTCTAATATCGGCGAATGCCCAATCCACAACTGTCGCTGACCAAGCCATCCGCCGAGTCATGGCCGAACAAGAATCTGCTTGGAACCGCGCCGACCTCGAAGCCTTTATGGACGGCTATTGGAAGTCCGACAGCCTTACTTTTATCGGTTCGCGCGGGGTCACCAATGGCTGGCAAGCGACTTTGGACAGTTACAAAAAAGGCTACCCCAATGCTGAGGCGATGGGCAAATTGACCTTCACGATTCTCACGCTGGAAATCCTTTCGCCGGAAAGTGCCTACGTCATCGGCAAGTGGCATTTGGCCCGCACGAAGGGCGAATTGGGCGGGCATTTCACCCTGCTTTGGAAAAAAATCGGCGGAAAGTGGGTCATCGTTGCCGACCATTCATCTTGACAATCATGCAAATACAACTCGCCAACACCGATGCCGACATCCTGAAATGTTGGCCTGTCATGCACCTGCTTCGCCCCCATTTGAAAGAAGCGGAATTCGTGCCATTGGTAAAAGCCATGATATCGGAAGGCTACGAACTGGCCTTCATCGAGGAAAACGGTGTGGCTGCGGCGGCCATTGGTTTTCGCTATGTGCAAAAACTTTTTGACGGCAAACAGATTTATGTGGACGACCTCACCACGCTGGGAGGGCATCGCGGCAAAGGCTACGGCGGGGCGTTGTTGGAATTTGTTTTTCAGTTGGCAAAGGAGCGCGGTTGTGCTTGTGTCACGCTCGATTCCGGCCCGACCCGGCACGACGCGCACCGACTTTATTTGAACAAAGGTTTTTTGATAAGTAGTATGCATTTTACCAAAAAACTGTAGCCGTTAAAGTTTGAGGAAGAGAGGGAGCAAGTTTTGATTCCTCCTTCAAAGCCCGGTAATTTGCCCTTTATCCGGCATTTTGAAAAAATAATGCACTGTCGGGCAACCGATTTCCCTTATTCATCGCCAAAATATCGTTTAATACCTCATGCAACATTTGAGCGATCAGGAATTGGTGAGTGGCGTGCTGCGTGGCAGTCCGGCGCATCAGACGGCGCTTTACCGACAGTTCAGCGTACCGATGTTTCGCGTTTTGCTGCGTTTTGCGCGCGACAAGGCGGAGGCGGAGGATATGTTGCAGGATGGTTTCATCCGCGTCTATCGGGACATGGGTCAATATCGGGGCGACGGGGCGTTGGGCGGCTGGATTCGGCGCATCATGGTGAACACGGCTTTGAGCCACCTCCGAAAGCAGCGCGATTTTTTGCGCGACACGGGAGATTTCACCCCTTTTGAGAATCGGCTGCGGACAGAAGAAGATTTTGCCTCTAATTTAGACGCCGAAACCTTGTTGAAATATCTCCAAAAATTGCCACCCGGCTACCGCGCCGTGTTCAACTTGTACGCTATAGACGGATTTAGCCACGAAGAAATCGCCGAACAATTGGGCATTTCTATCGGCACCAGCAAAAGCCAGTTGTTCAAAGCGCGGGAGTATTTGAAAAAAATATTGGACAAATCATTTATCACATAAAAACTACCAAAAGACGAATTTTCAAACCAATGGCTGATACCAAAGAATTTGAGTCGCTCGACGAGCTGTTCAGAAAAACGTTCGACAACCTTCCAGAAACCCCCGCACAATCAGGCTGGGACACACCTTCCGAACGGGTCTGGCAGCACGTCCAATCGCAAATAAAACCACCCCGATCTGGCTGGAGCGCACAAACCATTTCGCTTATAGCGGCATTTGCCGTCACGTTGGTGGTGGGTTTGTACCTGTTTTTGAACCAACCGGAAAAAACCGAAACGCCCGTGGCGACACCGCCGCCCGCTGCCGCCGTAGAAGAAACCGTTGAACCGCCCGCTGCAAACATCGTGGCGACAGCAGACGAGCCTGCTCCTCAAGAGACGGCATCTTTGCCCGCAAAATCTTTGAAAGGAAAGTCGGCCTCAACTGCCGTATCGCCAGTTACTGAGCAATCTGAAGCAGCGAAAACAGTTCAAGACGACTCTTCGGAGGGTGCGGATTTGAAACCTGACGACAAAAAGCCTGTACCGCCCAACACGACTGAACGCCGCAAAGCAGAACTTGCCAAACGCGCCGAAGCAGCATGGAAAACGCCGCTCCAACCGCTCCCGCAGCGTTGGCCCAAAGAAATGAAAATAATGGATTGATATTGGTTGCCCGACCACTTAATGTTCCAAAACCGACAACATTTTAGCAGTAGTTTAAAAACAGCCCGGCAGAGCAATCCGCCGGGCTTGTTTTTTTCTGGGAAAAGATGGTTTGGATAGTTTAGATGGTTTAGAAATTTTATTGGTGCTGAAAACCAATGTTTTGAGTTCCATTTCTAAACCATCTAAACCGCTCTAAACTATCTAAACCCACCCCTTCTACCGCAACAGTTTTACGTTTTTGGCAATCGGGTCGCCACGCTCGTTTTTGCTCAGCGTGAACTCCACCATGTCGCCTTCGCGCAAGTCGTTGAAATCCGTATCCACGAGGAAAGAATAGTGGAAAAACAGGTTGTTCGTTTGTGGGAAAGAGATAAAACCGTAGCCGTCTTTCAGGCTGAAGACCGTGCTGGTTTTCACTTCACCTTCTTCCACGGATACTACCTCTTCGCCAGTCTCAACCGGCAATTTTTTGCGCTCCACGAAAAGGCGCGTGACCGGAAAATCTTTTTCCTTGTCGTCCTCTATCACGTTTTGCATCGCCACCGGGTAGGTCACCTCTTCCCAAAGGAATTGGGAGGTGACTGTGCTGCGGCGGCGGCCTTCTTCATCGAAAAATTCATAGTCCCAACCCAGCAGCATCACGCGGACGCCGAGTGTGTGGAGTTTGCGCACGAGCGGCACAAAGTCGCTGTCGGACGCGATGAGTACCACGACGTCAAATTGTTTGTGCAACGACAACTCGAACGCCTCCAGTGCCATCCAGACATCTATGCCGCGCTCTTGGCGAAATCCCTGAAAATTGGTGCGCACCGGCAGGTAGTGTGTCGTCACGCCCTCCATCATCAGGATATCGTCGAAAAGGCGGTCGTAGTAGAGCCGGTTGCCCTCCGCGCTGGCTTCTTGGGCAGAAAGCCTGCCCCGGAAATAATGTGCGTCCACAATCTGACAGAGGTGAAAATCTTTGCCTTGCTCTTCGGCGATGCGGTGGCGGACGAATTCGTGCAATCCAGAAATACTGATGCGGTTGCGGCGTTCGTGATGGTAAGCGTAATAATTTGAAACGTGGAGGAAATAGTTGCCGTCGTAAAAGACCCCGATACGGGTCAATTTCTGCTGAATATCAGACATTTAAGTTCGAAAATTTTAATACCACTTTTAATTTGAAACATCTCTTTGGCACAGGGTACAATATTTTCAACAGGCGTAGGTAAGGGCGAATAATCTTTAAAGCGGCGTATTATTGATGGAGAGTAATAAGCGCAAAGGACAGGTTTTTTAAAGATAAAAGTCAATATGCGCTGAAATAAAAAAGTGTCGGGAACAAGTCACGGGAGGGCCAAAAAAAAAACGGGCGCAAAAACACCCCGGATAAA
>CAYZVM010000305.1:0-5051 GCA_964481485.1 uncultured Saprospiraceae bacterium | reverse complement strand
GGGACGAGCGGCCAAGTTGATTTGTGTCCAACGATGACGACTCTTGCAACCCCCGGTCTCTTCTTTCGAGGGAGAGGCCGGGGGTGGGGTTGCAACAAAACGCACCTAACTTTCAAACTATAAACATGAATAAAACAATCTTCCCCTTCCTTCTCGCGGCGCTTTTTTTCGCTGCCTCCGCCGCTGCGCAAGTCGTCTTGAACGAATATTCTTGCGCCAACCTCAGCCAATACGCTGACAATTACAACAAATACGAAGACTGGATCGAACTATACAACACGGGCGATTTGTCCGTCAACATCGGCGGCTACTACCTCAGCGACGATGAGGATGAGCCGAAAAAATGGCAATTCCCGCCCAACGTGAGCATTCCGGCCAAAGGCTACTTGG
Source organism: uncultured Saprospiraceae bacterium (assembly GCA_964481485.1). Classification (GTDB taxonomy): domain Bacteria; phylum Bacteroidota; class Bacteroidia; order Chitinophagales; family Saprospiraceae; genus M3007. Next base: position 4,661 of record CAYZVM010000305.1, on the reverse strand, counting down.
TGGTCTATCCATCGGGACGCGATGAAAACAGCCCCGTTTTGCACACCAATTTCAAACTGTCGCAAACCAAAAACAACCCGGAACACATCGTTTTTTCCAAATCTAACGGACAGATAATCAATGATGTAGAAGTCGTGACCACCAAACTCCACCAATCGGTGGGCCGCCTAACCGATGGCTCGGCAGAATGGCGCGTGTTCACCCAGACCAGCCTCGGCGCGGCGAACGACGGCAACCCTGCCTACCTCGGATTCGCTGCCCGCCCGGCAGTGAACCAGCAAGCCGGATTTTACCAAGGCTCGGTCACGGTGACGCTCAGCACCATCGAACCCAATGCCGTGATACGATATACCACCAACGGCACCGAGCCGGAAGATGGCTCACCGATTTACGACGGGCCATTGACGTTTTCGCAAACCACTATTTTGAAAGCCGCGACATTCAGCGACAACCTCGCCATACTGCCGAGTTTTGTCCAATACAACACCTACTTCGTGGACGTAGCGCATACGTTGGTAATCCTGTCCATCGGGGCGGATGGCGTGCAAGAACTCGCCAACGGCAACGCGACACTTCGGCCACATGGCTCCATCGAATACTTTGGCACCGACGGCGACCGCAAAGCCCGCACTTACGGCGAACTCAACGAACACGGCCAAGATTCTTGGGCCAACGACCAACGCAGCATGGACTGGGTGAGCCGCGACGAGATGGGCTACAACGGCGCCATCAATGAGAAAATATTTTCGCGCTCCGACCGCGACGAATTCCAGCGTCTCATTCTGCGCGCCGCCGGCGACGACAATTACCCTGCTGCCCATCATCCCCAAAATGCGGGCAGCGCACACATCCGCGATGCCTATATCCACGACCTCGCCGAGCGCGGCGGCCTCCATCTTGACGTGCGCCGCAGCGAAAAATGTATCATTTATCTCAACGGCGAGTATTGGGGCGTGTATGACCTCCGCGAACGCCCCGATGAACACGATTACACGGAATATTACTACGGCCAAGACAAGTATAACTTGCAGTTTATCAAGACTTGGGGCAATACTTGGGCAGAATATGGCGACCAGCAGGCGCTCGATGATTGGGGTGATTTGTATGATTTTATTTTGGGCAACAACATGGCTGACCCTGCCAATTTTCACGATGTGGCCGACCAATACAACTACGAAAGTTTGGTGGATTATGTGATTGTCAATTCCTTCAGCGTTTGCTCCGACTGGCTAAACTGGAACACCGGCTGGTGGCGCGGCCTTGATCCGGCGGGTGAGCATCAAAAATGGGGCTATATCCTTTGGGACAATGACGCCACGTTCGCGCACTACATCAACTACACCAACATCCCCGACACCAGCCCGTATGCCGAGCCCTGCAATCCCGAGTTGCTCTCCGGGTGGTCCGACCCCGAAGGTCATATTAAAGTGTTGAACAAATTGCGCGAAAATCCCGACTTCGACCAATACTACATCACACGGCAGGCAGATTTGGCAAGCACTGTGTTCAATTGTGAAAACACGCTCAACTATTTGGACAGCATCATCGCCAAAATCCAACCCGAAATGCAGCAACACGCCGACCGCTGGTACGGCGATTTTTCTGAATGGCAACAAAACGCAGCCAAACTCCGCAACTTTATCAGCATTCGATGCACGGAGTTCTCAAACGGCCTCGTGGATTGCTATAACCTCAACGGCCCACACGCGACGGTGCTGCTCGTGGAGCCGCCCGGTGCGGGCATCATCCAGGCCAATTCGCTCACGCACAACCAATTCCCCGTTCACGCGAACTATTTCGGCGGCGTGGATTTGAAATTGACAGCCGCTGCCGCCCCAAACACGGACTATGTGTTCGACAGGTGGACGGCGCAGCACCATACGTTCGCCGATTCGAGCCTTCAGGCCACCGCGCTCGATATGATGACCGCCGATACCATCATTGCGCATTTCAAACTGACCTCTTCAGCAGGTGAGCCGGGCAAGCCGACTGTGCGACCCAATGCCACGGCTTATCCCTCCGTGTTCAAAAATGAAATCATGCTGGATTATTTTTTGCCCGAAAAAGCACAAGTATCTGTCACTTTACATTCGCTTTTGGGCGATGTCGCCGCAACTTTGACACCGGCCTCGCCGTACCGCGTCGAGGGTCGTCACACGGTGCAATTTGATTTGAACAGCCATCGCCTCCCGCCGGGAATGTACCTGCTGCGTTTCTCGACGGGCGATTTTGTAAAAACAATCAAATTGGTGCGGGCGGAATAGTTGAGAGAGGTTTAGGGTAGTTTAGAATGGTTTAGAGTAGTTTAGATGGGTTTAGAGATTTTAAACTTAAAACATTGATTTTCAGTACCAACTAAAAATTTATAAACCATTCTCAACTACTCTAAACCATTCTAAATCGGAGGTCGCACGAACGGGCTTCGGTCTCCGATTTTCTCATTTCAGCACAAAAAAATGCCCATTTGAATAACCGAGCAATGTGCGCATCGCATATTGGAAGGATATTTGCCCGATGACAAATACCCCAAAATCATTATTCTGTATCCAATAACGCCCTCATTTTCCTAACTTTAACTGCTTTGAGAAACGACGTGAAACGGCTGCTTGGCGGGTTGATAATCATCGGAATTTTGGTGGCGGCACTTTATGTACCCGTACAAATACCTTTTGCTGCGGAAAGCATCGGGCGGGTGTATCCTGCACGGGAGTGGCAATTGATGCAAGACCAAACCGGGCGCATCAGTGCCACCGTGCGCGACTATAGGCTCGGTGCCACGCAACAAATTGATGCCTACCAATTTGAGCAGGGCGACATCTCCGGTCTGCAATTTGTGCTGCCGCCCGACCGCTTCGTCCACGTCGGCGACACCGTCGTGCGGATGTACTCCATCCGTCAAAACGAAGAAATCCAGAACATCGAAGCCCAACTCGCGCTCTATGGCGCTCAATTGCAAGCCGACATCACCGGCGACAAACCGCCCGTGGTGCAGGAAGCCGAAAAACGCCTCCATTTCGCCGAACAGGATTTGATTCAAAAAGAGAAAATTTTTCTGATAAAAAAGCCGCTGTGGGAACAGCAACTCATCGCTTTCACCGAATACCAAGAGGCGGAAAACGCGTACAATTTGGCTAAAATACAAGTGGACATTGCGCGTCAATATTTAGAAAACGTGCGCACCGGCATCAAAACAGAAAGCGTGGGCATCACACAAGCACAATTGCGCGGGCTGAAAAACCGGCTCGACATATTGCGCCGCAAAGGGCTGTCGTTCGTGCTTCGTGCACCATTCTCCGGGTGGGTAGTACCGGCGGTGCTGCTGCCCGAAGAGCAACTCACCATCCAGCAGGCAGGTGAATATGTGGTGCAAATCCCCGTGAAAGTGACGCATTTGCCCTATCTCGGAAGCCAAACAATCATCACAGTAACGGACATCCAGACGCAACAAACATACCCCGCCCAAATCATCCAAACAGGCACAAAAGTGGAAGTATTGGGCAATCAACAGGTATCCATGCTCACGGCGCTCATAACACCCGACAGCATCGAAACCCGCCTTACCACCGGTGTTTCGGCGAAATGCCGTATAGATTTTGGAGCAGTGAATCAGCGGGAATACCTCCAAAGAATCCTGAATTTCAGTTGGTGAGAAAAATTGTTGTTGGTTCATAGTTGCTCGTTGTTCGTTCCGAAAAAAGCAACGAACAACCAACAACCAACAACCAACAACGAACAACGAAGCAATGCGCTACGAATTCAAATATCTCGTCCCGGTAGAACAGTACGATGCTTTGCGGAGCGCCGTGCTGCCCTTCCTGCGCGCTGACCGTTTCGCGGCGATGCAGGCCGACGGGCGGTACACCGTGCGCAGCATTTACTTCGACACGCCGGGATTTGAGATGTACCATACCAAAGTAAATGGCATCGCCCATCGCATGAAAGTGCGCCTACGCGGCTACAATCGGGGCGACGAGGCGAGCACGGTGTTCATGGAAATCAAGCGCAAATACGAGGGGCCGATTTTGAAAAACCGTTCCAGTGCGCCCTACGGTGTTGTGCTTCAATTGTTTAAAGGCATATCGCTCGATAGTTTCAACGGCGAAGTGAGCAGCCACGACAACACCCGCCGTTTTTTCTACCAAATCCTGAGCCGCAATATGCGCCCGGTGGTCAACGTCATTTACGAGCGCGAGCCATTTCTCGGTGCCAACTTCGACCCCGAAAACGACTTCCGGCTCACCTTCGATTTGCACCTGCGCAGCATGGCCTACCCCTCGGTGGATAGATTGTTCGACGAGTCGGGCGCGACATTCGCGTTCCCCGGTTTTTTTATTTTGGAAGTAAAATTCAATCGTTACTGCCCGGCGTGGATAAAACCCGTGCTGGAAGATTTTCAACTCCGCAAAGAACCCGCCTCCAAATACGTCGGCACCATCAACTCCAACGCCTTCATCAGAACAGGGCGGCACAACGACGCTTTCGCAAAAAGCCACTTTTCCCAAATACTGGATGATGACTGACGCGGGATGCCGCACCTGCATCCTCCCCAGGGTAAACACATCAAAATTCATCTAAAAAAACACATTCCCCCACCCGTGCTGTCATGTTGAACGAAGTGAAACACCTACACAAGTTTCTTTACCCCGCAATCGCTCGTTTTT
>CAYZVM010000304.1:0-5055 GCA_964481485.1 uncultured Saprospiraceae bacterium | reverse complement strand
ATACATCAACATATCACCAAATCAACAAAGGACAGATGCTCCAGGTAAAAGTAATCCGAGAAGAAAAACAACGCATTGTCAACGGTTTGCGCAAGCGCAACTGGTCGGCACAACAACTCAAAGTCATTGACCACATCCTGAAAGCCGACGACGAGCGCCGCGCCACCCAAAAAGACCTTGACGATTCTTTGGCCGAGGGCAACCGTCTCGCCAAACAAATCGGGGCACTCATGGGGCAAGGCAAAAAGGATGAGGCCGAGGCGTTGAAAATTCAAGTCGCTACGTTGAAAACGAAGAGCAAGGAACTCGAAGAGCGCATGGACAGCCTCAAAAATCAATTGGAAGAAATGCTGCTTTCTGTGCCGAACTGCCCGCACAAAAGTGTGCCGAAAGGGAAAACGCCCGAGGACAACAAGGTGGCTAAAGACTGGAAAAAACCTTTCCCCGCCTTATCTGAGAATGCGCTGCCGCATTGGGAGTTGGCGAAACAGTACAACCTTTTTGATTTGGAGTTGGGCGTGAAATTGACGGGCGCGGGTTTCCCAGTCTATCGCGGCAAGGGTGCGCGTTTGCAGCGGGCATTGATTCAATTTTTTCTGGACGAGGCTGTTAAAGCAGGTTATGAGGAAATCCTGCCGCCCCATCTGGTGAATGAGGACAGCGCCCGCGGTACCGGCCAACTGCCCGACAAGGAAGCGCAGATGTACCGCTGCGAACTCGACAATCTCTATCTCATCCCCACTGCCGAGGTGCCGGTGACCAATATCATGCGCGATGAAATAGTGGCCGTCAAAGATTTGCCCATCAAAATGACTGCCTACACGCCCTGCTTCCGCCGGGAGGCTGGTTCTTATGGCGCGCATGTGCGCGGGCTGAACCGCGTGCACCAATTTGACAAAGTGGAAATAGTGCATATCGAACATCCCGACCGTTCTTATAGGGCTTTGCAGGGCATGGTGCGCCATGTGGAAAAATTGATGAACAAACTCGAATTGCCCTACCGTATCTTGCTTCTTTGTGGCGGCGACATGGGTTTTGCATCGGCCAAGACTTACGATTTTGAAGTGTGGTCGGCGGCGCAAAAACGCTGGCTTGAGGTCAGTTCCGTGTCCTGTTTCGAGACTTTTCAGAGCAACCGCCTGAAACTCCGTTTCCGTGACGCAGATGGCAAAATCGAACTGGCGCACACGCTCAACGGCTCGGCGTTGGCATTGGCCCGCATCGTGGCTGCTTTGTTGGAAAACAACCAGACTACCGAGGGGATTCGCATCCCGAAGGCGTTGTGGAAGTACACGGGTTTCAAGACGATATGATAGCTCAAACTTTTTGTTTTCATCCTTGTTTTTGAAAATTGTCGTCGGCAATGCCCCCGGTTTTATCGAACATCTGTTATTTTTGGGCATTCAAAACGTTTCAATCCAGCATCATTCACAAAAAACAATTCAATCATGTTGATAGTCATCAGTCTTCTTTTCATGGGCATCGGGTTTATCCTGAGCAGTGTCCTGAAAGGTAAATTCAAAAAATATAGCCAAGTACCTCTCACTAATGGTATGAGCGGCGCAGAAGTGGCCGCCACGATGCTCAAGCATTACGGCATCTATGATGTGCAAGTCACCCATGTGGACGGACAGTTGACCGACCACTACAATCCGCAGGACAAAACCGTGAACCTCAGCCAAGACGTGTATCACGGTCGCAGCGTAGCTGCTGCTGCTGTCGCGGCGCACGAATGTGGTCACGCTGTGCAACACGCCACTTCGTACAGTTTCCTGCAAATGCGCTCTTCATTGGTGCCGGTGGTCAATATTGCCGCGTCGCTCCAGCAATACCTGTTCATGTTTGGTATAGCGGGCATCGGTTTTTTCAAAAGCCCGATTTTGCTGATTGTGGCGTTGGTGGCATTTGGCATCACTACACTTTTCAGCCTCGTCACACTGCCAGTGGAGTTTGATGCCAGCCGTCGCGCCCTTGCTTGGCTCGACGATACCGGATTCGCCCGCGGTCAAGAGTATACTGGTGCGAAAGATGCGCTCACTTGGGCCGCCATGACTTATGTGTCGGCTGCGCTGGCCGCACTGGTGCAATTTCTGTATTTGCTCTGGGCATTGTTGGGGAGCCGGGACTAAGGTTTTCGGCAGGCATTATGTATTGTGTGGACAGGCTTATCGTCATGCGGCGGTAAGCCTGTTTTTCGTACATAAATTATAGATGGGGGCGCAGGCTTTAATTTCAAAATGGAGCCTCTAAGGAGGGGTATTGAAGGAGCGTAAATAGGGCTAAGGAGTAGCCAAACTTTTCCATGTCTTTTCCGTTTTCTTGTCAAACGAAGACAAAAACAATCGCCCCCCTCAATACCGACATCAAATGAAAGGCAAAACAAAATCCCGCTCCACCCGCCGCGCCAAACTTGTCCGCAGGGTTTTTTACTTCTTCCTATCGCTGCTCGCCATCTGGATGCTCGCCGTACAATCTGGCTGCCTCGCCATGCGCACCCCCGACCGCCTTTGGTCTGCGGCCATGCAAAACAAAGGGCAAACCCTACCGCCCCGGTTCCTCGATATCCCCGACTCAAATGGCCGCACGATTCACGCTGTCAGTGTCAGCGCGTCAGACAGCCTGCCGCTTGTGGTGCTGGTGCATGGCTCGCCCGGCTCTGCGGACAATTATTTGGCTTTTTTGGCAGACACCATCCTGACCCGGCGGGCGCGTTTGGTGACGCTCGACCGCCCCGGTTTTGGCTACACGCAGGGTTTTGGCAAGGCCGAACCATCGCAAGTGGCACAGGCGGCTGCGGTGCAAGCCGTCGTCCATCAACTGGCGCCGAATCAAAAAGTGTTCTTGGTGGGTCATTCGCTCGGCGGCCCGGTCGTCGCCCGGTTTGCGATGGACTACCCGGAACAAACGGCAGGATTAGTGCTGGTGGCGGCTTCCATTGACCCGGATTTGGAGGAACACCCCTGGTGGCAATCGGCTATTGACCCGCCGCCGTTGAAATGGCTGATTCCAAAAAGTTTTTGGGCGAGCAACCGCGAAATCAAATTTTTGGAAAAAGAACTGCGCGAAATGTCGCCGCTTTGGGGGCGTATCACCTGCCCGGTCACGGTCATTCATGCCGTGAACGACCGGCTCGTGCCAGTGGGCAATGCCGATTTCGCCCGGCGAATGTTGGCGAATTGCCCCGACCTGAAGGTGGATATTTTGCCCGATGGCAATCATTTTATTTTGTGGAACCGGCACGAGAAAATTCGGGAGGCGATAATCGAGATGGTGGAAAAATGACGCGACGCACCTTCATCCGTTCCTAAATAACCCAAGTCGTGACCCGCCGAATCAGGAGGATTGGGAAACGGATGAAACGGATATCGCAGATTCAAACAGATTTTGTGAAAAAGCCAGAGAAGTACAATCCGTTAAAACCCGCAAAATCCGTTTTGCAATCATGTTATTCTTCACTTCGCAGAAGACTTGTGCATTCGTCGGACGATTTTTATTCGTCCGACGAATTGATGGAGACGAATTGACAAATCTGGCCGAACGGAGTATATGTACACACACAGGTTACAACTTGGGCTGAATAGTTGCAAATGCCGCAATGCCGACAATAGCCTCATTTTGAAAATTTGTAACGGACTTTTTTTCCAGATTTCTGAAATGCGCTACCTTTGGCAAAGTAATTGAATAAGGGAACGTGCGGAAGTAGCTCAGTTGGTAGAGCATCAGCTTCCCAAGCTGAGGGTCGCGAGTTCGAGTCTCGTTTTCCGCTCCACAAAAAAGCTGCCGGGTTCCCCTCGGCGGCTTTTTTTGTTTAGATTCGACCGTTATCTTGTTAAAGCCCACCGTAAACTAAAAGCCGGTGCTGGCTATCCAATTTTTGAACCGATTTTTGACCATTCGGCGGACTTTTTGCTGCAATTGGGTACGGGGAAACAATAACTTGTGGATTTCAGATAGATTGGTTTTTGCCCGGGCAACCGTCTTTTTTGTGCGAGTAGCGGTGTTCTTTCATCAAAAAGACGGGCAGTATGGGCGGAGAGAAATGACATCAAATTGATAAGTTATTGGTTGCCCGTTCCTTAGCAAAGTTTTTTTGTCTGATAATCCTCATCCTTCTTTTTCCCGCAGTCCGGTCGAACAACATGGAAAACAACGAGCAGGATCAAGGGGTATTTTATGGTCTCGGCAGGGGCGTTTTTCTCGCACTGCTTCTCATTGCCCTTCCAGGATACTTGGTCATCAAGTTTTACGACAAAATCGAAGGTCCGCTGTCCGACTTCGCCGATCTGCCTGTATACGATGAATGGCAAAACCATTTCAAAACAGGGGCTGATGAATTGGGCTTGCTGTTTGCCGCCAAACTCCGCGACTTTTACCAAGCCGACACATCTGCTTTCTTTTTCAAACCCGGCACCGAGACTCCGCTCCCAAAGGCTGGAAAGCAGTATTGGGTTCGCGAAAATTTGGAACGGCAGCTCACCAGCACACTTCCCGCGCGGAAGCAAGGCAACGTCCGCGCCTATCTGGATTACATCGAAAAATATAAAAGTGTGGCACTCGCAGAGATGCGCCACACCAAAATCCCGGCATCGGTGACGCTGGCGCAGGGGCTTTTCGAGGGCAACGCCGGGAGGGGTTATCTGGCCGCACAAGCCAACAACCACTTCGGCGTCAAATGCCAACTCCAGCCGGGCTACCGCCGCGATGGCCGCATCACAGACGAAGATTTTGCCCACCACTCGCTTGCCATCGGGTGTGTGCAGCGCACGGACGACTATGTGTGGGATCGATTCGAGGTGTACCCGTCGGCGCGCGAGAGTTTTCGGCGGCACAGCCTTTTGCTGCAAGGCACGCGGTACAATTGGATGGTTCGAGAATACGAAATCGGGAAAATTTACCCTATTTCCAGAAAACTGTACGGCCACGATCGAGTCCCGTATTATGCGGCATGGAGTGTTGGCCTCAAAAAATCAGGCTATGCGACAGCGAAAAATTATGCTGAGATGATTACCATGATTATCGAAACTTACCAACTCTGGCTTATTGACTATGAGTTGA
>CAYZVM010000303.1:0-5075 GCA_964481485.1 uncultured Saprospiraceae bacterium | reverse complement strand
CCATCAATGTGCGGAGCACGCAAGGTCAGGGCAGCACGTTTGGGTTTACGTTGGAAAAGGCGTAAGTATATGCCCTGCTTTTCTCAGTTTTCAGCTTGTCACTTTTGATCGTTGGCCAGACGGCCTTTGAGTACCCCGGTACAATTGGTTTGGCGGTTCAAGGTCGCTTGGCCGCTGATGCGACAATGGTATCGAAAACTTGGCGGCAAGAGGTATAATATTGCCTTAGCTCAGACTTTACACGCGCAGAATAAATTGCCCCCGAACTTTAAATTCTGCTCGCAAATGTCCTACTACAAAATCATCAATGGCATCCGCTATGACCGCAGTCTGCTCGATGTGGCGGAAAGATTCACACAAGGTCGGGGCGAAAGCCGCATTTCGCTCGAAGAAATTCAAGCTACTTATCAAACAGCCAAAGATGCCGGCAATATCACAGATATCGAGTGGCGCACCCTGTTGTATATCGCCCAACAGTATAGGCTCACCGAACCGGCCAAAAAGTGGCTCGATGAAAAATTCGAGCAAGATGGCGTGAGCGGCGACCTCGAAAAAGTCATCCGGCGCACCGTGCGGGAGGATTTTGCCTTGCCTAACATGACTTGGCAAATTGACCCCGAAGAGGCGAAAAGCCAACAAGCAGGCGGTACGCGCAGTTTCGCTATGGCGCTGAAAGGTGCTTTGGACGCTTTTCTGTATTGGAATCAGGGCCAACTCAGCCTTTCCGCCGTGATTGCGCGCCGCGATTTGGCGTACAACGACAGCCCAACCCAAGAGGCGATTCTAAAATCGTGGCTCGACCAAGGGACTCTAATCCTGATTCCCGCCGATCCCGCAGTTCGAGCATCTATGGATTTTGACGTGCCGGACTCGCTTGATTTTCAAACGTTTTGGGTGTTTGGCCTGCATATCCCGGAGTTGTTCCCCATACATTTTATCGCTTACGCACTGCGCAACCAACCCGGCCAGCACAGCGAAGGCTATTTTTCCAGAAAGGTAGATTTGGAGACTTTGACTCACAGGGCAATACGCCAATATGCTCAATACGCGAACTTGAAATGGGAGGTGGACCCCGCCGAAGTGCAGCGCCAATTGGATTTGATGCCGGGCCAAAATTTTGGCAACGCCTTGTTTTATGCATTGCACGAAGGGATTTACAACGGCGAAAGCAGTTTTTCCTTCCGCGATTTCATCATGCAGGAAATCTGGCCAGACCCAGACAAAAACATCCGCTCGTACCAGCGTGAGTACATCGAAACCGGCACTTTGCGCCTGCTGTCGAAAGCCGATGACCCCGAATTTCCAGTGCCGCAGCAATTTTGGCCGGGTTTGGACTACTCGTGGGTATTTGGGCTGGAAATGCCGCACAAAACCCATGTGCGGTTTGTCATCACGGTCTCCCGCGAAACCGAGAGCAACAGTTTCAACGATGGCTTTGTTATTGAAAATTTGTCGTTCGACGAGCGCATTCAAAAAGTCTTTTCTGATGAATTCCACGTGGAAGGCCTGCAATGGGTTACGACATCCGAGCAAGACCCCGCAGCAGAATACGAGGCGCAGCGCCAGCAATTTGGCCCCGAATGGCGGCACTTTGCAGGTATTTTACGGCAAGCGTTGAATACGGTGCTTCACGACTATATCAGACCTTACTCGGTATTCAACATTGTGAAGGAAGTACACCACGACGAGGTGAGCGAGAGCAACCACGAAGACCCGCTTGAATTCCGTGCCGCCGTCAAACACCTGATTCTCAAATACCTGAAAACTGGCTCTATCGAGTTCCTGCCTATCGAACTGCCCGACAACAACCCAGTAGACGGCGAGCCGGTGGAAGAAAATTGGCTGTTCTTCCTGTTGCTGCCCGATTTGTCCGACCACGGCTTTTTTATCGTTCTGCCGCGGTGGCCAGATGATGGGCAACTGCCATACAACTACGGGGTAAATTGAGATGGCGCAACCTTCGCTTTGCGCCTCGTTTACATTCAGGTCATCTTGCCTGCAACTTTTTAATTCACTGTTACTTAGGATTTAAACTTACATTAAATCGGCACAAACTGGTTGCGTGTTTTCATGCCCTTCCTACAATTTGCTTACGCAAAAGCATTATTTCTTTTGGCAAGTTCAGGTTTTTTCATTTCAAAAATCGTTTTATGACATGATTCCACATCCAAAATTTCAGTTGTTCAAAGGGCAAGACGACCTTTATTATTTCCGCTTGCGGGCGCATAACGGTGAAATCCTCCTGCAAAGCGAAGGTTACGCGGCGCGTTACAGCGCACTGAACGGCCTTTATGTGACGAAACTGAGCGCCGTGACGGGTCGTTTTGAACAAAAAACATCAAAAGACGGCCAATACTATTTTGTGGTGAAAGCCCGCAATGGGCAGGTCGTGGCATGGAGCGAAACCTACGCCCATCAAAGTGGAGTCGAAAATGCCATCCACGCTATCATTTCCATAATTCGCAGCGTGCCAGTGGAAGATGCCACCATCGAGGCGCCAACTTATTCTAATCCAAAATACGAGATCTTCAGGGGTAAAGACGATGATTTTTATTTTCGGCTGCGGGCGCGAAACGGCGAAGTTATTTTGGCAAGCGAAGGTTACGGGAGCAAACAGGGCGCGAAAAACGGCATTCGGGCGACGCGCAACTTGGTGGACGAGTCAGGCGCCAATTTTGAACGCGCAGAATCGGAGAATGGTCAATACTTTTTCCGTTTGGTCGCAGGCAACAACGAAATCGTCGGCATCAGCGAATTGTTCACTACGCCAGCCAACCGTGACGCCTGCATCCATTCCGTGATAGCGGTGGCCGACTCGGCCCCCGTGGAGGATACTACCGTTTCTACCTTCATCGAATTGCCGCCGCTTTTCAGCACGGCGGCATCCAATGAGCGTGACGTGGCCATAGCCACTGCCGCCCCAGATACTTTGGCCGACGAGGGCGAGTCCCCTGTCCCCAATCCCAAATTCCAAATCTTCGAGGGCATTGACAATGAATATTATTTCCGCTTGCGGGCACAAAACGGCGAAATCATACTGCAAAGCGAAGGCTACACCACCAAATCGGGCGCACAACTTGGCGTGGGCTCAGTGCAGCGGCATTCTGACAACCGGAAAAACTATGAAGTCCGCACGGCAAGGGACGGGAGTTATTATTTCGTGCTGCGCGCCGACAATCACATCTTGCCGGGTCAGGTTATTGGCGTCAGTGAAATGCACGAAAAAGAAGAATCCGCCCACAATGGCATTAAAGGGGTAATGGCCGTTGCCCCGACTGCTCCGGTGGAAGACGACACAAAGGGCGCACGAAAGTTTGACAATCCTAAGTTCCAGATTTTCAAAGGCAAAGACGAAGAGTTTTATTTCCGTCTCATCGCCCGCAACGGCGAAAACATCCTTTCGAGCGAAGGCTACAAGGCCAAGTCCGGCGCACTCAACGGCATCGAAAGTGTGCGCAAAAATGCCGACGATGCGCCGCGCTACGACCGGAAAGTTGCCCAAAACGGCCAGTTTTATTTTGTGCTGAAATCCTCCAACGGTCAAATCATCGGCGAAAGCGAGCTGTTCTCTTCCGAGCAGGCCCGCGAAAACAGCCTGCGCTCGGTCATGTCTACGGCACCTTACGCGCCCGTGGAAGATGTTGTACTCATCGAGCAGGTCGAGACAGAGGCAACAGCTTGATTTTGCTTTGCATACCAATAGTTGACATCGTCTTTTTACAACAGAAGTGGCATTTTTCGAATGTGCCACTTCTGATTTTTCCTTTAAGGAACGGGTAAATAATAACTTGTAAATTTCAGGTAGATTGTTTTTTGTCCAGACAACCATCTTTTTGTGCGAATAGCAGCGCTCTTTAATCAAAAAGATGGGCGGTATGGGCGGAAAGAAATCACATCAAATTGATAAGTTATTGTTTGCCCGTTCCTAAAGCCAACGCAACAAGTCAAATTTTCAAAAATCACTCATCCACTATAAACATGTCTGTCGCTACGCACACACAAGAGCGAATACTGCACTTTCTGAACGCTGTAAAAACCATAGAGGAAATCACTGGACCGAACATCGTGCAAGACCACGAAGGGGGCGGTTACACGATTGGGGAGGAAGTAGCGCAGCGTATTCTTGACAAACGGAACAGTTTGCCAGCCAAACGTTTTTCGAAAATCGAACAACTCACAGAAGGGGTGCCGGGCTTCGGCGACGATAAGTTGAAAGATTTGGCGCATAGCATTGCTATTCCCGCTGCCAAATATTTTCGGGGGAAAATGTACAGTGAAGTCATTGGAGAAAATTGGGAGTTGAACCACCACACCGTCCATTTCGCTGACCGCGATGCTTTTATAGAAATAGTGGAAAATGAATCGCGTTTTAGAGAATGGGTGGGCGAACAAATAGAGCAAATAGTGCTTCAAAAATTGGACAACCCCGTAGCCGCTCGTTTGGCAAAATTGTTGGTTCGGCATTATCATATTGAACAACACGACATTTCTCACTTTGGCAGTTTTGTCTTTGCTTTTTGGTTCTATCAATTCGATGCTGACAATTGGTTTTCCTTCGAAAAAGTGCGATTGGTCATAGAAGAATATCTTTCCTACTATAACTTTTATCGCCATAGATTGGAATTTCGCCTTTTCAAAGGTTTTGAAAACAACAGCCTTTTGGCGGGCGCCATCACTCGACCCGACCTCCCGGTGGTGGTCAACTACGGCGAGCAGGAAATCTCTATTTGGATGGCGCAATTAAACGATTAGTAAAAAAGCATAGCAGTTGCCTTCCCTGAAATATTTTTGCACAAATCACCCTCTTTTTCACTCCCGCACCACCTTCTCCACCACCCTGCCCCGCTCCGTCGTCACCGCCACGAAGTAAGTTCCCCGCACATTCGGCAGCCAAATCGCTTCCGAAGCAGGCTCGTCCCACACCATTTTACCCGCTGCATCCCACACTTGGATGCGTTGCACTCGAACGCCTGGCGCGACTTGCACCGTCACTTTCCCGTCGCGGTTGAGCGTGGGGTATATTTTTACAAACTTCTGTTTGTCAATATTTTTCGTAGAAACCGGCGACACAAAAA
>CAYZVM010000302.1:0-5203 GCA_964481485.1 uncultured Saprospiraceae bacterium | reverse complement strand
AGAGCCGTGTCAGTTATCGTTTTTTAAATAGCAGCCAGAGAAAATTTTTTCCCTCTGTCGCCAATATGCTCCAACCAACTTTGCTAAACGTGACACCTTCGCGGAGTTCCACCGGCACGGGTGTCACGGGCACGCGGCCATTGGCGAGCATCAAGAATTCGAGGTCGAAAAGAAAACGCTCAATCGTTGTTTCGAGGAAAACTTTTTTGCCCTGATTGTCAAATGCTTTGAGGCCGCATTGCGAATCGCCGATGGGCTGGCGCAGCACATTGCGCAGCAGCCAGCGCAACCCTTTGGAAAGCCAGCGCCTGAATACCGGCACCCGGTCGTAGTAGGCCGTGTCGCGGTTGCCCGCAGCAATGCCTCCCGCTGTTTTCAGCGTCGCAATGATGCGGCGCATACTCTCGATAGTGTACGGGAAGTCCGCATCCGTCACGAGGTAGAGGTCGGCTTCTTTTGCCGCCACACCTTGCCGCAGCGCGTGTCCTTTGCCACGATTCTCTGGGTAACTCACGAGGTCGGCCTCTGGCAATATTTCGGATAATCGCTTGAAATTCAATTCAGAATCAACGGAGGCGGAACCGTCGTTCACCACAATCAGCCGCGTTTCGCCCGCCAAATCCGATACCGCGTTTTTCAGTGTCAAAAATCGCTCAACCAACGCTTCCGCCCAATCCCGGGGCGGATTGTAGCAGGGTACGATGATGTTCAGACGGACAGGAGGTGTTTGCAAAATGTGTGGGCTAACCTTTTTCGGCGGGCAAAAGTAGTGAATGGTTGCTACGTCGGTAGCGACAGGGGAGGCATTTCGTCATTTGCTTTTTGGCTTCAATCGTTCTTTCAATTCAAAATAACCGCGCTTTTTGTGCCATATAGCAAAAACAACGACCCGTTTTTCGGCCTCTACCACCATGTAAACGATATAGTAAGGGAATATTCGCAAAGGCCATTTACGAAACTGGAAAAAGGATTTTTTGCACATCCGAGGTGTTTGGCAGAGCAAATCGGCATGCCGGTAGAACTCGTTCAGGAATCGGACGCCCGGTTTTTTGCTGCCACGGTTGTACCATTCCAATATTTCATCCAAGTCACCAAGTGCTTCTGGTTGAATGATAAAACTATAAACCATGTTTCTCTCGCATCCTGGTTTTCAATTGTTCCAAGTCGAGGCCTTCGCTTGGCTTTTGCGCGTAAGATTCCCAGCGACGAATCAGCTCGCGTTTTTCCTGCTCTGTAAAAGAGCCGTCGTCGGCAATGTCGTTCAAGCCGTGTTTGACCATAAAGCTGCGCAGCCAATCGGTGATTTCTCCCAGCAGTTCGTCAGGGATGTTTTCAAGAAGACTAAAAATTTGCGCCCGGTTGCTCATAAAAAACTTGATTTGGCTTCAAAAGTAAGGAGTTTTCGCTATTTGCTGCATATCATGGCACAACCTTAAACCCAGTTTCCCTGTTTTCCGCGATAATTTGTACCTTCGGCACAAGCGACCACTGCCATGAATTTTTTGCCTGCCAACCGACTGCGCCTCTACCGCAATTTCAAAGCCATCGAAGCCAATGACTTTCATGGGATTGTGCGGTACTACGAGCATTTCGAAGATGGTATCCGGGCGCTTGATTTTGAGGAATATTTCGACTGTACACTGGCCTATACCGATGCCTTGTTTGAGACGGGCAATTACGGCCAGCACATTGTGATGTGCGACCATTTGCTCGAAATCATCATCATGCAGAATATCGAAACTTGGGGCGGCGAAGACCTATACGCCCAAACTTTGTTTCGGAAAGCAGCCTCTTTGTACCAATTGCATGAATACCCGAAGGCAGAATATGTGGTGCGCGAGTTGGTCAAAATCCACCCAGCCGTCACCTTGTACCGCCGTTTTTTGGAAAAATGCCTGCTGCGCCAAAAACCGGCTTGGCTGATGAAAACCCGTGCTGCCTGTGTCGGGCTCTCGCTCTTGGCCGCTGCCGTCATCGCGGTCGAACTTTTTGTCGTAAGGCCTTTTTTCGAGGATTGGTACCGGCCTGTTCAAACTGCCCATATCGTGCTGCTCGCTGCTGGAATAGGTGTCTTTGTTGTTGGAGAGAGTTCTCATGGGTGGCGGTGCAAACAGAAAGCCATGCGTTTTGCCGAACAAATGCGCCAGCGAAAACTATCCTGAATGATGATGGCCATCTATGGCCAACAGAAAGTGGTTTGTGAAAAATAACGCCTCTAAATCATTGAAAATCATGTTAATCAATCTTGGCAATCTGGCAAATCATTTTCATCTGGGTATAAATTGCCACCTTCCCTTGCGGCTACTTTTGGGGCATTTGTATCTTTCAAACTATCCAATTTCGGTCGCGCACCACCACATCTGAACCTTCCGCCAAAAACACAGACAACGGCTCCGCATCGGTCAAATGCGCAAACGCAGGCCCATAAGCCGCCCCAAAATTCACCGCGCAATGCCACGCCTTTATCGGGTAAACCTGCCAGCTCGGATGTTCGACTTGATACTCAACGGTGCGTCGCGCGTCGCGGCCCGAATAACCCCAATAATGCTCGGTGATAAATTCCGCTTCGCTGCCCACCTTCAAATCTACCGGCGTGTTTTCGGCTTGCACCCCGAAAGACTGGCGCCGCCCCGCTTCTTGCCAGCCATATTCTACTTGCAACGAATGTTCATTTTCCTGCCATTGGTGCCACATCCGGCGCGTGGTGTAATGCTCGTGATAGATAGTGTTCGCCACCCACGCGATGGCGGGTTTCGGCACAATTTCGCTGATGAATACCACGCCGCGTTTCCAGCCAAGCACGGGGTCGTGCCGCCGCACATAAAACCGGAGGTTGATTTCTTCAAAGTCGGCGTGCCACGGGATTCTGACACCTTTTACCTTGGTATTCAAGAACATAAACCCGACGAGGCTGGCATAACAGGTGTCGTTCCAAATGTCCAATTCGGTGTGCGCGGGCAAAAATGGTTGTAGAATATTCGGCTCCACGCGGTAATTGAGGAGGACGAGGCGATGCCATTCGGCGGTGAGGAAGGGTGCGGGCATAGTGTGATGCAGGTTTTTGATTTGGGCGGGTTAGCGGTATTTTTGCCAAAATTCAGAAGACTCCCTTTCAACAAAACAAACAGCAAAAAGATATGTCCGCCCACGCCACTTTCCAAACCGCCATCCGCACCGGCATCCCCGCCCAACTGCCCCCCAAAAAAGAGCTCGACCCGACCGTCAGCCATGCACCGCGCCGCGTCGTAGAAGGTGTTTTGACCGAAAAAGCAAAAGTGCTGGCCGTGCAAAACGCCCTGCGCTACTTCCCCCCACATTGGCACCGCGAACTGGCCGCCGAATTCGCCCTTGAATTGGCAGAATACGGCCGCATTTATATGCACCGTTTCCGACCCGACTACGCGATGCACGCGCGACCGACAGAAGAGTACCCGCACCAATCGCAGCAGGCCGCCGCCATCATGCTGATGATTCAAAACAACCTCGACCCCAAAGTCGCCAAACACCCCCACGAACTCATCACCTACGGCGGCAACGGCGCGGTGTTTCAAAATTGGGCGCAGTATCTGCTGACCATGCAATACCTGGCGGAAATGACCGACCACCAGACATTGGTGCTGTATTCCGGCCACCCGATGGGGCTTTTTCCCAGCCATCCCGACGCGCCGCGCGTGGTGGTGACCAACGGCATGATGATTCCAAATTACTCGAAAAAAGAAGATTGGAACAAATACAACGCCCTCGGCGTGACCCAGTACGGCCAAATGACCGCCGGTTCGTTCATGTATATCGGGCCGCAAGGCATCGTGCATGGCACCACGATTACGCTGCTCAACGCGGGTCGGAAAATGAATTTGGGCGATGATGATCTTCGAGGTAAAGTATTCGTTACCAGTGGTTTGGGCGGAATGTCTGGCGCGCAGGCACTCGCGGGCATTATCACGGGTTCGGTCACGGTCATCGCAGAAGTGGACGGCGATGCGGTGCAGCAACGCCTCGCCGACGGCTATATCCAAAAAGAAAATGTCTTCAATGACCTCAATGACCTCATCATTACCCTCGAACGTTGCCGCCGCGACAAAATCGCTGTCGCGCTCGTGTATCACGGCAACATTGTTGACCTCTGGGAGCGTTTCGTGCGCGATAATATTCAGGTCGAATTGGGCAGCGACCAAACGAGTTGCCACAACATCCACGACCTCGGTTACTGCCCGGCAGGTTATACTTTCGAGGAGGCTAAAAAATTGTTAATCAAGGACAAAGCAAAATTTTTGGAAGAAGTCCGCGCCACCTTGCGCCGCCACGTCGCGGCTATCAATGTCATGACCGAGCGCGGCACATACTTCTGGGATTATGGGAATGCTTTTTTGAAAGAGGCGGGCGAGGCGGGAGCCGACGTTTTCAAATCACCAAATCACCAAATCAACGATTCACCATTCAGATACCCCTCCTACGTCGAAGACATCATGGGGCCGCTGTGTTTCGATTACGGTTTCGGGCCGTTCCGTTGGGTTTGTTGTTCGGGGCAGCAAGAAGATTTGGACAAAACCGACAAAATCGCGGCCGGTATTTTGGAAAAAATGCTCGCCGAAGCACCCGCTGAAATTCGTGGCCAACTGAACGACAACCTCATCTGGATTCAAAAAGCCAAGCAACAAATCCCCGTAGTTGGCTCTAAATCAAGGATTTTGTACGCCGACTCGGAAGGCCGCATCCGCATCGCGCAAGCCATCAACGATGCGATCGCCAACGGCGAACTGGCTGGCCCAGTCGTGCTGGGTCGCGACCACCACGACGTGAGCGGCACGGATTCGCCTTTCCGCGAGACGGCCAACATCTATGACGGTTCGCGCTTCACGGCGGATATGGCGGTGCAAAACGTCATCGGCGATTCGTTCCGGGGCGCGACTTGGGTGAGCCTGCACAACGGCGGCGGCGTGGGCTGGGGCGAGGTCATCAACGGCGGTTTCGGGATGGTGCTCGACGGCTCTGAAGATTCGGGACGCCGACTAAAATCCATGCTTTTCTGGGACGTCAACAACGGCATCAGCCGCCGGGCTTGGGCGCGAAACCCACACGCACTCAGCACGTTGCAACGCACGATGGAGCAATATCCCGATTTAAAAGTGACCGTGCCGTATCTCGCAGATGAGGCGGTGGTGCGGGAGGCGATGGGGAAGGAAAAAGTTTGAATGGAACAGCA
>CAYZVM010000301.1:0-5341 GCA_964481485.1 uncultured Saprospiraceae bacterium | reverse complement strand
CCTGATTCGCCACTCCACGGAAATCATGCTGGGGCGGCAAGGCTTCGGGCAGGTGGTTGTGGCGGTGGATGTGGATCCGGTGTAGGGGGGAGATGTGAGAGATTCAAAAATTCCTGCGTGGCTGAAAATCCCGAAGGGATTAAACATGAATAACGCCGGGTGAAACCCGGTGAAAAACAAGCCCCACCACCCACAAACCGCGAAGCGGTTGAACTTACCCCCTCACTCCAGATATTTTTCATCAAACTCGACCCCATGAGCTTTCAACAATTCGACCAATTCCTCCCGAAAAGTCTTCGTTTGGTGGTGCTCCTCTTGGTTTTTGACATATTCAATCAGGTTGTCTTTGGCCTCGATGGAATAAGTAAACGCCGCATAACCATCCTGCCACCCGTCGAAATGCCCGAACAAATGCTGCGCCTTGATGTAAGCCGAACTGGCGACTTTGATGTCTTTCACCAAATCGGCCAGCGCCACAGAGGGATGCAGATGCGTGACGATATGGAGGTGGTCTTCCACGCCATTGAGCCGGTAGAGGTGGCATTTTTTGTTTTTGAGTATGCCCCAGATGTACTGGAAAAGCGCAGGGCGTTTTTCTTTGTCGAGGGTTCGTTCCCGCTTTTTGGTGCTGAAAACAATCTGATACAGTATTTGCGTGTAGCTGCTCATCGTAAGCATGGTTTGTATGATTCAACCGCTTTGCGGTTGGGTGGGTGCGGGCGTTCGTGTCACCGGGTTTCGCCCGGAGTTATTCATGTTCATCCGCCGTTGGCGGATGTCGGAGGTGCCACGCGGTTTTTATTTTCATGTGCTGTTGGCGGATTTGGCGGCTGTTCCTCACTCCGTCTTCTCCCTCCACACCTTTTTCAATTCCTCCACCCGCTGTGCGAAATACTCCGGCTCCTCGCCGCTGTTGACGCAGTAATCATATAGCCGCAGCGCCCGCTCGTAGTCTTCTTTTTGAGGGGTAAATTCGTGAATGGATTTTATTAACGGCAGAAAATATCTTTGAGTCACTTATGAGTTGAATTCAGCAATTTATCTTCATTATTTATATACCAGTGCTTGTTGATGTAATCATCAAATGACTTCCAAAAATCTACAACACCATCTGAGCGAAAGGTAACCATTTGGTTTAAACCAGAGAGAAACTGAGAAGCTGTTAGCATTTTTCTTTGTAGCAATTGCAACAAGTTGCCTTCGCTGTCTAACAGTCGCGTTGAACCATCGCTACTATTTATTAATATATATTTACTGTCATAAGAAAAGTAAAATCTTATTACTGGAAAATAATAGTCATTTAATACCTTTAATAAATTCCCCAAAGTGTCCCATAGATAAAGGGCACCATCAACATCAAGTGTAGCAATTCTCTGTCCATCATCTGAAAATTGTATTCTCCTGGCTTGGTTATTATGCTTAAGTGTAACAATTTTATCACCTTTTGGCAGTCTCCAAATTTGAGCGACGCTGTCTAAACTACAAGTCACTAGATATTTATCATTCGGAGACACCTGCAAATATACAAGTTTTTTTATACCTTCTTTTAATGTTCGACATAAGCTATTTTTGGTATCCCAAATCCTAATTGAATCATCAGAGCTACAAATCACCAAAGAATAACCATCGTTTAAAAAAGCAGCATGTTGGAATTGACCTGTTTTAATAAAAAATGAATTTAATATTTTCCCATTCGTGTCCCAAAGCCAAATTCTATCATTTCTCCAAATGACAAACCTTTTTCCATCAGGCGAAAAGGCCGGTGGATTAAGATACTCTGAAAAATAATCAAACCTTTCTAGTAGTCTGCCAGAGGTATCAAATAAAATTACTTCGTCTAAAGACTGTGCCATTATCGTAGAATTGTTTCTTGAAATATTAATATAGAATGGCAAAATTGGCATTTTATACTTCATTATCAACCTCTTATTGTTGTCTAACCTATTCAATACATTGCCATAGCAAACTAATATAATTGAACCATCTTTAGATACATCAGTAACTGGCCACCCTTCACCCTGAAGCTTCAAAGAGTAATAAGGTACTAGATTTTCCGTCCATTCTTTTACTGGGCTATATTCGGACAAAGTAAAAAGTCTTTCTCCATCTGCAGAAAATATACATTTTCGAGCATATCGTTTGTTGCCTACGAGTAGGCCAATTTTATTCCCTGCTTTGTCCCATACAAACACCTTTTTGTCATAACTTGAAGTAGCAAATTTATCATTGCTGAGGGCAAAATCAACATTTAATACCCCTTCAGTATGCCCTTCAAGGTCTTTTAAAAAATTTCCATTTTTGTCCCACAATTTAACAACTGGGTTTTGCCCAGAGGTAACTATTATTTCTCCATCGAAAGAGAATTTTGCGTTCCAAACGTGCCCACTATCTCTCAATATTTTCAAAACTTCCCCTTGGTTGTTCCATAAGATTGCAACACTATCTGCGCCACAAGATATTATTTTATCTCCAAAATTTGAAAAACTCGCCTTAAAAACTTCTCCCTTGTGACCTATTAACTTTAGAAGTTGCCTGCCAGATGTATCCCACAAAATAATTGTACTATCATTTGATGACGTCAATATTTTCTCGCTGTCATAAGAAAAAGAAACAAAGTTAATATAAGATCGATGCCCTATTAGCTTGGCTATAAGGCTTCCATCTTTTCGCCAAAGGCATATATCATTGCTATCTCCATTAGAAACGATTATCTTACTATTTGGGGAAATAACGATGTTTTTATACGCGTACCGATTACAACATATCTTTGACATTATCACTCCCGATGTATCATATATGCACATCTCATCATTATAATCTAATGTGACAATAAAATTTTCATCTGGAGAGAAAGCAGCATCATAAAGGTATGATCTATGAGGTAATAATAATTTCGACTTTCGAGCAACAAGGTCATATACTATCACTTTTTTGTCTACGCCCCCAGTTATTAAATATCTATTACTAGGAGAAATATTAATACTATTAATTTCTTCAGTATATCCAACATCGATTTCTTTATACAGCCAATTCTCTTTATCACTTATTACATTCGACATTACAGAAATAACACCGGGGTCAGAGCTCATCCCAGAAGTAGAGTCGATTGAAGATTTATATGCCCATACAGACTGATGCCAAGCTAGGGTAAAATCTATATTTTTGTTGTCCATAGCCATGACGGCCATCCGATTTATTTTCACGCTTTGCTCTGCTTTTCTTCTTAATACTTCTTCTCGTTTAAGTGCTTTTGCAGTTTCATTTGTTTGCCTCCTCGCTTCTTCCGCATTCTTCACCGCCAAAACTCTTTGATTGTTCACTTCTTTGAAAACCTCCAAAATCTTTCCCTTGATTTCTTCATCCTTCTCTGGCCGACACACCCGCGCAGAAAAAAGTTTGTTGATGGCCAGGTCGTACTGCCCTTTTTTCTGCGCAGCTTTGGCTTCTTTCAAAAGAGTTTTGTATTCCTCCATGCTGCATTGAGCAGCAGCAGAAAACGGCAGAGCGAACAGCAAAAAAATCAAAACCTGTTTCATATTTTAGTTTGAGTTTTGGCAAGGGCAAGATTGAGTTTTTGAGTCAAGGCCTCTTTTTTCGCCAGCAATTGCGGGTCGCCGGGGAATTTCAGCAGTATGCTGTCGGCCTTTTGGTATTGCCTCAATGCAAGTTTGAAATCGCCCGAATTGGTGAAAACGTCGCCATTGCTAATGTATCGGTCAAAGTTCAGCCGCTCCTTTTGGGTTTCTTGTTCGATGCGGTCGGCGAGGTTTTTTCTGGCTTCGGCAGCATTGGCTTCCGCAATCTCTTGTTGTTTTTTTGCCTCAACTGCATTCGCTTCTGCCCTTTTCTGCGCATCCAAGGCCCAAAACGTCGCCCCCACCGACACCAGCAACATCGCCAGCAGCACCGCTATCGCCCCATTCCGCAGCCGGATATTCCGCCGGAAAACCCTTATATCTTCGTCGTTCAAGTCCTCCGGGTTTACGCCGCGCAGCCGGGCAGCGAGGGCGTTGATTTCGTGGCGGTACTTGGGGTGTTGCAAGTCGGTGTCCGTCGCGCTTTTTGCCCAGCGCAAGTCCATATAAAGCGGGATGGAAGTCAGGTAAGGCTGGAGCAGTTTGGGCAAGGCGGTCGTCTGCTCCCAATGGACATGATTGATGCCGTCGAACGCAATGTGGTCGTCAATTAGGACAATGATGAGGCGGTCGGCGCGGTTGAGCGCGTTGGAACTGCACCAATCTTCCAATTCTTTTTGGCACCACGGGGAGTCCGCGGCGGCTTTTTCGGCGAGGAAAATCAGGTATTCCGAGTCTTTCAACCCCTCGTCAATGGACTTTTTCAAGTCGCCTCCTGGTGTGAGGTGTTTTTCGTCCCGAAAGATTTTCATCGGGCGAGAGAGCGTGGGTTTGGCATAGCGTTTCAGCGCCGTTTCCAACGCTACCGCCTGTCGCCCGCCGGAAAGGTGGCGGTAGGAGATGAAGGCTCTGTATTTCATAATGGCTTGGACTTTGGAAAGCACGGTTTTAGGGCCTTATACTTCTTCAAGCGTTGTCAAATCCTCCACACCTGCGATGTCGCTGAGCAGCCTTGCATAAGTGACCAATTGCTCGCGCAGCACTTCGAGTTCTTGCCTGAATTCAAGACAACGGCTCGGCTCTTTGAACGCGCCTTGAAGGCTGAGCTTGTGCCATTTCGCGGTAAAGGGCCTGATAACCTGGTTGAGGATGACGATGGCGATTTTTGCAAAGGTGATGCTGCCCACGCCGTATTTTTTCAGGACTTCCCGCGTGAGCGGAAACAAATTATGGATGCTTTTTAGGGCGGTTTCTTCGTCGCCGTCTTCGATTTTCAAGGGCTGGGTGGTGATGCGGGTGAGCAACTCGACATACATTTCCCAAGCCGCTTTTTTGTCGAGGTCGTCAAATGTCAACTCAAGTTCCAAAAATTCGGCATTGATTTTCAGGGATGACAGATTCCATTTTTTGAGCCAGTTTTTGAATTTCATGCTTTGCGGTTTTGAAAAATTGAACGTGTTCGGCAATGAAATCTCCGGCTGTTTTTGGAGCGCCCGCGGGTGAGTCCATGCCTTTTTGGGCCAAAAATAGGGAACTTGATTTGGAAGCGTACGACATTCTTGAAACCGGATACTAGCCTCAATCAGGTGCTGGTGGCGGTGGACGTGGATCCGGTGTGAGGGGCTGAATTGAGGTGGGCTGTGCCAAAATACCGGCTGTCTTCGTCGCTCAAAAATTCGTGATGCTCATGTTTTTTCGGCCTGCCAAATATATTTGGCGGCTACATTGCGAAAAAACCATCAAACTTTGGTTTCCAAGTCGTGGCA
>CAYZVM010000300.1:0-5356 GCA_964481485.1 uncultured Saprospiraceae bacterium | reverse complement strand
AGAGCGCGACCGCGGAGCCGGATGGCAAGGGCAAAATCATCATAGACGACATCGTGCACCACTCGGAGGAAGGTTTGGAGAGTTTCGACACACCCGACTCCCCGGCTGCCAAACCCAAACGCACAAAGAAGTCGGATGCGTGAAAGTCAGATTAGAAAGACAAAAACCTTTTTATTTTTCTAACAAATATGTGGACATTGATTGACGGTTTTCAAAATCTCTCGAAAGAAGAAATAGATACGCTGGTGGAAGCACCTGCACTTATTACTGTCTTGGTGGGCACAGCCGACGGCGAACTTGATAGCGAGGAACGCAACTGGTCGGAACGGCTACTCCGCTCTCGAACGTACAACAACCCTCGAGAACTCAACGAGTTTTATCGCGTGGTGGCTGAAGGTTTTTGGGCAAAAGTCCAAAGCGAAATGACACATTTGCCCGACGATGCGGCAGCGCGCAACAAAGAACTTTCCGACAGGCTTGCCAAACTGAATCCAATCTTGGCAAAGTTGGATGTCGAGTTGGCCGCCGACCTGTATAAAGGGTTTATAGGTTTGGCTGAAGAAACCGCCAAAGCATCAGGCGGCTTTTTGCGTATCGGCGCTATCAGCGCGGAAGAAAGCAAGTGGATAAAATTGCCGATGTTGACGCCCATTGTTGCAGCCAGAAAACACGCGGAAGAAGAGGCTGAGTCGGAAGAATAGTTGATTCTTCTGATGCCTCAGAGCACAACAGCATTACTGGAAAATCGGCTGTAATTTTATCTTTTGATTGCTTTTACGCTGAACAATAATGAAGGGCGCGGGTTACGTTATTTAATCAATAACGTGAAAATCAAAGTATTATGTCCGATATCCCGCCAATTATGGATGCCGTTGCAAGCGAACAGCTTGTCGCGGCGGCAAGAAGAGTTCTGAAAGGCAACATCCTCAAATCTTTCACCAAACCCGCCCCTGCGCTCTACCCCCACCAATGGAATTGGGATGCCGGATTTATTGCACTCGGCTACGCCCGCACCGATTTTCGCCAAGCTTGTTCTGAAATGACCGCACTTTTTCGTGGCCAATGGGACAATGGTATGGTGCCGCAAATTGTCTTTTCCGTTCAAAATGTTGGCAAATATTTCCCCGGCTATTTTTTCTGGGACACCCACGGCGTGCCGGGAAAACCGCGCAATAGCCGCACATCCGGCATCACCATGCCGCCGGTGCACGGCTTCATTCTCCTCCGTTTGCTGCAACTTGCTACAGACACCAAAGCATATCGCCCATTTTTCCGCCGAATGTTTGACCGCGTGACGCTGCTGCACCAATATTGCTACAACAACCGCGACCCACGCCGCGAGGGACTTGCATTCATCTGCCACCCCTGGGAATCGGGCATGGATAACCTCCCAACTTGGGAGGATACCTTTACTCGAATTCATTTTGACCCTTCCGAAGTGCCGCCTTACGAGCGTAAAGATCTGGAACACGTGGATGCTCCTTTTCGGCCCCGGAAACAGAGTTACGACCGCTATATGTACTTGGTCAACCGGCTCCGACAACAGCGATACGCCGAGCCTGAAGTTTGGGAAGACTATCCGTTCCAAGTGCAGGAACCGCTTTTCAACGCCATTCTGAGCCACAGCAACGAAGCAATGGTCGAACTCGGCCAGTGGCTTGGCCGCGACACCGGTCAATTTCGTGAGTGGCACACCCAGACCAACCGGGCGCTGAACAACAAACTTTGGAATGAAGAGCGCGGCATCTATGTCTCTTACGACCGGGTGCATCACCTGCAAATACCGGTCGTCACGGCAGGCGGCATGATGCCACTGTTGTGTGGTGCTCCCGACGAAAGCCGCGCTGCCCGAATGGTGGCACTGATGCAAAGCCCATCCTTTGCCGGAACGCCCGAAAACTCAGCCTATCTCTGCCCCTCCACCGCACTCGACGAACCGGGATTCGACCCGCACCGCTATTGGCGCGGGCCAGTTTGGATAAACATGAACTGGCTGTTGTTCAATGCATTGCACCGATATGGCTACCCAGATTTGGCCGAAAGACTAAAAAGCGACGCGTTCGAATTGGTGCGCCGGTATGGCTTCTGGGAATATTTCAATCCATGGAAAAACCTGCCAGCCGATGAGCCGGGGGGCGGCTATGGCTCCAACCAATTTTCTTGGACGGCGGCACTCATGCTGGAATGGATGGAGAAATAAGGCGATTGCGAAAAGGATTTTACACGTCGTTGAGCATTTCCCAAAGTTTGATGACTTCCACCGCTTCCCGCACATCGTGCGCCCGGAGGATTTTTGCACCTTGTTGCAAAGCGATGACATGAAGCGCCGTCGTGCCGTTCAGCGCGTGCTTGGGATTTACTTTCAACACTTTGCAAATCATGGACTTGCGGGAAATTCCGGCCAGAACGGGCAAGCCAGTCACATTGCCGAAAACGTGCAGGTTTTTTAATAATTGGTAATTGTGTTCCACTGTTTTGCCAAAGCCGAAGCCCGGGTCAAGCACGATATCTTTCACGCCCAGTGCTCGCAGTTTTTCTATTTTTTGAACAAAAAAATCCAACACCTCGGCCACAACATCTTCGTAATGAGGGTTTTGCTGCATCGTGCCGGGTGTGCCCTGAATGTGCATCAAAATGTACGGCACATCCAAATCGGCCACCGTTTCAAACATTTTTGCATCGAATTGCCCGCCCGAAATGTCATTCACCATTGAAGCTCCCGCCTCCACCGCCGTTTTTGCCACCCCTGCACGCCAAGTATCAATAGAAATAATGACTTCTGAAAAATGACTTTTAATGGCCTCAATGACCGGAATGACTCGTTTAAGTTCTTCATTTTCAGAAACTTCCGCCGCGCCTGGTCGGGAAGAAGCGCCGCCCACATCGAGGATGACGGCACCCTCGGCGAGCATTTTTTCGGCCTGTTTCAACATCGAAACCTCGTCGGTGTAGCGACCGCCGTCGAAAAACGAATCGGGGGTCACGTTCAAAATACCCATGACGACGGGTCGGGAAAGGTCGAGCAGTTGACCGCGACAGTTGAGGGTAGATTGCTGGATATTATTCGATGTTCGTTCCACGCAACTATTTGATTTTTAAAAATTTAGCCAAATAAACTTCGCCCCTTACGATGAGCCGTAAAAAGTACAGGCCGGGCGAAAGATGTTCGGTCGAAAGCAGGACGACTTCTCCATCCACCGGTTTGTTGCGTTTGATATTGTATTGAAAATCAAGGATGTCAATCAAGGCACCTTCGCTGATGAGGGTCGGAATATCGAAATTTTCCAGCCGCAACTGAATATCGCCCCCAGCCGGGTTGGGGTAGGGGAGCAACTGTTTTTTGGGTTTGGGGCGCTGGCCGGGCGCGGCGAGTTGATAGACTTTGATGTAATCAATTTCCATTTGGTTGGGGATGGCAGTTTCCGGCGGAGGAGGGCCGGTGAACGGCGTGTTTTCTGCACCAACTGCCACATTTGCAATCACTTGCACTGGGTCGCCAAAACGAGGAAATGCAGGATTTTGCAAATAAGGCCCTGCGGGCAAATCACAAGTCAAAACGGGATTTCCATTCAGCGTGTAGTAACGCGAAAAAGTGTGAACCCGCACACTGTCTACCTCAAGATGAATAAAAAACGGCTCGTAATCCACCGCAATCGTGTGAAAGCCTTTGGAAAAATCCGGCCCCCGGTAGTTGTGGGAGACGTGTATGTTTTTCCCGCCGTCCAGATTTTTGAAAAAACCGGTATGAATGCGGTCGGGTTCTCCGGTGCCAAACTCAAATATATCAATCTCGATGCTCCAGCCAAACACCCAGAAAGCCGGCCAAAACCCGTCTCCTTCCGGGATTTTGCAGCGAATCTCATAGCGGGCATAATCCGTAAAAGCCTGCCTCGAGTGTACCATACCGGAGGTGTAATCTCGTGGCAAATCGTACCAACTGTTTGATTCTCTTTGTACTACGAGTTTCAAAATGCCGTTTCCGACCACCGCATTTTTGTCGCGATAAACCTGCCCCTCTTCGCCGTGTGTGCGGCAAAACCAACATTGGTCGCTGCCATTTTCGCCGTAGGGATACCAGGTCATCCATTTTTCGCGGTCGAGCGAGTCGCCGTCAAAGTCGTCGGAGAAAACCAACTCCCACGGCTCGTCCACGCAAATATCGCCTCCGCCAAACCAGATTTTGGGGTAGTTTTCTGCTTGTGATTGAGCCGAAACAGTCCAGCAACAAAACAGTAGCCAAAGGAGGAATTTAGAGACGTTTGCTAAACTTTTCAAGTTTGGTAAACGTAGTCTGGCGTAGCATGACAGGGCTGACTTCAACATGACGTAGGTTTATTTCATTTCCTTTATCCAAGTTTTTATCAACTCAAGTCCTTCTTTATGAGCGAGTTGTCGGCCCAATTCCGGCATTCGGATACCCGTGTCATCGCTTTCCATGCGAAAAACGAGGATGCTTTCTGAGGGTTTGCCCGGCACAATGCCGAATCTCCGGTTGCCGCTGCCGCGTCCGGCGGCCACGGGCGTTTTGTTCACGCCGAGCCGCTCCGGGTTATTTTCAAAAATATCGAGAAACATCCCGCTCGTGCTGGCCGGGCCATGCGCGTTGTGGCAGTGGCCGCAGTTGGCGTCGAGATAGGCGCGGGCGTCGAGTTGGATGCCGGTTATCGGTGATTGGTTATTGGCGATTCGGTAGTCGCTGAGGCGCGGCGCGGAGTCGGGGTTGAAATTTTCAGGCAAAGAAATCTTCTCCGCTTTTTGCCAGCGAATAAGTTGATTTGCAGCGTTTTCGACGCGATTGAGTTGGCGAGCGGTGATGCCGATGGGGACGAACTGCCCGTCGTAGGAGTGGCAGCCTTTGCATTGGTTGAGGTTTGGGGCGACGTATTGGATGCTCTGTTTTTTGCCGTTTTCGTCGAGCCAACTAACCGGAAAAGTACCGCCCGCGACTTCGAGCAGCGCGTCGGTTTGCTCGGCATTCCAAACGTATTCGAGTGCTTTCCAGATTTTTTCTTCTTTCAACAAAAGACGGGTTTCCAGAATACGCCGACCTTTTTCGGGTTTTGAAAAATCATGCGGGTAGTAAAAATTTTTGATGATAACCGCCCCGACGGGAAAGTCAAACGCCGTGCTATCGCGGTAAGTCATTTTTGAGCCTTCCGGCAAATAAATGAAACGGGCTTTCTCGGCATAGTCCGAAAAAAGGGGCGCGTTCACCTCGTAGGGAAAAACGTTTGCTGCGGGAGACAAGTCAGCGAGGTCGCCAGTGAAAAAGGCGTAATCGGAGAGTTTGGGTTTCACCCCCGACCCCTCCCGTTCAACCCCACCCCCGACCCCTCCCCTAAAAGGGAGGGGAGGC
>CAYZVM010000299.1:0-5483 GCA_964481485.1 uncultured Saprospiraceae bacterium | reverse complement strand
ACACATGAACCGAAAACAATTTCTCTCCTCCCTGGCCGCCCTTAGCGCCTCCCCGAGTTTGCTTTCAGCAGAACCCCCTTCCTTTTCTGGTGAAAACCCCAAAAAGAAAGGCCACCAGCGCCTCTCGCTCAAACGCCTCCAATTCTGGCAATCGCTTCGATACGGGATGTTCATCCATTTTGGCATGAGCACCTACGACGGCAAAGAACTCTCCGACGGAAAATCGCCCATCGAACTCTACAACCCCGCCAAATTAGACGTGGACTCTTGGGTTCAAATTGCCCGCGACGCAGGGATGAAGTATGCCGTCCTGACCACCAAACACGTCGCCGGACATTGCCTTTGGCCGAGTAAGCACACGGATTACACGGTGGCAAACAGCCCCGTGAAAACCGACGTGGTGGAAAAATTCGTGACCGCCTGCCGCAAATACGGCGTGTTGCCCGGCCTCTACTATTGCTCGTGGGACAACCGCCACCTCTTCCACAGCGCCACGCCCAGCACCGCACCCCGCGCCCCAAACTACGACTGGACTTTCCCCCGCCCCGGCTCAGACGTGGACTACGCCTACACGACTTCCCAGTATCAATCTTTCCAAACCGCGCAAATCACCGAATTGCTCACCCAATATGGAGAAATTCTGGAAATGTGGGTGGACATCCCTTTCGTGCTTGGCGAGGGCTATCGCACATTTCTCTACAACAAAATTGCTGAACTCCAACCCAATATCGTGGTGATGATGAACACGGGTTTTGGCGACGGCTCGCAGTTTGAAAAACAAAAACTCTCCTATGCGTGGCCGACGGATTTGATCGCCGTTGAGCGCGACCGGCCACCCGTCGGCGGGCACAATCCTTGGCGAAACATCGGCGGGAAAGACTACTATTTGCCAGCCGAACATTGCGACCCGATTGGGAAAGAATGGTTTTACGCTGCAGGCGATGCGCCGCGCGGCGATGCCGCATTGGCCGAGCAATTCAACCAATGCCGTGAACGGAATACCAATTTTCTGCTCGACATTGGCCCGAACAAAGAGGGCTTGATTCCAGTGGAAGTGAAAGACGCATTGATGCGATTGAGGAAAAATGTTGGGTTGTAAATTATTGTCCGAATCCGAACACCCCCGTCCGCTTTCGGGCAGTTTTATTTTGAAAAAATTTTCTTAAGCAATTGAAAACGAGCGGTTTGGAGCGTTGGCAATAGAATTGCCCATGACATGGAGGGAAACTGTTTTCCAAAATAACAGCCGTCGTCCATGAAAAATCTTCCGCTCTCTCTGCTTAGTTTCTTGCTGCTTTTTCTTTTTGCCTGCCGCTCCAACCCACAACTCGGCGAGGAGGATTACAGCGCCCGCGCTTCAACGCTCAATGTCCGCTATACCCAAGCCGATGTGCGAAAACTTAATTGGCTCGCTGGTGATTGGAAAGGCATGGAAGCAGGCCGTGTCGTCCATAAGTTGTTCCAATTTCACGGCACCAACACATTGGAAATGTTGGACATGGACAATGAGAACGGCTCCTCCGCCAGCCTGTTCACATGGCACGAAGGCCGCTACTACCTCGGTCCCAACCGCCAATGGGTGCTTACTTGGATTGGCGACAAAGACCTGCGTTTCGATCCGACCTTCCCCGGCGCCGAACCCATGACTTGGACGCGCCTCAACGACCGCCAATGGCACCTCGTGCGCCATGCGCCCGGCGGCGACGAAGCCACACTCATGGAACGCACGGA
The DNA here is from genome assembly GCA_964481485.1 of uncultured Saprospiraceae bacterium. Classification (GTDB taxonomy): domain Bacteria; phylum Bacteroidota; class Bacteroidia; order Chitinophagales; family Saprospiraceae; genus M3007. The sequence continues at coordinate 3,752 of CAYZVM010000299.1, read as the reverse complement.
AGAGATGCAGCCATAGTGGCAGTATGCTGTATTTTTGCCGCCCTATTTTATGGCAAAAAAACACAGCATACTCGAGAACATTCCCATTCACGGCATCGCCGACCGGGGCAAAGGCGTGGGCCGCACCTCCGATGGGCTGACAGTATTCGCGGAAGGCGCGGTGCCGGGCGACGTGGTGGATGTTTTTATTCAAAAGAAAAAAGGCGGTTTCGCAGAAGGGAAAGTAGAGTGCATCGTCAGCCCCTCGCCCGACCGGGTGGAGCCTTTCTGCCAACATTTCTCCGTGTGTGGCGGTTGCAAATGGCAAAATCTCGACTATCAGGCTCAACTCCGGCACAAGCAGCAAGTAGTGGAAGACGCCCTGCTTCGCATCGGCAAAGTGGAAATCGGCGAATTCCTGCCCATTCTCGGTGCACCGGAAACGACTTTTTACAGAAACAAATTAGAGTTCGGATTCTCGAATCGGCGGTGGCTGCTGCCAGGTGAGTTCAACCCCACCCCCGACCCCTCCCCCGAAGGGAGGGGAGACGGGCTCGCGGACTCTACGTCTCCCCTCCCTTCGGGGGAGGGGTCGGGGGTGGGGTTGCCCGCCCTCGGCTTCCACAAAGCCGGTTTTTTTGATAAACTCATTGATATTCAACACTGTTGGCTCCAATCCGACCCTTCCAACGCGCTGCGAAATATCTGCCGCGAAATTGCTTTTGAGCAAAATCTGGAGTTCTACGACCTGCGCCGGCACACGGGTTTTTTGCGCAACCTGATGGTGCGGCTCACCACCACCGGCGAGGTGATGCTGCTCGTCAGTGTCGCCAAAAACGACCAAGCGGCCATCCGCCGCTATCTGGATGCGATTTTGGAAAAATTCCCCGACTTGACGACGCTTGTTTACACCGTGAACACGAAGTTGAACGACTCCATGTTCGACCTCGACATGGTTCCTTATTTTGGAAAAGGCTACGTCGTGGAGCAACTCGGTGATTTGAAATTCAAAATCGGCCCGAAGTCATTTTTCCAAACCAATTCCTTGCAGGGCAAGCGATTGTACGACGTGGCGGCCAGTTTCGCCGGGCTGACCGGGCAGGAAAACGTGTACGACCTTTACACCGGCACGGGGAGTATTGCGCTCTATCTGGCACGACAATGCCGCCAAGTGGTGGGCATCGAAGAAATCCCGGAAGCCATCGCCGACGCCGAAGAAAATATGCGGCTCAACGGCATCACGAACGCCGTCTTCTACGCGGGCGACGTGAAAAATGTCTTGACTTCCGAATTTGCCGAGCGGCACGGTCGCCCCGACGTGGTCATCACCGACCCGCCGCGTGCCGGGATGCACGAAAAAGCCGTGCGTTTTTTGCTAGATTTGGCCGCGCCGCGCATCGTCTATGTCAGTTGCAACCCCGCCACGCAAGCGCGTGATTTGCAGTGGCTTTCTGAAAAATACGCGGTGCTGAAATCGCAGCCGGTGGATATGTTCCCGCACACGCACCATATTGAGAATGTGGCATTATTGGAGTTGCGGCAATAAAAAGTACACTACATTTCGCCGTCGAAAAGCCACTCACTTTCACCTTTGACTTTTTCACGGCATGAAACAATCGAAAAACACCTCCTCTCGACGCTCATTTGTCAAAAAAATAGCCGCTGGCGCTGCTTTGCTGACGGCTTCCGGCCCCGCCATTTTGTATGGGAAAAATGAAATTGAACGGCACGCGCTCTCTCGCCCGCCCCATTTTTCTGCCAACGACAACATCCAAATCGCACTCATTGGCGCAGGCGGCATGGGCGTTGAGGATACCAAAACGGCTTTGCAAGTACCCGGCACCAAACTCGTGGCCGTCTGCGACCTCTACACAGGCCGCCTCGATGAGGCCAAAGAGCGTTGGGGCAACGACCTTTTCACCACAAAAGATTACCGCGAAATCCTGAACCGCAGCGACATAGACGCGGTCATCGTCGCCACGCCCGACCACTGGCACAAACAAATTTCGGTGGATGCGCTGATGAAAGGCAAAGGAGTCTATTGCGAAAAACCGATGGTGCAAAACGTAACGGAAGGCACCGCCGTCGTGCAAGCACAACAGAAAAGCGGCAAGATATTTCAGGTTGGCAGTCAGGGACTTAGCTCGCTCGGCAATGAAAAAGCCAAAGAATTGTACGAAAGCGGCGCCATCGGCCAACTCATTTATGCTGAAGGTTTTTGGGCGCGCAACTCGCCCACGGGGGCTTGGCAATACGCCATCCCCGAAGATGCTTCTCCGCAGACGGTGGACTGGGATGCCTATATTTCAAATACCACCAAACGGCCTTTCGACCCGCTGCGGTTTTTCCGCTGGCGCAACTACCGCGACTACGGCACGGGCGTATCGGGCGATTTGTTCGTGCACCTTTTTTCCAGCCTGCATTTTGTCATCAGTTCGATGGGTCCCAACAAAGTGATGGCCACGGGCGGCTTGCGCTACTGGAAAGACGGGCGGGAAGTGCCAGACGTGTTGTTGGGGATGTTCGACTACCCAGAGACGAAGGCCCACCCGGCATTCAACCTTTCGCTGCGCGTCAATTTTGTGGACGGCACATCCGGCAGCACCTACCTCCGCATGGTGGGCACGGAGGGCGCGATGGACGTGACTTGGGACGACGTATTCCTGCGCAAAAACCTCAGTGCTGACCCAATGGACGCATTTTTGGCGGCCAAAGACAACGAATTTGACAAAGCCCTCGGCGCGCGCAAAAAGATGTTGCCGCCCAAAGAGGTGCATTACAGAGTGGAGGAAGGGTACCTGGGCGCGCACTACGACCATTTCACGCATTTCCTCACGGGCGTTCGCACCGGCAAACCGGTGATAGAAGATGCCGTATTTGGCTACCGCGCCGCCGCGCCTGCCCTGCTGTGCAACGACAGTTATTTCGAGGAAAAAACGGTGCGCTGGGATCCGGTGGGGATGAAAAAAATGTGATTGCGCAATCTCCGTTTTCTTCGCAATTTTCTACATCAGGGATAGGGAAACGTTTAAAAAGCAACCGGCACTACGCATGGAGAATTCCCGTGAATAGTGCCGGTTGCTTTCTGCAATCTATGCTCAAAATCGTCCCAATTTTGAACAGCAATCTCTCTCGGTGGATTTACTTTCCTGCCAGAATGGCGTTGTACCGCGCCGGGTCGTTCAGCAATTTCACGGCTTCGTCCACCTCTGGGTCGTTCTTCAGATTCTTGCGGACTTTGCCGCGTTGGAAGTAGTAACGCCCCACGATTTCCTGTTCTATTTCGTGCAGGATGCGGGCTTTGCTTTTTGTCAACTCGCCTTTTTTCTCTGCTTTTATTTTGTTTTCCATTGCCTGAATATCGGCACCGACGGGAAAACCCTCGTTGGATGCAAGCATTTTCAACTCTTTGATTTTCTTTTCGGTAGCAGTTTCGTAGTCAAAATTTTTGCTCTGCACAAAACGGCTGAAATCGTCCCAGTCGGTGAATGAGAACACCTCCACCGAGTCAATGGTCTTGTGCTTGAGCGCATACTGCGTGGCATAGTCGAATATGATGTGCTGGTCGAGCAGCGCCTTCACCACGCCGGTTGCCGTGTCGTGGGGTAGCAGCACGTCGGGCTTCACGCCACCACCGTCAAGCACCACACGTCCGTTGCGGGTTTTGAATTGGGCGCGTTCGGATTCGGGGATGTCCACCGGCTCGCCATTTTTGTATCGCACGGCCTGAATGCACCGACCGGATGGGATGTAATATTTGGCGGTTGTGAGTT
>CAYZVM010000298.1:2484-5682 GCA_964481485.1 uncultured Saprospiraceae bacterium | reverse complement strand
TCTTGTCAAACTTGCTCATCCGCGAAAGTTAGCACTTTCGCAAGAAGTCTATTAAAGCAATTCTGTTTTCAGTTGGTTGACAAGGCAATTAACTCAAACAATATCTATCTTACCGAAGATGAGGTAAGAAGATTTATTGGTGAGTTCACAAGTAATATTCTAATTAAATTAGACACTCCCAGATTGGCCGTTAGGTACGGAAATACTCTTTCCTTTTCGTTGCCACTCTTAGCAGGTGAAGTAAACTTAGCTGACTTGATGCTTATTGAAGCAATAAAGATTTTTTATCCAAGCCATTATGAGTTTGTAAAATATAATCCCGAATATTTTATTGGCTCATACTCCGAAAGGTTCTCTTATGGAAAAGACACCGATAAGGTAAGTTCACTCAAGGAACACTTGGAACTTCTTGGAAAAAATCTCACTAAAAAACAAAGGAGTTGCATTCAAAATTTGTTAGAGGAACTTTTCCCACGACTAAATGAAGTTTTTCATAATTACGTTTCTTATGATGGTAGATTGACAAATGATTGGTTTAAACAAAAGCGAATTGTATCACCTAAGTATTTCAACAAGTATTTCAGTTATGCAGTAATTAAAGGTGAAATCTCTGACATAGCGTTTCAAAACTTTCTTTCTGATGTTTCGGCTCAATCAATTTATGAGGTAGCAAGTTCTATTAAGACACTTGTTGAGCAAAGCTCGCCTGACAACTTCCTTCAAAAAATCCGTAGCATTGAAGAAGATTTTAGGTGGGAGGAAGCCGTCAAAATTGCTAAAGCAATTTCAGCTACTTCCGAAGTATTTCCAAAACGTAATGGTTTTTCTTTTGGCCTTGGTTTTGAAACACCTAATGGACAATCTGCAATTTTCATATATCAGCTTATTAAAAAACACAGCAATAAAGTTGAACAGTTTGCACTTGCAAAAGATCTAATGTACGAGGCAAAACATTTTGAATTTGCTTATGAGCTAAATAATTGGTTACGGAGAGGCGACACACCCGAACAAAAAATATTTACCAATGAGCAATATGAACAATTAGCAACGGTAATGATTAAGCGAGCATTGAAAGAAGCAGACAAGCAGCCTATTTTTGAAAAGTTTCCAGAACATGTAAACTATCTTTTTGCTTCGTGGGCAGGACAAAACAAAAAAGCCGTTACAAAGTACATCAACGGTATCCTGAAGAAAGATGCAAAGAAAGTCATTGACTTACTGCGGGCTTTTACTCCAACAGGATATAGCACAGCAGTTGTTGGACCATACAAGACAGATTTTACAAAGGAACAATATCAATTCTTCGTTTCAATTTTTGATAAAACTGTTATTGAAAAGGCGATTTCAAAAGTTTACAAACTCAACCAAGTAAATGCAGAGAATGTAAAATGGACACACATGAGGGAAGATGGGACGCAATCAGACATTAACATAGTTAGACAATTTCGTCACTGGTTACAGGCAGACACAGTTACAATTGAAATCGAATCACAGTACAATAAATGAAATTTAAAAATGGAAATTAAAACTCATTTCAAGGATCATAAAGAGGTAATAATTAATGAGCTGAATAATGCAAAGCATAGCATTAAGATCGCAGTTGCATGGTTTACGAATATCGATTTGTACCAAGTAATTTATAACCAAATAAAGTCAAATTTAAAAGTCGATTTGATAATTATAAACGATGAGATAAACAATCGAATTGGGGGGTTAGATTGGCAGAAATTTATAGATATGGGTGGCAATCTTTATTTTGGAGACAATGATTGTCCTATGCATCATAAGTTTTGCATCATTGATGATTCCGTTTTAATAAATGGTTCTTTTAATTGGACTTATTTAGCATCTACTATCAATTGCGAAAATATAACTGTTTTCAAGGGCATCAATGGCATTACAGATGCTTTTGTTGAAGAATTCGACAAGATAAGAAAAGAATTGCCATTGCAAAAAGACATAACTCCTTTTGCACAAGTACCTATTAGATTCACAAGTATTTTTAGTGCAAGAAATTATTTGTCAAGCGACCTTCAACAAAGAGCCTCTATTGAAAGGAAGAAAGGAAATCTTACAAATGCTCGGAATTTATTGGGGGTTTCAACAAGCATCAATCCTAATAACCAAAAGGCAGAATCAGAAAAAGTTGAAATTAGGGATGTCGTTTATAGGCTTTGGAAAAAAGACTATTTGCTTGACAAGATCGAGTTGCTAGAAAATAGGACTATTCTCCATTTTCGAACAATTGTTCATGAAAGCGCTTGGATGCATGGGCCTAATGCCAAGTTTGCATGGTTATTAAGAGATTCAAAAAATACTGATAGGATAATCAAATTGATTGCGGTCAAAAATATTAGATTGAATAATTTATTGGTTGCAGAAGAACTGGAGGGGAATTCAATAATTCAGTTCAACGATGAAAGCACCCCCTCAAAATTTAATGAGAATTATGATTGGATTGAACATCGAGGCTACAAACCAAATTTAATTGAAGGGAGATTTGTTGACCACAACAATAAAATGGTACATGTCATTCAATCACATGCAATAAATGGAGATGTCCTTGAATGTGAAATTTATTTTCCTGCGGTTCCGAAGGATTATAAGATTGTAGATTTAATAGAGGGGTACGGAAGAGAAGAATGGGAAAATCATTGGAACTGTTTTGATATTGAAATAGAGAAAAATCAAATAAAACAATGAATTTTGCGTCCAATAATTTAGCCCCACTTGGTCTTCCTCGCCACGCCGGTGTCTTTTGACTCGGCGCAAGCCAACGTGAGCCGCTAAATGAAATCGAGTTTCATGCCGGGCATCTGGCCACACTTGCGCAGGGTGAAAACACCCTCGCGCGGCGATAATCAACCTTTTCAAAGCAGGCATCTATCTTCCTTCCAGCACAGACTGATTTTTAGCGTTTTGCGAACGGTAAGGAGTGCGGTCGTGATCCTTTCCCCATGCCTCTATTTGCTCTTGGGAAGGGTTGAGTTTGTCTATGGCTTGTTGCAGACGGTGATAGCGGAACTCTATCAACAATCGTCGCAAATCCTGTAATTCCGTTTCGGACAGGTCGGCAGCAAAAAGTTTGAGAATTTCCAACTGCGCATTGTTCAAGGAAGCCGTCATAGTCGTCAATTTTGTGACAAAGATACATGATTATCAGGGTCTCACAATGAGTTGTAGTTGCAAAAGCGCGTA
>CAYZVM010000298.1:0-2474 GCA_964481485.1 uncultured Saprospiraceae bacterium | reverse complement strand
CCGCACACCCAACCGTCCGAAACCGAACATCCAACCGCGTTTTTTCCTTTCCTAAAAATCTGACAATCAACCCATAAACATTTCGGCACGAGGTGTGGGGAATTGTAGAGCCGACAGGTTGTCGGCTTTACGGCTATGCTACAAAACTATCTCAAAATCGCACTCCGCAACCTGTCGAAAAACCGCCTCTACGCCTTCCTCAACATCGCGGGGCTGGCGCTCGGGCTGGCGTGTTGTTTTCTCATCATCCTGTTCATCCGGCACGAACACAGTTATGATGATTTTCAGGCCAATCAAAAAACGGCCTACCGGGTCAACTACCTGCCGAGGTTTGCCGACCCGGACATGGTGCTCATCAACAGCCCCGCCCCGATGGCACCCTTGCTGGCGGCACAGATACCCGAAATCAAGGTGGCCGCGCGGATGTACCCCCGCAGCGTGAGTGTGCGCGAACCCGCGAGCAACACACAAATTGAACTCGGGGACGCGCATTTTGCCGATAGCACCATCCTGCAAATCCTGACTTTTGATTTTCTGGAAGGCCATGCGGCGACGGCGCTGAACGAGCCGTTTTCCATCGTCCTGAATGAAACGAACGCCCGCAAATTCTTCGGCGCTCAGCCTGCGCTTGGCAAGTCGATCTATCTCGCCAACCAGGGGCCGTTCAAGGTGACGGGCGTGGTGCGCGACTGGCCCTCCAACGCGCACCTGCGTTTCGATTTTCTGGCGCCCTACTCGGCGATGTACGACATCGAGCCGGGCTATTCCCGCGACCAAATCCGCAACAACCTCACCCAGAACTGGGTGGCTTCCCATTCCTACACCTATCTCCTGCTCGCCGACAACGCCAACCCCGACGTGGTGGCCGAGAAAATGGGCGCATTCATCCGCCAGTTTGGCCGCCCGCAGGTGCGCGACAAACAGGAGTTTTCGCTACTGCCCGTGCGCGATATTCACTTGAAATCTCAATCGGACAGTGAGCCAGTGGCGGCGGCCAACACGAATTATTTGCGCATTTTCCTGACTATCGGTCTGCTCACGCTGCTGATTGCCTGTATCAATTTTATCAACCTGACCACCGCCTCGGCGATGCAGCGGGTGCGCGAGGTGAGCCTGCGCAAGGTGTTGGGCGCGGGGCGGGGCGCTTTGATAAGGCAATATCTCGGCGAGTCGCTGTTGATGGGTTTTTTGGCTTTTTTGCTGTCGTTGGCGCTGGTGGTGTTGGGTTTGCCTCTGCTCAACCATGTGACCGGCACGGAAATCACCTTGGATTTTGTACGCGATTGGCCGGTGTTAGGGTTGTTTTCGTTGATTTTTATTGTAGCGGGGCTTTTGGCTGGCGGTTATCCGGCGTGGTTCATCAGCCGTTTTCAGCCAGTGGCGGGGCTGAAGGGTGCGACTGGCGCGCCGGGCGGGGCTTTGCTCCGCAAAATGCTCACGACCGCTCAGTTTTTTGTGGCCATCGCGCTCATTGCCGGCACGATTGTCATTTATGCGCAATTGGATTATCTGCGCAATTTCCCCTTGGGTTTTGAAAAAGACAATGTGTTGCAAGTGCCGCTTTTTAGCGCCAACATGAACGCAGTTTTTGGGCAAATTGACCAGAATTTGCGCAGCAAAACCCTCGCGTTTGAAGAAGAATTATTGAAAAATTCTGCCATTGTAGCGACAACCCAATCGCAGGGGGTGCCGGGTTTTGGCTCGGTGCGGCGCAATTTTACGACCGACAGCATCCGCCCGGAAGACAACCTTTTCATGTCGGGGATGGCGGTGGATTATGATTTTTCACAATTGTACGGCCTGCAAATACTCGCCGGGCGTGATTTTGACAAATCCTTCGGCACCGACCATATCAGCGGCTATCTCATCAATGAACAGGCGGCGAAAACCCTCGGGTGGCAAACGCCGGAAAATGCGGTGGGCAAACGCATCAACATGGAAGGCCGCGACGGGCAGGTGGTGGGCGTGTTCCGCGATTTTCATTTTGCTTCGTTGCGCGGCGAAATCTTGCCATTGGCTCTGGTGGTCAGCCCCAATCAGTTCAACACGTTTTCGGTTCGGTTGCGGGGTGGCCGTTTCACGGAAGGTATGGCGCATATTGAAAAAACGTGGCAGCAGTTTTTCCCGGAAAAGGTGTTTGAGCCGCAGTTTTTGAATGAAGGCATCGCCCGCAGCTACGAGGCCGAACAACGCCTGTCGGATTTGATTGGCTATTTTGCGCTGCTCGCCATTCTGATTTCATGTTTTGGGTTGTTCGGCCTGACAACGTACACGGCGTTTCAAAAAACAAAAGAAATCGGCATCCGCAAAGTGCTGGGCGCAAGTGTGGTGTCGGTGGTCGGGCTGCTCAGTTCGGGTTTCCTGAAACTGCTGGGCATTGCGTTTGTGCTGGCTTCGCCGCTCGTTTTTTACGGCATGAATAAATGGCTGAGCGATTATCCGTACCGCATTTCGGTGGAATGGTGGATGCTGGC
>CAYZVM010000297.1:3958-5805 GCA_964481485.1 uncultured Saprospiraceae bacterium | reverse complement strand
ATCCACGTCAGCCAGCGCGGGGAGATGCGGCAGGCACTGATTTCGACCGGCTTTCCGTACCACAATTTCAGCCGGGCCGACGCGTGGTTTGCCACATTGCGGGAGTTCACAGCTGAGGCGCGCGGTGTGCGGCGTTTTGGCTCAGCGGCGCTCGATTTGGCGTGGGTGGCCTGCGGTCGTTTTGATGTGTTTTTTGAATACGGCCTCAATTCTTGGGATGTGGCAGCCGGTGCGGTTTTGGTGCGCGAGGCTGGGGGGGCGGTCACTGACTTCAGCGGCGGCGGCGATTTTATTGAAAAAAAGGAAATGTTGGCCTGTAATGGGGCTGTGTTTGAAAAGACGCTTAAAATTGTCAGTTCAAAATTTGGGGTTTGACATTTTGAAACAAAAAAACAGGCCGTGCGGGCGATTCCCGACGGCCTGTTTTTTTTGTTTCAAAAAAATGATTGTCAACGTTGTAGCACAAATCTCGCCACCTGTTTCTCCCCGTTTTCGTTCAATATTTCGAGGAAATACAGCCCGCTCGCCAATTCTTTTGTGAGGGCGATTTCTTGCGGTGCGGCATCGGCTGTCGTGGTCAATTGATGCACACGCTGGCCGCGGCTGTCCACTATTTGCACCTGCACCTGCTGCCCCTGCCAATCAGAAAGGTCAGCGTAGAACGTGCCAGATGTCGGGTTGGGGAAAACCTTCAGATTCGATATGTTTCCTCCCAATGCCGTGGGTGTCAAGTCGCGCTCCTGCGGTACTTCCGCTGCCGATTCTCCCGGCCTCGAAACGGTCTCCACCGGGCAGTGGATGGTGTGGAGATAAGCCTTATAAAAAATCTTTGGCTCCACGCGCACGACCCCTTGGATGTGCAGCGGGGCTGCTATCGCCGGCAAAGTAAATTCAAATAAATCTGATTCTCCATTGGCGATGCCCGGCCCCACGGCTTTGAAGCGGATGGAGTAGAACGGCGAATAGTTCGGGTTGCGCACCTCATAATCGCGTCCGCTCGGGGCGGTATAAATCGAGTTGTTCGGCGGTGCCATTGCTACGATACCATTCGGCAATGCAAATGCGGCGTACATCAGTTTGTTGGTACAATTATTCGTCACGCGGATGCGGTAGGTTCTGTTGCCCGCACCATCTTTTATGATGCTGTACAATTCGTATTTGACGCAGCCAATAATGGCTTCACTGCAATTGTCTTCGTCTGGCACAGTCACTTCGAAGCAGCAGGAAGCCGTGTTGCCGCAGCTGTCTTTTGCCACATAACAAACCTGCGTCACGCCGCCGGGGAAAGTGCTGCCCGAGGGAAGCCCGTCGGTCAGTTGGAGCGAAATGCCCGGACAAACACAGTCTGAAGCAGCTACGGGCAGGGTATAGTTGCCTACCGCCGGTTCTGAATTGATGGTGATGTCGTCGGGGCAATCCAGCGTCACCGTGGAAGGCGCCGGAGTGAGGGATACCAGTACATAAGTGGCGAGGGTATCGCACGCGCCGCCCGTGCCGGGCAGGGTGTCCAACACGGTGCCTGCTTGGGTGTAAGGCACACCGTTGATGACGATGGTCTCGCCCGGGCAGAATGTAATGGTGTCGGTGAAAGAGACTTGCGGCAACAAGGTCAGGACGTACGTGGCGATGGTGTCGCATTGGCCGCCCGCGCCTGGCAGAGTATCCACCACGGTGCCGGGTTGGTTGTAAACTTCGCCATTGATAACCACCGATTCACCGGGACAGAAAGAGATGTTTTCCGTGAAAGAGACTTGCGGCAACAAGGTCAGGACGTATGTGGCGATGGTGTCGCATTGGCCGCCCATGCCCGGCAAAGTATCCACCACGGTGCCGGGTTGGGTGTAAAC
>CAYZVM010000297.1:0-3858 GCA_964481485.1 uncultured Saprospiraceae bacterium | reverse complement strand
TTATCAAATCAGACACTTCCAAAACGTAGGTGGCGATGGTGTCGCACTCGCCATTCATGCCTGAAAACGTGATTTCCACGACGTTGGGAGCGAAATAAGTAGAGTCGCCAATCGTCACCGAAGCGCCGGGGCAAAGCACAATCGTATCGTTCAAAGTGTTGAATGGCAGCGCTTCCAAAATGTATGTGGCGATGGTGTCGCACTCGCCATTCATGCCCGGAAAAGTTATTTCCACGACGTTGGGAGCGAAATAAGTCGAGTCGCCAATAGTCACCGAAGCACCGGGACAAAGTGCAATCGTATCGTTCAAAGTATTGAATGGCAGCGATTCCAAAATGTATGTGGCGATGGTGTCGCACTCGCCATTCATGCCCGGAAACATGATTTCCACGACGTTGGGAGCGAAATAAGTCGAGTCGCCAATCGTCACCGAAGCGCCGGGACAAAGCCCTATTGTGTCTGTTGTTTCAATCAATGCCCCCACCGTCACGGTGACAGAATCTACCGCCGAAGCATCACAAGCATCTGTTACGGTGACAAAATAGGTGGTCGTAACGGACGGGCTTACGGTGATAGATTGTGTGAATTCCATCGTGTTCCACTCGAAAGTATAAGGCGCAACACCTCCTATCGGGTTTGCGGTCAGCGTTGCACTACCGCCCGTGCATATCGGCACGATGCTGTCCAACGAAATGCCGATCGTATCTGTGTAGTCCAGAATCGTCAGCGTCACTTGCGGGCTATCGCAGGAGCACGGATTGTCAAGAGTCAGGACGATAGTTTCAGCACCCTCGGTCAATAAGTCCGTGAAAATTGTGACAGGCACAACCAATTGGTCTTGTCCAGCAGGAATGACATAGATAGGATCAAGTGCGGCATAATCAACGCCGGGCGTGGCCGTGCCACCGATCATAAATGCCACCGGCAGCGGTTGGCTTTGGTTGGAGCCGACCCGGTCAAGCACCAATTGTGCCGTGCCGCAGCCTTCGCTGACGACTGATAAATCGGGGTCGCCATTTACCACAAAATCAACCGTGGCATCGCCGCCAGCGCTGAATGAGCCACCTTTCAGAAATACCGCCGAATCAAAAATGCCGTCGCCCACGTCGGCTATCTTCAGTTTGATGTGATAGGTCTCGCATGGGATGACATTGGCTACCGCAAACAACTGTTGCGTAAATCCATCGTATTGCAACTCAATAGTTTCGGGCGGCGTGGCAGGGCTTTGGCCGCAAAGATTTGCACTGCCACTTGTCTGGTTGTTGACGTAAAAGCCGCTGTTTGTAATATGGTTGATGGTATTGATAGTGACAGGTACGTTGGAACTGGGCAGCACTGCGAGGTTTTGTGTGCCAGTGATGCCCGGCCCAGAGATAAAAAATCCGAACACGTCGTTGAACTGCGAACCCACATATTCGCAATACTCTTCCGAAGCAAACACGAATTGGAACGACACGGGGCTTTCTGTCGGCGTAAAATCGAACTCAATGTTGGCGCGGTCAAACAAGTTGCCGCTCCCCGTTATTTGAGACAAATCACTGTCAAACGCGGCGTTGCCAAAGCCCCCATTGGCGTTGTCCTGGTCATTTGGGCCGGGCGCAATATTGATATCGCCGGTGCCTATGATGACACCAGCATCAAAACCGATATTAGTCGCTCCATTGGAAAAAGTGCCGATTTGAGAGGAAACGCCCGAAAAGGTCACATTGTCCACATCGAAACAATCTCCATCAATCAGCACGTTGGAAATCAAACTTTCGGCACTTTGGCCGTCTTGCACTTGGAGTACTGCCGCGCCCGTGGCGTTCAGCAGGTTTTTCTTCCAAGCGTCCGCCTCCGGGCAGCTTTCGCATTTGATCGAAAGGAACATCGGGAGGGTGACTGCCTGATGCGCGTCGTTCACGTCCACCGTCAGGGTGAAACATTCTGCCGTCGCAGTAAAACGCACGGCATTCGGCCTGTTGGTTCGCTGTACAAGTTGTTGCTCCCCACCAACCTGCGACGCGGATGGTGCGAGCGTAAACACAGCTTGTTGCCCCTGCACCGCGCCGTTGGCAAGCACGGTATAAGTGTTGCCGGGGGTCAGGCCGCACAAATCAATGTCGGTTTTGCCCGTGACAACGTCCAATGGCGCACGCATTTTGGCACCCATGAGTTGGACGACGGTGTTTTGTTGGGCAAAAAGATTTTGTGTAAAAAACAGGGAGGCAACAATCATCAAGATTGAAGAAATGGAAAGATTCGATTTCATAAATTGGGAAAAAAATCTTGGGTGAAAAAATGGCTTTGACGAGGGCGGTGGGGATTAAAAATCTCAATTTTTGTCACAATGCGAATAACGCAAAAATTGCAGCCCCGAATGTAATGCTTTCGGTTTTTACGGCTACGGTACACATATTTTTTTCTGCAAAATTGTCGTGAAGATAGCAAGGCTGGGCAGGGATGACCGGGTAAAACCAACTAAGGCATACCATAAAACAGTCATCTCTACCCATTTTTTGTAGCTAACTGTGGCACAAAACGATTCAGCCCCGTTGCAAGATAAACCGGACAGCGATCTTCTCTCCCTGCTCGGTAATTACTTCGAGGAAATACAGCCCGTTCGCCAATTTTTTTGTCAGGGTGATTTCTTGCGGCACGGCATCGGCTGTCAAGGTCATTTGCTGCACACGCTGCCCCCGGCTGTCCACTATATGCACCTGCACCTGTTCACCCTGCCAGTCCGAAAGGTCGGCGAAAAGGATGCCCGAGGTTGGGTTGGGGTACACATTTAGTTTTTGACTTTCCAAAATTTTAATGTCTGGGAAATCAGCCCCCGCTCTTTGCTGCACCGGCCTCGACACGGCCTCCACCGGGCAGTGCAGTGTGTTGAGGTAGGCTTTGTAAAAAATCTTCGGCTCCACCCGCGTCACGACTTGTATGTGCAGCGGGCTGGCAATGGCCGGCAAAGTAAATTCGAACACATCTGATTCGCCGTTGGCAATACCGGTTCCCTCCGTTTTGAAACGGATGGAATAAAACGGCGAATAGTTGGGGTTACGCACCTCGTATTCGTGTCCGCTCGGGGCGGTATAAATAGAGTTGTTCGGCGGCGCATGAGCCACGATGCCATTCGGCAGTGCAAAAGCGGCGTACATCAGTTTGTTGGTGCAATTGTTTGTCACGCGGATGCGGTAGGTTTTTTTGCCCGTAGCGTCTTTGATGATGCTGAACAGCTCGTATTTGACACAGCCGATGACCGCTTGGCTGCAAATATCTTCATCGCGCACGGTCACGTCGAAACAACATTCCGCAGTATTCCCACAGCTGTCTTTTGCCTCATAACAAACCTGCGTGGTCGTCAACGGGAACAAACCGCCTGGCGGCAAACCCGCAGTCAGCGCGAGTTCGATGCCGGGGCAAATGCAGTCGCTGACGGCAGTCGGCAAATCGTAATCCACCACAATCGAACTGGAACCTGCTTGCGCAACAACCTCAATATTTTCGGGACAATCAATGGCAATAGATGCATTCGGGTCATCGAGCAACTGCAAAGTGTAGGCCGCAATCGTGTCGCAGCCGACCGTCGCCGAGATAGTGTCCACCACCGTCCCCGGTTGTGTATAAGCTGTGCCGCCGATGAAAACGGTGTCGCCATTACAAAATGTGACGGTCGCTGAAATGGTGGGTTGTGGCAACAAAACGAGGGTATAAGTCGCGATTGTGTCGCAGCCAGTCGTCGCAGGAATTGTATCCGTCACCGTCCCCGGCTGGTCGTATTCGATGCCGCCGATGGTGACGGTGGTGCCGGGGCAGAATTCGATGGTCGCTGAAATGGTGGGTTGTGGCAACAAAACGAGGGTATAAGTCGCGATTGTG
>CAYZVM010000296.1:0-6000 GCA_964481485.1 uncultured Saprospiraceae bacterium | reverse complement strand
ATTTACTGTCTTGCAAACGTGCCCTCCACTCTTCCGGCAGCAGCGAGCAACGTCAGGCGATAGATGCCTGCGGGCAAATCTGCCACATCAAGTTGGAAGTTGTTGCCATTCGCCACGGTGACGGTGCGCTCGAGGCGTCCGTCCGCGTGATAAATTTGGACAGTGGCTTCGCCGATGGTGGAGCCGTTGCCGAATTGGGCAGTCACATTCAGCCAGTTGGCAGCTGGGTTGGGCGAAAGCACCAACTTGCCGTCGTCTCCGGGGTTGATGACCGGAGTCATGCAATCCACCGTGCCGAGGTTGAAGTCGTCGGCACAATCCGGGTGCAGGTGGTCAATGACTGCGAATTCATACTCCGTCGTGCCGTTGCCGGGGAATGGGCCGAGAATAATCGGCTGCGGTGTGTTGTACGGGAAATTGCCGTAGTTGTTGCCGTTGCCAACGATATCGAATCCCCCTGCGCCGCCGTTTTCATGTTCAAATGTTAGGATGGCAAAAAACTCTCCGCACAAGCACGGCGTGTGGAGCACTTGCAGGTCGAAAATGTGGCATGGCCCCTGACCTATGCAGTCTGGCACTGCAAATTCCTTTGTCTTACAGCAAGTTGCCGCGCCAGTGTTCGATGGGAAGCAAACTTTCACCACATCGTTCGGGCCGCCGTCCCACGGGAAATCCGTGATGGTGAGCGGCAGCGAATCGAGGTTGAAGTTGCCGAGGAACTGGCCGTTGGCCCACACGCCGAAGGTATTGCTGGGCGGGTTGTCCACCTGGAAATTGATAGTCACCGTGTAGGTGCTATCGCCCGTGCAACCACCCGTGTCCACCACGAGGTCGTAGATTTCGCATGGGCCGCCCGGGTCGAGGCAGTCTGGCACATGGAATTCTTTGGTGCGGCAGCAGGTGTTCGTGTTGGTGTTGCCGAGGCAGACTTTCACCACGTCGTTCGGGCCACCATTCCACGGGAAATCAGGGATGGTCAGCGGCAAGTCGTTCAAACTATATGTGCCGAAGAAATTGCCATTTGCCCACAGGTCAAAACTATCGGAGGGCGGATTGTCCACTTGAAAATTGACAGTCAACGTATAGGTGCTGTCGCTCGTGCAATCGCCCGTGTCCACCACGAGATTGTAAATTTCGCATGGGCCGCCCGGGTCGAGGCAGTCGGGTACTTGGAAAGGTTTGGTATGGCAGCAGAAAGGTTGTCCCGGCGGGTTGAGGTCGTTGAAGAAACAAACTTTCACATGGTCAATCGGGCCGCCATCCCATGGGAAATCCGTGATGGTGAGCGGCAAATCGCCCAAGCTGTACGAACCGAAGAAATTGCCATTGGCCCATAGAGCAAAAGTATCAGAGGGCGGGTTGTCCACTTGAAAATTGATAGTTACCGTGTAAGTGCTATCGCCCGTGCAGTCTCCCGTTTCCACCGTCACATCAGAAATATGACATGGCCCACCGGGGTCAAGACAATCGGGCACGGCAAATTCTTTGGTGCGGCAACATCCGATTGCCCCATTGTTGTTGCTAAAGCAAACTTTCACCACATCGTTCGAGCCGCCGTCCCACGGGAAGTCGGGGATATAAAGTGGCAGCGAATCCACATTAAAAGAACCGTACAAATTGCCGTTTACCCACAGTTCAAAAGTGTTGCTGGGCGGGTTGGCCACCTCAAAATCTATCCAGACTTCGTAGGTGCTGTTGCTGGTGCAATCGCCTGTTTCTACGGTTAAATCATACACTTCGCATTTGAGGCAACCCGGCACATGGAATTCTTTGGTGCGGCAGCAAGTGAATTGAGCATTTGGGTCGTTGGCATCGCCCATGCAGACTTTTACCACATCGTTGGCGCCGCCATCCCACGGGAAATCCGTGATGGTGAGCGGCAATTGATTTAGGCCAAAAGTCCCGTACAAAGTGCCATTTGCCCAAAGGCTGAAAATATTGGACGGCGGGTTGTCTACTTGAAAATTGATAGTGACCGTGTAAGTGCTGTCGCTCGTGCAATCGCCCGTTTCCACGGTCAAATTGTAGATTTCGCATGGCTGGTCGAGGCAGTCCGGCACGCTGAACTCTTTGGTTTTGCAGCAACCAACCATCGAGGTAGAATCGTTCATCAGGCAAACTTTCACTACATCGTTCTGGCCGCCATTCCACGGGAAATCGGGAATGTAGAGCGGTAGCGAATCGAGCGGGAACGAACCGAGGAATTGACCGTTGGCCCACACGCCGTACTCATCGCCGAGCGGGTTGGTGACATCAAAATTCACCCACACTTCGTAGGTGTTGTCGCTTGTACAGTCGCCTGTTTCCACCGTCAGGTTGGTGATTTCGCAAGGGTCGGTGCCGGTGCAACAACTGGGGGCTTGGAATTCTTCGATGACGCAGCAGTTCGGATTGTCGTTGATACAAATTTTCAAAACGCCGATACCGCTGTTGGTACATGGGAATTCTGGAATCGTGATGGGCAATTGGCTTAGTGGGAAAATGCCGAGGTACTGCCCGTTGTTTGCCCACACCTCGAAGAAATCGTTGCCCGGGTCTGTCACCTCAAAATCCAAGTACAGGCTGTACGACTGGCCGTTGGGATTGCAGCCGCCTGGGTCTATCACCACATTTGTGATGGCGCACAAATCGGGGAAAAAACAGCTCGGAGCCTGAAATGCCTCTTCCCGACAGCAAGGCACGGTGTCGGTATTGCTGATGCAAATTTTCACCACATCCGTACTGTCGCCGCCCCACGGGAAACTGTCGAGCGTGAGCGGCACCGCCGTGAGCGGGAAGGTGTCCACCAATGCGCCGTTAGCCCACACGATGAAGGTGCCATCGCCAGGGTTGGTGGCCTGAAAATTCAGGCGCACTTTGTAGGTGCTGTCCGCATTGCAGGCACCTGTTTGCACCGCAATACTTGTCACCTCGCAAGGGCCGAACGGCAAGCAATCCGGCGCGAGGAATTGATATTCTTTGCAACAAGTAGGCGTGTTGCCAGTGCAGACTTTTATGTAACTGAAAATACCGCCATTCCACGGGAAATCAGCGATATAGAGGGGCAATTGGTCGAGGCCAAATGTGCCAAAATCATCGCCATTGCCCCACAATTGGAACGAATCAACCATGGTGCTGTCGTTCACGGTGAAATTGACCCAAACACCGAAAGTGCTGTCCGAGGAGCAAGTATCCGTTTCTACGTTGAGGCCGTTGATTCCGCAGGGATATATCGGCAGGCAATCCGGCACCTCTATTTCTGCCGTTGCGCAGCAAATAATTGAATTGAGGGGGTCGGCGGGGACGTTGATAATGCACACCCTGATTTCATCCGTCGGCCCGCCATCCCACGGGAAACTGTCAATCGTGATCGGCAAGTCGTTGAACGAAAACACTCCAAAAAACTCGCCATTTGCCCACACACCAAAAGCCGGAATGATGGTCGGTGTGTTCAAGCCAAAATTCAAAACTACCTGATAAGAGCTGTCGCCGGTGCAGTCGCCCCGGGTAGCAATAAGCCCCGAAATGCCGCAAGGCTGGAGAATACACGCCGGCGCAGGGAAATCTATTCCCTCGCAACAGTTTGGATTGTCATTTATGCACACCTTCAGTTTGTCCGTTGGGTCGCCGTCCCAAGGGAAAACTGGGATAGTCAGCGGCAGCGAGTTAAGCGGGAAAATACCAAGATACAGTCCGTTGCCCGCCCATACTTCAAAAAAGTCGTTGCCGGGGTTGGCCACCTCAAAATCCAACGTCAGTTGGTAAGTCAGGCCGCCGGGATTGCAGTCGCCCGTCACCACCGTCAGGTTGTATATGTCGCAGGCAATGCTAGAAGAGCAGGTAGGCGACAAAACCTCGGTGTCGTCCTGACAATCAGTGAAAACGGCATCTGTCACGACAAATTCCTTTACCATCGGGATACTGTCTGCCGTAAACGGGCCAAGTTTGAGCGGTAATTGGTCGTAGGTGAACGTGCCGTAGTTGACGCCATTCCCCGCCACGGTGAACTGGTTGGTGGTGCCGGAATGCTCAAAATCGAGCTCTACGAAATACTGGCACGCATTCGGCGAAGGCACCATAGTCGTGGCAGTCAGGTCAAAAATGCTGCACTGGTTTTGCGCATGCAGCGCACCGACCAACAGCAGCATTGGCAAGAAAGAAGAAAATCGCATGGGACGTAAGAGTTTGGTGAAAAAATAAGGATAAAAACCGGTTTAGCAGGAATAGTATCAAGACACGAAACACAAGGGATTCGCTCCCAATGGTTCCTGCTTGTCTTTCTGTTGTCAAAGATGGAGTAAAATAGCCGACAAAAACGGCTTTCGAGGTAGGAAAAACCATTGAACGTCATCTTTCGGAAAAGATTAGCCGAATATGGTTAAAATTTTCGGTTCGGCTTTTTGGGGAGATGCGCTCGCGGCAGCGTGTTTTTTTAAAACAAAAAGATTTTGGGCAAAAAAATAATCAGCCCCACCACTATGGCTCCCGCTGCCGCCAACAACACTGCTGCCGCTGCTGCGTCTTTTGCCTTACCTGCCAAAGGGTGAAAATCTGGCGACACCAAATCTGTGAGATATTCCAGCGCCGTATTCACCGCCTCTAAGGCAAATACCAGCGCGATGCACAGCACCAGCGCGACCCATTCTATGCGAGAAATGCTGAAGTAAAACCCCGCAAGCACCACCGCTATTGTCATGGCCAGATGAATGCGGGCGTTCGGTTGGCTGCGCAACAAATCGGCCAGACCATGAAAAGCATAGCGAAAGCTATCGGCTCGTTTCTGAAGACTCATTTTGCGAAGCGGGTTTTTGCAACAAGGAATCTGGGCGGGTTTGGTCGTTGGGAGGGGCATTGACAGGTTGGGAAATAGGCGGCATTTCGTCCCGCCATGCTGGTTTTTCACCCAGTTCGTTTTTGAAAAAACTGATGGCAGCACTACAACCGAGGCACACGAACATCAGGCGCGACTTGTTGATAGTCAGGAAAAAAAGCCCCAGCGCCAGAAAGCCCAGCGCCACGAACACAGCATGGTCTGCCCACCAGATAAAGGCTGGGTGTTTAGGGGGGAATATGCAGGCCAACGAACCCATCAACAGCATAATCGTCAGCCCTTGCCGTACCCGCCGGTTGTCAAAAAAGGGAACATTCATGGGTCGGCAAAGATACAACCAACCCTGTTGAAAATTTCTGCTTTGCTTTCTCCTTGCATTTTGTGGATTGGATTTTTACCTTTGCACCCGCTTTTGAAAAAGGCGAAGGTTCTTGCCCCGATTTAGCCCACAAAATGGTGGCGGTTAAAAAAACGGAACGGTTGTTGCGAGCCGCGAGTGCCGAGTGAATAAAGAGTTTTTGCGACCCGCCTTCTCCGCCGATTGGCGGATTCGGCGGGTAAATAAGGAGAGATGTCCGAGTGGTTTAAGGAGCGCGCCTGGAAAGTGCGTATACGCCAAAAGCGTATCCAGGGTTCGAATCCCTGTCTCTCCGCTTCACCCGCCGAATCCGCCAATCGGCGGAGAAGGCGGGTCAACTCAAATTGCCCTCAATACCAGTTTCAAATTTTGAGCCTTTCAAAGAAACAAACAAGCGTAGGCGGGCAATTCCAAGTCCCTCAACGAATTGCCATGAATGAAAACGAACCTTTAGATCTTGATGAAAACGCCAAGTTCTTTTACGTTTACATACTGCTCTGTGGCGATGGAGATCACTACACAGGCTGCACGAGCAATATGAAAGAGCGAATCAACCGACACCAGAAAGGATGGGTGGAAGTCACAAAAGAGAGGCTCCCTGTAAAACTACTTTGGTGTTGTGCTTTTTCCGAAAGAACAAAGGCCTTTGAATTCGAGCAGTATTTAAAGTCGGGTTCGGGAAGGGCTTTTGCGAAGAAGCATTTATTGTGAGTTTGAGACGACCCGCCTACGCCAAGGCGGGGTTCGTTTTGAGGATAGAGTTTTTACGACCCGCCCACGCCAAGGTGGGGTTTTTACGACCCGCCTACGCCAAGGTGGGGTTTTTACGACC
>CAYZVM010000295.1:0-6017 GCA_964481485.1 uncultured Saprospiraceae bacterium | reverse complement strand
AAAAGCAAAACATTGTCGTCCGTTTTCAAATCACGCAGCCGGGCGACGTATTTGGCAGGCTCAAAATACTGCACCTGCGAATCGGCAAACGATGTGAGAATCAGCAGGTTGGGATAATTGCCCTTTTTCATATTGTCATACGGTGAGTATTTCATCATGTAGTCGTACTGCTCTTTGATGGCGGGATTGCCCCACTCTGTGTATTCGCCGGTGGTGAGCGGAATGCTCGCGTCGCTCATCGTCGTGATGACATCCACAAACGGCACGCCGGAGATGATACCTTTGAACAAATCGGGGCGCAGGTTCGTGACCGCGCCCATCAGCAAACCGCCAGCCGAGCGGCCTTCCGCAAAAAGCCGGTCGGACGCAGTGTATTTTTCCTTCACCAAATGTTCGGCACAATCAATGAAGTCGGTAAACGTGTTCATTTTGTTGAACATCTTGCCGTTTTCGTACCATTGGTAGCCCATTTCCATGCCGCCGCGTATGTGCGCGATGCCGACTACGAAGCCCCTGTCCACGAGGCTGATTTTGTCGCGGTTGAAAAAAGGGTCATACGAAGAGCCGTAAGAACCATAGCCCGTGAGGTGGCATGGCGCAGAGCCGTCGCGCTTCACGCCTTTTTTGTAAACAATGGAAATGGGCACTTTCACGCCATCGCGGGCAGTCGCCCAGATGAACTCGGTTTGGTAATTGTTCGCATCAAAACCGCCCAAAACCGGCGCGACTTTTTTCACCGTTTTAGTCTGCGATTCCATGTCATAATCAATCACGGTGTATGGAGTTTTCAGAGAAGTAAACCCGTAGCGCAAGGTTTTTGTGTCAAATTCGGGGTTCGCATCAATGTTGCAGCCGTAAGTTGGCTCGCCGGTCTCAATGTAATGGTCGGCTTTGTCGGCCCAACGAATGACATGGAGTTGGCCAAGCCCGCCCTTGTGTTCTTCAGTCACGAGGTGGTCTTTAAACACGGTGAAATTGTCAATCAGCACATCGTCGCGGTGGGGCATCACGTCCGTCCAATTTTCGCGGCGCGGGTCGCTGACGGGGGCTTCCATGATGCGGAAATTTTTGGCGTTCCAGTTGGTGCGGATGATGAATTTGTCGGCGTGGTGTTCGAGCGAATAGAAAAAATCCTGCTCGCGCGGGCGCACCGATTTGAACTGCCCCGTTGGGTTGTTGGCATCCAGATAATGCACCTCCACCGTCTGCGTATAGGCGGAATTGATAAAAAAATACTGCTCGGATTTGGACTTGCCGAGGTAGGCATATTGCGTCACGTCTTTTTCTTCGTACATCAGGACGTCACTCTTTTGTGGGGTGCCGAGCAAGTGCCGCCAGATTTTGTCATTGCGGAGCGTGACCTTGTCTTTTGTGTCGTAAAGAATTGTTTTTGAGTCGTTTGCCCAGGCAAATGCGCCGCCCACATCGAACGAATCGGCGAGCAATTGGCCGTTTTCCAAGTTTTTGAAAAAGAGTTTGAAAAGGTTGCGCCCCGAATAATCCACCGAGTAGGCGAGCATTTTGTTGTCTGGGCTGACCGTGAGGCCGCCGAGTTGGCAGTATGCTTTGCCTTTGGCCAATTCGTTCACATCCACGAGGGTTTCTTCGGCTGCGTTGAGGTCGCCTTTTTTTCGGCCAATAATCGGGTATTCCTTGCCTGTCTCAAATCGCGTGATGTACCAGTAGCCGTTTTTGAAATACGGCACACTGCTGTCGTCCTCTTTGATACGGGCTTTGAGTTCGGCAAAAAGTTTTTCCCGCAAGCCCTTCACCGGCGCGAGCACCGAATCGGCGTAACGGTTTTCGGCTTCGAGGTAAGCGGTCACGGCGGGGTTTTCGCGCTCATTGAGCCAGTAGTATTCGTCCACCCGTTTGTCGCCGGAAGCAGAGATGAGTTCTTTGGGCTTCTTTTCGGGATGGGGCGCGGTGAATTGTTCGGGTTTAAAAACGGATGGTTGCACAGCGATAGTGGTGTTTGAGTCAGATTTTGGTGTTTGTTGGCAGGCGTTGAAAATGGCAAACGCAGCGAACAGGGGGAGTGTTAATCGTTTCATAGTGAGAGATTTTGGAGGTAAAAGTAAAATACGGGCGTTTGTGAGAAACCCGTTTTTTACAAAAAATAGTAATTTTGTCACAAAATCAATTTGCACATGACGACCGAAGCAACGGCGACCGCGCCAGCAAAATCGCAAAACAAGGAGGTGAAGCCCAAACGCGCACCGCTCCCACTCACGCTGGAGCAGTTTCGCCGCCGCTATTCCAATCGCGAAGACGCGTATAAGTATGAGTTCAACAATGGTGTAATTGAAAAATCTCCCAGCCAGACGAAAGTAGAACAATTTCATATTGTGGATAACCTAACAGAGGCGTTCCGCAAAACATCTGCTTTTCAACATGGTGCCAGATTAGCCACCGAAATCGAGCAATTGACATCGGCAGTTCAACTTCGTCGCCCTGACCTTGCTTATCTCACACGAGCCAAGATTCAGCAAGATGATGAGTCTGTCTCGGATTTTGTTGTCGAAATCATCTCCCCAACAGACAGTTATCTTAAAGTCAGCAAAAAACTCCGCGAGTATTTCAAGGCAGGTGTGAAAGTGGTTTGGCAAATCGTGCCGGAAGAGCAAACGGTGTACGTTTACACCTCACCCACGAAAGTCACCATTTGTGAAGGCGACACCGTATGCAGTGCTGCGCCCGTAGTGTCAGATTTCACGATTGCGGCAAAAGATATTTTTGTCAAATAAGAGCCAACGCATTGCAGAAAAAAATGTCAGATATAGAAACGAGTGCGATTTCGGAAGTGCTGAACAGCGACCCCGTGTACCTCCGCCGCCGATGCGAACAATTGTCCCGCTGGGCATTCACAGATTTTACCCTCGCCAAAGAAGTGCTGGAAGAACTGGCCGAGGCGGTTCACCCGCAAACGCCGTTCGACATCCGGCTGGCATACCACACCAATGGGGCATTTTTGCTCAACCAATGGCACCAATATGAACCCGCGCTCGAACACGCCCGACAAGCCATCGCCATCCTCGAAAGCCTCGCCGACGCGCCCGCGCTGGTAGAAATGTGGGCCGACTTGGCCGCTATCCACCTCAATCGCCGCGATTGGCGCGCCGCTGAAAAAAGCCTCGACCGCGCCCGCCGCGCCCTCAACAAAAATTCACCGCCACGTCTCCGCGCCCATGTCCTATGCCGCGAGGGTTTCCTCTACCTCCATCTCGGCAATCTGCGCCAAGCCCTCAACAATCTGATGGAAGCGCAAAAGGCGATGCTCAGCCTCGACGAAGAGACTGGCAGCCTGAAAGATTTTTATATCCAGACACTGATTTTCAGCGGTTTGGGCGACCTCCACGAGCGACTCGATGAAAAGGACAAAAGCCTTGAAGCCTATCGCCGGGTGTTGCCTATTGTGGAGATGCACGGCCTTCGTCCACGCCAAACTTGGCACTACCTCAATGCAGGGCGGGCAGCATTGGCACAACAGGATGTGAAGCAAGCGCAGACATATCTGGAGCGGGTGTTGGAAGTCACAGGAGCCGGAGAATCGGAGGCTAAAACGCACGCACTGGGCAACCTCGGCATCATAGCGCGCTTGGCCAACGATTCGGAGCGGGCGCTGGCTTTGTTCGACCAAGCCGAGGCAGAGTACGAAAACCCTTCTAAACCCACCGATTTCACCAATCTTTCAAAAATAGAAAGCTGGCGCGCCGGGTTGTTTTCCCAAATAAACGACTTTGAACAAGCAGAGTTACATTTTGAAAAAGCATGGGAAATAGGGCAAAACGGTCAAGATTTGTATCATTTGAGCCATTTGTCCCAAAAAATGGCGACCCTTTTCAACAAACAAAAAAAATTCGAAGAAGCCTATAAGTGCCAACGCCGTGCCTCGGATTTGGCCGCCCAACATTATACGCAACTGCGCGACCGCGAACGCGAGGAATTGGAAGCCCGTCACCAACTTGAACGCAACCAGCAAGAAGCACAAATGGCGCGGCTGCGCGTGGCAAGCCTCCAACTCCGCGCCCTCCGCGCCCAGATGAACCCGCATTTTATGTTCAACGTGCTGAACGCCATACAAGGGCTCATCACTTCGGGGCGCAACAACGAGGCAGAGTCTTATCTCGCCAAATTTGCCAAAATGATGCGCCATACCCTCGAATATTCCGACCTCGAAGTGGTGGCGCTCGAACAGGAAATCGAATTCCTCGAACGGTACTTGGACATCAATCGCAAACTTCGCTTCCGCGAACGGCTCCATTACCAAATAATCCCGCCGCACGGTGCCGACATGACTGACCTGCAGGTGCCGACGATGATTTTGCAGCCTTTTGTGGAAAATGCCATCGAACATGGCCTCCGCCCCAAACAAGAGGGCAACTTGCGCATCGAATTTCACTTGTCCGACAACGGCCAAATGTTGCGCTGTGTCATCGAGGACGACGGCGTGGGCTACAACAAAGGCCGTGAAAAACAGAAGGAAGGTGCCGCATATCAGTCGCACCGCTCGCGTGGCATGGATATCACCCGCGAACGGCTGGGCTTGCTGCACCAGCTCCAAAAACACGAACCTGGCGATTTCATACGTATTCAGGATTTGGGCGACCTCACGCACGGCGAACGCACTGGCACACGGGTAGAGGTGTTGTTGCCGCTCATGGAAATCTGAACCTGCGCCCAAACTTAACCTTAACTTAACCCCGGCAAATAACCTCCCATTTCGAGCAGCGTACTTTTGCGTCGAAAAAAATCAAGTCCAAAGTACTTTTGGAGGTTGTTTGGGTTTGTTTGCTGGAAATTACAAAAGCGGGTTTTGGTGTCAAGCAGGGTACATTTTGGAGAAATCCCGGCAGTTCGGGATTGTTGAAAAAATAGCCGAAGCGTGGCGGCAAAAAACGCCATGTAAATTCAGCGAAATAAATTTAAACAACCTCTAAGGCACAAAACGAATCATTTATGGCGCTTGCCTTTATTTCCGAGTTGTCCACTTCCACCGCGATTCTGCTGATTATCTGCTTATTGGCGGTATGTCTTTTTGAAGCAATCAATGGGTTTCACGACACAGCCAACGCGGTGGCGACCGTTATTTACACAAACACGCTAAAACCTGTGCAGGCCGTCGTTTGGTCGGGCGTATGGAATTTTATCGGTGTGTACGCGGGCGGCATTGCAGTCGCCATGGGCATCATAAAACTCATTCCGCTCAACGACCTCATGCTGCAGCCGGTCGGCGAGAATACAGCCCTCGTACTTTCTATCTTGATAGCCGCCATCGCCTGGAATCTGGGTACTTGGTACCTCGGCATTCCATGTTCCAGTTCGCACACATTGATTGGGTCGCTGCTCGGTGCGGGTTTTGCGTTTTACAGCGTCCATCATGGCGACGGGCCGAACTGGGGAAAAGCGGGTGAAATTGGCCTTTCACTGTTGGTGTCGCCCCTATTTGGGTTCAGTCTGGCCATTCTATTGATGTACGT
Source organism: uncultured Saprospiraceae bacterium (assembly GCA_964481485.1). Taxonomy (GTDB): domain Bacteria; phylum Bacteroidota; class Bacteroidia; order Chitinophagales; family Saprospiraceae; genus M3007. Next base: position 537 of record CAYZVM010000295.1, on the reverse strand, counting down.
TTTGAAGAACACCGTCAAAAGCAAGCGGATTTTCAAAGAACCTTCCGAGAAAAAACCGCCGCCATTTTGGATTCGCGCCATACTTGTTACTACCTGCACCCTTGTCAGTTTTTTTCACGGCTCCAATGACGGGCAAAAGGGCGTTGGCCTATTGCTCGTAGTGCTCATGGCCTTTATGCCCCTCCAATATGCTATCAACCACAGTGTGCCGGTAGAAAATTTCAAAAACGCCGCGCGCTCGATCCAAACGACGCTCAACCAAGCTGCTACAGGCGAACACGCCGCCCATATCCAGGCCTTAGCAGCGCAGGCCGGGCGAACCGCCGTTGAAATGGACAGTGTGGACACAAAAGACAAAAACCAAGTCTTCGCCCTCCGCAAGTCCATCCAAAGCCTTAACAAAAACGTAGACGCCGACTTGAAGAGCGGGGTCATTAACGGTGCGACTGCATCGGCTGTCAAGCACGAAATAAAAACACTGAAAAGTTCATACGAATTTGCGCCGCTCTGGGCTATCATCCTGATTGCATTTTGCCT
>CAYZVM010000294.1:0-6093 GCA_964481485.1 uncultured Saprospiraceae bacterium | reverse complement strand
TCATATTATGCTAAGCCCCCAATCTGCCGCACCAGTGGATTCATGCAACAAAGCCGTCCAAATGCATTGCGCAGGCAGAGGTTGGTGACTGCCTCGCTGCGTACGAAGAGGACATCATTAGCAGGGATGGGGTACATCGTTATACTTGCGGGGTCGGCCAGTACTACTTCCGTAGGTACGGATTCTGGGGCAAGTTTTATGACCCAATAATCAATATCTCCATTGCTATTCTCTGTTTTGTCGCCCGAAATATTGGAAAAAGAAATTCCGCCTAGGATATAGCCGCCATCAACAGTCTGTAGTAAAGCAATGAGCGCATCATAACTGTTGCCACCTATGGTATTCTGCCATTGGATAGAGCCTGTGGCATTCAACTTTATTACCCAGAAATCATACCATCCCAAACAGTTTTCGGTTTTGTCGCCCGAAATATTTGAATCAGAATATCCGCCGATGATATAGCCCCCGTCAGCAGTCTGTTGAAGGGAATAAAATTGCTCTTCAAAGTTGCCACCAATTGTATTCTGCCATTGGATAACACCTGCGGCATTCAATTTTATCACCCAATAGTCCTCCTCTCCCAAACTGTTTTCGGTTTTATCACCCGAAATATTGGAATTGGAACTTCCGCCTAGGATATAGCCCCCGTCGGCTGTCAGTTGGATAGAATTGAGTTCGTCGATGCCATTACCTCCGATGGTATTCTGCCATTGGATAGCACCTGTAGCATTCAATTTCACCACCCAATAGTCTTCATTACCCAAAGCGTTTTCGGTTTTGTCGCCCGAAATATTGGAAGAGGAAAATCCACCAAGAATATAGCCGCCGTCGGCGGTCTGTTGAATCGAAAATAATAGGTCAAAACCGTCGCCACCAATGGTGTTCTGCCATTGAATAGCGCCTGTGGCATTCAATTTCACCACCCAATAATCTGCGCTTCCCAAACTGTTTTCGGTTTTGTCACCTGAAATATTGGAATGAGAATTGCCGCCAAGGATAAAGCCCCCGTCGGCAGTCTGTTGGATAGAATTGAGTACGTCGATGTCATTACCTCCGATGGTATTCTGCCATTGGATAGCACCTAAGGCATTCAATTTCACCACCCAATAATCTGCATTTCCCAAACTGTTTTCGGTTTTGTCGCCAGAAACATTGGATTCGGAATACCCGCCTAGGATATAGCCGCCGTCGGCAGTCTGTTGAAGGGAAAAAAGAAATTCAATGCCGTTGCCTCCGATGGTATTCTGCCATTGGATAGTGCCAGTGGCATCCAACTTTACCACCCAATAGTCTTCACTTCCCAAACTGTTTTCGGTTTTGTCGCCAGAAATATTGGAAGTGGACCTCCCGCCTAGGATATAACCTCCATCGGCAGTCTGTTGAAGGGAATAGAGTACGTCCTCGTAATTGCCACCAATGGTATTTTGCCATTGAATAGAGGGTGTTTGAGCGAATAAAGGGGGAAGGACGCAAAGGGTTACCACGAAAAGGATAAAGACTTTTTTCATTTTACACAGATTTAAATTGTTAGGGTTAAGCAGTGGTTCTAGAAGGCGGATAGTTGGATGCATTTTTTGTTTTCATAGTATTTTGCCCAACTCTGTTTGGACGCAATCCCGCCCATAGCCTGACTTGCGTGAAAAACCGCTTTGTCCAACCCTTTGCCAATGGGCGCAGTTGCGTGTATGTAGGTTATTCGGTTGCATACACGCATTGCGCCTTTTTGGATGGTCGTTGGTTGCGGCAAAGCCAACTATGTAAACGACGCGCCCCCTGACCGTCCACGGGTGGTGGAGCAATCAGGGGGCGTGTGTTTTAAATGGTCGAGGCGGCTGCCATAGTTGGGTTGGTTGTTGCGGGCCAAACATAAGACAGCCTTGTTGCTCCGCCAAGCATTTAGCCAAAAAAAGTATGGCCACCGCAAAGTAGTCCTGAACAAAAAACCTTAATCCGGCTCGAAACCCAACACAATATTGAACCTTGCGAAGTTCGAAAACTTGCTGCCCTCGCCATAAAACTGCGGCTTGTCGAAACCGATGCCATAGTCAAATCCGAGCGTGCCGAACATGGGCAGGAACACCCGAAGACCCATGCCGACGGAGCGTTTCACATCGAAAGGATTGAAGTCACGCGCCCGCGCCCATGCGTTGCCACCCTGCGCAAAAGCCGTCACGAAGATGGTGCTGGAGGGGTTGAGCGAGATGGGGTAGCGGAGTTCCACCGTGTATTTGTTGAACACGCCCGCGCCGCCGGGGAAACGCCCCATGATATCTTCCGTGCCATAGCCGCGCAAACTGATGATGTCGCGCCCGTTGAGGCCGAAAGATTGGTTGCTCAGACCGTCGCCGCCGAGTTCGAACCGCTCAAAGGGCGCGAGCGAGGTTTTGTTGGACCAGCGACCGAGGATACCGATTTTGGCCGATGTTTTCAGCACCAATTTGCCTACTATCGGCGTGTACCATTCCGCGTCCACACGCCATTTGAGGTATTCCACAAAACGATAAAGGTCTTGCACACCCGCCGTATCGTAGAAGGTTTGGGATTTGAACATAGAATAAGGCGGGGTCATCTGCATTTTCAGCGAAATGAGCGAGCCGCTCCGGGGGAAAATCGGTTCGTTCACGCTGTTGCGCGCCAACGTGAGGCCGAGGCTGTAGTTGTGGTAAATACCTTGGTTGATGGTGCGGCCCAAATCGTCAATAAAGCCGCCGTACCGATTGATTTTCAGAGTCTGAATATCCATGTCGGCGCGGAAGATGAAGTTGTCGTCCGGCCATTTGAGGCGGGTGCCAAAACCTACGGTACCCTGGATGATGTCGAGCCGCTGAAAATTGTCGGCGCCTTCAAAGCCGTTGGAGAACCGGTTGAAAAAACCGGCCACGGTGAGCGAATTGGGCTTTTTGCCGCCCAACCAGGGTTCGGTGAACGACACGTTGTACGATTGGAAACGGTCGCCCGCAGTCTGGCCGCGCAAGCTGAGGCGTTGGCCGTCACCTTGCGGCAGCGGGTTCCACGCGGATTTGTTTTTGATGTTGCGTATTGAAAAGTTGTTGAACGTGACACCGAGCGTACCGATGACCCCGCCCCGGCTGAATGCCGTGGAGGGCTGATAACCTGCCGACAGTTCCAACTGGTCGGAGGGGCGTTCTTCCACGGTGTATTCGATATCCACGGTGCCCCGGTCGGGGTTCACGGGCGTATTGATGCCGAGTGCTTCGGGGTTGAAGTAGCCGAGGTTGATGATTTCGCGCTGGGAGCGGATGATGTCGGAACGGCTGAATTTGTCGCCCGGGCGGGTGAAAAGTTCGCGGCGGATGACGTGCTCGTTGGTGCGGTCGTTGCCTTTGATGACCACGCGGTCAATGGTGGCTTGCGGGCCTTCGAAGATGCGCAGTTCGAGGTCAATAGAGTCGTTTTCGATGGACGTTTCCACGGGGTCCACACGGAAAAAGAGGTAGCCGTTGTCGAGGTAGAGCGAGGAAATGTCGCGCCCGTCTTGGCTGAAAGAAAGGCGGGTATCGAGCAGTTCTTGGTTGTAAACATCCCCTTTTTCGATGCCGAGCACCTGTTGCAGGTACTTGGTTTCGTAAATGGTGTTGCCTTTCCAGATGATATTTCTGAAATAATAGCGGTTGCCCTCGTCAATGGTCAGGTGAATCATCAGTTCGCCCTTTTTGTTGCGCCAAATGCTGTCTTTGGCCACACGGGCATCGCGGAAACCGATGGTGTTGTAGTATTTCTCGATATTGATTTTGTCCTCTTCGTAGAGTTTGCGCACGAGTTTGGACTTTTTGAAAAGGCGGCGTTTGCGCACCGTCTCTTTCATTTTTTTGCGCAGCGTCTTGTCCTTCACGTTGGTGTTGCCGCTGAACAGGATGTCCTTGATTTTCACCTTTTTGCCCCGGTCTATCAAAAATTCGACCCGGGTGGAGTTGGTCGCTTTTTCGTCGGGGAACTGGAGGATTTTGACCTTGACGTTTTGATAGCCTTTCTCTATATAATGCTCTTGCATGGCATAGATGAGGGTGGCTTTCACGTTGTCGGTCAAGATGGCGCCCTTTTGCAGGTGCTTGTTGATGATGCCGTTGAGGTCGTCGTGCTGGTTCTTTTTTACGCCGGTGAATGTGTGGCGGGTGTAGCGCGGGAGTTCTTTCACGGCTATTTCCAAAAACACTTTGTCGCCCACAGTGCGCTCTTGGATGATTTGCACGTCGGTGAAAAGACGGAGGCTCCACAACGACTGCACGGCTTTGGTGAAGCTGCCGCCGGGAATGCGAACTTTTTCGCCTACCCGGAAGCCCGAAATAGCGATGAGCGCCCCTGCGTCGGCATATTGAGCGCCGGTGACGCGGATGCCGCCGATTTCGTACTCGAGCGGCTTATCGTAGGGTACGATAGGCAAGATGGTGGTGTCGGGGGTTTGGGCAGCGGCGGAGAAAGAACCGAAAAGGAACAGCAATATGCCGAGCGTATGTAACTTCATGGTTGTGTGTCAGTTAAAAAAAGGGTTCAGGGTTTTTCATTCATGATATGTGTCTGCATTTCCTGCAGATTGGGGCAGGCGCCGAACAGGTTGCCGACGGAAAAGAAGGTGCTGCGGAGTTTTTCCAACACCCATTTTTCGGTGAATTCGGCTTTTTTCTGTTCCAATGCCGCCATCTGGATTTTCCCGTAATCTTGTTTCAAGTCGGCCTTGTGCGGTTTGGAGCGGCTTTGCAACAGCACGAGCCGGTAGAGTTGGGTGCCATCGGGCGCACGGAATGGGAACGGCTCGGTAACGTCGCCCACCGCGAGGCCGTCAATGGCGAAAAACACATCCGTTTCGAGGTCGGCCACTTCAAAAAAAGTGTTGCCGCTGCGGGGGTTGGCCACGCGCCCGTCGTTGTTGTAACTCGCCTGGTTTTTGTCGCCAAATCTTTTCACGGCTTCGCTGAACGTCATCTCGCCATTGGCGATGGATTGGCGCACAGAGTCAAGTTTTGCCTTGGCGGCATCGAGTTCGACATCGGTGATTTCTGGTTTGATGAGGATGTGGCGGGCGTGGACGAGGTTGCCCCGGCGTTCGAGCGACTGAATGATGTGGAATCCGAACTCCGTCTCCACCACCGGGCTGATTTCGTTGATTTCGAGTTTGTAAACGGCGGCCTCAAACTCGGACACAAATGTGCCGCGTTTTTGGAAACCGAGGTCGCCGCCATTGGTGCCGGAGCCAATATCGGCGCTGTATTTTTTGGCCAGCGCAGCAAAGTCTTCTCCTTCCATGATGCGTTTGCGCAATTCTTCGGCTTGTGCCCGTGCTTTTTCGCGCTCGGCGGTGCTGACTTTGGGCTTATAGACGAGTTCGCGGATTTCGACCTCGGCGTTGAAGTAGGGCAGCGAGTCTTTCGGGATGTTGTTGAAAAACACCTTCACCTCTGAGGGGGTAATGGTGGCTTTGCCCGTGATGTCTGCCTGCATCCGCTCGGACAGGAGTTGGTTGCGCATGTCGCCGCGCAATTGCTCTTTTATCTGCTCGATGCTCTGGCCGTAATATTCTTCGAGGGCTTTTTCGTCTTGGTTGAAATACAACATCAGGCGGTCAACCCGGGCGTTGAGTTGGGTCTCCACTTCCTCGTCCTGCACAGCGATGGAGTCGAGTTTGGCTTGGTTGACTAACAGTTTTTGGACAATCAAATTTTGCAACACTATGCACTTGTAGTCGTCGGGCAGGTCTTTTTGCTGCTGTTTGACGTAGGCAAATTGTTCCTGCACCTCGCTCAAAAGGATGATTTCGCCGCCGACGGTAGCCACCACTTGGTCAATGACGGCGCGGTCGTTTTGGGAAAAAAGGGAAAGGGGGGCGAGGAAAAAAAGAGCGATGAGCGGTGCGCGATGAATGATGGAGGGCATCCTACTCGCCGCTGGCAGCCATTCGTTCAAATATTGGCTTCTGAAAAATTGCCAAATTCCCATGGTCGTTATGTTTATTTTTTTGGTAAAAACCTGATTTTCAAAACTCAATTTCGGCAGGCTTCAATTTAGTCACTGCACGATTTTCACATTCTCCCGCCGGAGTTCTCTTTGGTACAAATCTTCTTTCCATTTTTCCAAAAG